>JALOTH010000036.1 GCA_025458035.1 Rhodospirillales bacterium
CCTCACCTTTTCGAGGTCGGTGTCGTAGGGGACGCGGAATTCCTGCTTATAGATGGCAAAGTCGCGATTGTGATTGATGATGGCGCGCAAGGTGCCATAGGGCAGGGTGAGCAGCGCGCCCCGGTGATGGCGCAGCTGCATGGACCGGATCGTCAGCCGTTCCACCTCGCCGCGCAACAGGCTGTCGATTTCGATGTACTCGCCAACGCGGAAGGCGTCGTCGATGAGGAAAAACACCCCCGACAGGATATCGCGCACCAGCGATTGCGCGCCGAAACCGACGGCGATGCCGACGACACCGGCACCGGCCAGCAGCGGCGCGATGTCGATGCCCACCGACGACAGCACGATCATGATCACCGTTGCCGCGAGGGCGATGATCACGGTGAACCGGATCAGCGGCGCCAGCGTGCCCATTCGACTGCGCTTGGGTACCGACGTCTCGGAGTCTTCCCCGTCGGCGGCGCCCTGACGCTCCGCCTCGTCGTCGGCGAGATGCTTTTGCGCCCAGCCTTCCACCCGTTGCCACGCGATGTAGGCGAGCAGCGCCGTGATGTAGATGTTGATGATGGCGCGGCCGACGCGCGCACCGGCCTCGGTCTGGGCGATGCCAAGGGTGCCGCGGAACCACGTCTCCATCAGCAGGGCGAACGCGAAGCTGAGAATGACGAAATAGGCAAAGCCGAGGAGGAGGGTCTTCGTCCGCACCTGCAACGACCGCCCGGCTGCCGCCGCCAATGCGGTTTCGGACACCGTGCCGGTTTCGTCGGGGGGCAGAACGCTGGCGGCCGGGGGCGCGACGTGATCGAGGGTACGGTTGAGCAGGCCGACGAGGCTGGGCGCAACGATGACCAGAATGAAGCTCAAGTAGGCATAGATCGCCGTGCTCTTCTCGCCGAGAAACGAGGTTTCGGCGGTCACCAGGTAGACGATGGCGCCATACGCGGTCGCGAAGATGAAATAGGTCGCCGGCAGTTGCGTCTCCGCCCCCTGCTCGCGGACGAAATGGGCGCGCAGACGCCATACCATGGCGATCGTCGCGATCAGGATGAGAGCGATGAAGGGTTGGACGAACGCCCGCGACAACACTTCGGGCAGGCCCAGATGCCGCAGCATTGGCGGCACGGCGATGGTGAACGACACCAGGGCCGAAAGGCCAACGATCCAGGTCATCAGGCGTTGGCCAAACTCCGCCGATACGGGGATCAAACTGCCCGGACCCGAAATCACGCGAAGAGCGAGGAGGTGGACGCCGCGAACAAGGCTGATGGCGAGAATGATGGTGATCAGCACTTCCCGCATCGGGTCGTGCTTCGGATAGAACGCGAACGACAGGACGGCCGCGCCAACGGTGAAGACGGCGAGCGCCAGCGCATCGAACATCAGCAGGCTGGCGAAGGTGCCGACGCGGCTCAACGGCGTCGAGCCGAGCGCGGCGCCGAGCCGATGGCGCGTCGTGCTCAGCGCGCGGCGAAGCCCCCATTCCAGCAGCCCGCCGAGAATCAGCAGCGCGGCGAGAATACCGGCACCGCGGCCCACCGCCGGCCAGCCCTGCTGGTCGGTGAGCGCCATCAGCATGATCTCGCCGTGGTCGCGGATGTTCGCGGCCTCGTTCCGGGCCTCGGCGGCGCGCGCCTTGGTCCGCTCGATGCGCGCTGCCATCATCTCGGCGGCGGCGTCGAGACCCGTCCGTTGCGGTGCTGCGGCGGCGATTTCCGCCTGCCGCCGCTGCTCGGCCTCGGCGTGCAGCCTTTCGAGGAGTTGCGCCCGCGCCTGCTCGTCGGTCAGTGCGGCGACATGTCCGTCGACCTGCTCCGGCGTCAGCAGATCGCCCGGCGGCGGCGGCGCTGCCTGAGCCGATGGCGGACCCGCCGCCGCCTTCTGTGCGGCGATCAGCGCCTGCGGCGTCACCGCCAGGGATGGCGCCGGCAGGCCGCAAAGCAGCATCAGCGCAAGCACTGGCGGGACGGCGAGCAAACGGCGGACAGCGGCCATCGGCGGAAAATCCCATTGCATCGGTAGCGGCTTAGCGCCCCTCGGCACCGCGGCGCAAGCGCCTCGCGTGGCGCGGGTGATTACGACGGGCCGTCCTCAAGGTCGGGCAGGATGCAGGGCGCGGCCGGACCGCGGTCGAAGTCGTCATCATCACCGCTGGCGGCGGCGCGCCGCAGGCGGTCGTTGATGGCCCGTCCGAGACCCGCTTCCGGCACCGCCATCACCGCGATCGCCGCGACACCCGGCCGATCGAGCCGGTGCAGCATGGCGAACAGGTTGGCCGCCGCCTCCCGCAGATCGCCGCGGGGGGACAGGTTGAAGGCGGCGTCGGCGGGTGCATCCGGCCCGAAGGCAAGCAGCGCCTCACCGGGGCCGGCCGCCGTGGCGTTCAGGCGCAGTGGCCGGGATGGCGCATAATGGCGGCTGAGCATCCCGGGCGACGGCGGGGCGGCGCCTTTCGCCATAGCCGTTCCGGCCAGGGTACCGACGACGGCGGCGATCGCCTCCGCCGGCACGCCACCCGGCCGCAACAGGGCGGCGGTGGGGCCGCGCATGTCGATGACGGTCGATTCGACGCCGACGGGACACGGCCCGCCATCAAGAATCATCGCCACGCGCCAAGCGAGGGCGCCCGCCGCGACGTGCTCCGCGCGCGTCGGGCTGAGCTGGCCGGAAAGGTTGGCGCTCGGCGCGGCCACGGGCAGGGCCGCCGCCCGCAGCAGTGCCTGCGCCACGGGATGGTTGGGGGCGCGCACGGCAATGGTGTCGAGGCCGGCGGAGACGAGCCGGGAAATCATGGCATCACTGCGCCGCGGCAGCACGAGGGTCAGCGGCCCCGGCCAGAAGCGGGCGGCGAGCAGGCGCGCACGGTCATCGACTTCGGCGATGGCGCCGGCGGCGTCGATGTCGGCGACGTGGACGATCAAGGGATTGAAGCGCGGCCGGCCCTTGGCGGCGAAGATCGCGGCGATCGCCCGCTCGCTGGTGGCGTCGGCCCCCAGGCCGTACACCGTTTCCGTTGGAAAGACGACGAGTTCGCCGTCGCGGAGCCGCGCCGCCGCCGCCGCGATCGCCGCCGCGGTTGCCGGCACCGGCAGCACGCCGTTCACGCTGCGGGGGCGCCGCGGACGACGAAATGGGGGTTGGCGAAGCCCGGCTTGCCATAGCGCAGGGGCCGGTCGTCAAGGTCGGTCACCGAACCGCCGGCGAAGCGGACGACGGCGTCACCGGCGGCGGTATCCCATTCCATCGTCCGCCCGGTGCGTGGATAAAGATCGGCGCGGGCTTCCGCGACCAGGCAGAACTTGATGGAGGAGCCGGAGGAGATCGCCTCGGCGATGTCGTAGCGGGCGAGGTAGGCATCGGTCTCGGGCGTCCGGTGGGACCGGCTCGCCACCGCAACGATCCCCTTTTGGGGCATTGGCCGGCAGCGAATGGGCTGCACCGCATCGCCCCGCGCGACGAAGGCGCCATGCCGGCTGCCCCAGTAGGTGACGGGGATGGCCGGGGCATGGACGACGCCGAGGATCGGCGCGCCGCCCTCGATGAGGGCGATGTTGACGGTGAACTCGCCGCGGCGGTTGATGAACTCCTTGGTGCCGTCGAGGGGGTCGACCAGCCAGAACGGCGCCGCGCCGACCTGCGGCATGCGGCCGGCGGCCACCTCCTCCTCGGCGACGATGGGCAGGCCGAGGCCGATTTCGCCGCGCAGCGCCCCCAGGATCAGCGCTTCGGCGCGGCGGTCCGCCTCCGTCACCGGCGAGGCGTCATCCTTGTGCTCGATGGCGAAGTCGCCGTCGTAGACCTCGAGGATCAGACGGCCGGCACGTTCGGCGATGGCCCTGACTTCCGCAACGAGGTCAGGACGAATGTCGATGCCCAAGGGCGGCTACTCCTTCGCGTCGGAGGACGGCGCAGCGTCGCGGATCGCGCGCCAGAGTGCGTGCGGCGTCGCCGGCATGTCAATGTGGTGTACGCCGACCGGCGCCAGTGCGTCGAGCACGGCGTTGATGACGGCGGGGCAGGCGCCGATCGTCCCCGCCTCGCCGGCGCCCTTGATGCCCAGCGGGTTGGTTTGGCATGGCACGACGTTGAAGGCGACCGACATCGCCGGAATGTCGCCGGCTCGCGGCAGCGCATAGTCGACGAAGCTGCCGGCCTGCATCTGTCCCGTTGCGGGCTCGTAAACCGCCCGTTCCATCAGCGCCTGGCCGATCCCCTGGGCGATGCCGCCGTGAATCTGTCCCGTCAGCAGCAGCGGGTTGACGATGGTGCCGAAGTCGTCGACGACCCAGTAGCCCTCGATGCTGAGGGCGCCGGTCTCGGGGTCGATCTCCACCTCACAGACGTGGCAGCCGTTGGGAAAGGTGGAGGCCTGCGAGGCGTAGCGGGCCACCGCGTCGAGGCCGGATCCCGTCGCCGCCGTCGGCGCATTCTCCGGCGCCCGCGCTGCCGCCGCCAGTTCCAGCAGCGGGATGCGGCGGCCGCTGCCGGCGACGGCGAAGCACCCGCCGTCGAACACGACCTCGGCATCGCCGGCCTGCAGCAGTTGGCGGGCCAGGATGCGGCCGTTGTCGATGACGGCGGCGGCGGCGGCAAGCACCGCTGGCCCCCCCACCGGCAGCGAGCGCGAGCCGCCGGTGCCGCGGCCGAAGGGAATGCGGTCGGTGTCACCCTGGACCACCCGGATGCGCTCGAACGGCACGCCGAGCCGGTCGGCAATGATCTGCGCATAGGCGGTCTCATGCCCCTGACCGGTCGACTGCGTGCCGATGAGAAGTTCGACGCCGCCGTCCGCCGGAAAGCGGAGGGTCGCCTCCTCCTCCTCGAACCCGCAGATTTCGACGTAGGTGGAGAAGCCGAGGCCGCGCAGCCGGCCGCGCGCGGCCGCCGCGGCACGGCGGGTTTCGAAAGCGTCGGCTTCAGCGGCGGCGAGGGCGTCGTTCAGGTTGCGGGCGAAGTCGCCGGAATCATAGGTGCAGCCGGAAGCGGTGCGGAACGGCATCTGCTCAGGGCGAATGAAGTTGCGGCGGCGGAGGTCATCGCGGGCCATGCCGATCTGACGCGCCGCCGCGTCCATCAGCCGTTCGATGATGTAGGTGGCCTCCGGCCGGCCGGCGCCGCGATAGGCGTCCACCGGTGTCGTGTTGGTGTAGACACCCTCACAGGTGGCGAAGATGGCGGGAACGGCGTAGGCGCCGGCCAGCATGCAGCCGGTCATCTGCGACGGGATCGCCGGCGCGAACCAGTTCAAATAGGCGCCCATGTTGGCGCGGCTGTGCACTTCGAGGGCCAGCATGCGGCCATCGGCGGCAAAGGCGGCGCGGATGCGGTTCTCCTGATCGCGCCCGTGGGTGTCGGCGACGAAGGCTTCGCTGCGGTCGCCCACCCACGTCACCGGCCGGCCCAGCCGCCGCGCCGCCCACAGCGCCAGCGCCTCCTCCGGATAATGGAAAATCTTGGTGCCAAAGCCGCCGCCGACGTCGCCGATGATCACCCGGATGCGATCCGCCGGCACCTTCAGCGTCGCCTCGGCGAGCAGGTCGCGTATGGCGTGGGCGCCCTGGCTCGACGTAGTCAGGGTGTAGCGCTCCGCTGCCGCGTCATAGTCGCCGACGACCGCCCGCGGTTCCATCGCCGACGGCACGACCCGGTTGTGCACGAGGTCGAGGTGCACGATGTGCGCCGCCGCCGCCATCGCCTGTTCGACGGCTCGCGCATCCCCCCGCTGCCAGAAAAACGCAAGGTTGCCCGGCGCCTCGTCGTGCAGCGCGGGGGCGCCGGCGGCGGTCGCGTCGGCGATCGCCGTTACCGCCGGCAAGGCGTGGTAGGTGACGTCGATCGCCTCGATGCCGTCGCGCGCCGCTTCCGCCGTATCGGCGATGACCATCGCCACCGCCTCGCCCACATGACGGACGCGGTCGCGGGCCAGCAGGCGGCGGCCCGGACGGGGCAGCGGCCGATCGTGGCGATCCTTGACCGGCACCGCGCAGGGAAGATCGCCGAGGCCGTCGGCGGCCAGGTCGGCGGCGGTGAAGACGGCGCGAACGCCGGCGACGGCCGACGCCGCTGCGGTGTCGATGCCGGCGATCTCGGCGTGGCCATGGGAAGACCGCAGGAAGGCGGCGAACAATGTGCCCGGCGGGGTGGTGTCGGCCACGTAGCGGCCGGCGCCGGTGAGCAGGCGGGCGTCTTCGCTGCGGCGCACCGGCTGGCCCAATCCGAACACGCTCATCGATCGTTCTCCCGTTTGGCGCCGCCGCCGGCCCGTGGTGAACGCTGGCGGCGCGGGGCCGGCGTCATGCCCACACCCCCGCCGGGTCGGCCAACTGGTCCGACGAGATCGAGCGGCAGATAAAGCGCCATGCCTGCACATCCTTCGACCAGAACGCAGCCGGCAGGCCGGCCTTCAGCTTGAGCTGGTCCAGAAACTGCCGCGGTTCCGGCAGCTGTTGCCAGACCTGTGGCAGAAAGAGGGCGCGATGGGAATTGATGCGCAGGATCAGTCCATCCTCGCCGGGTTTCAACCGATGCAGAAGGTCATCCTCGTCGGTGAACGGGATCGCCGCTGGCGCACTGAGCAGGGACACCGAAACGGTCAGGCCATCGATCTCCTCGGCGGTCAGCGGCGGAAAGCGGGTATCGTGGAAAGCCGCCGCAAACGCGTTTTCCGTGACATCGTGGGCGAGGGGTCGGTGCGCCTGCGCCGAGCCAACGCACCCCCGGAGCTGTCCGCTGCGCTTCAACGTGACGAACGAGGCGCCGGGCTGCAGCAGCGCGCCGGGCTGATCGGCGATGCCGACGGGCAGCGACTGCCCGCAGCGCAGCCCGTGCGTCACCGACGATGCGGCCAGGTGCAAGAGCGTTTCGCCATGCTGCGCGAGCAGCGCTTCGGTCTCTGCTGCAAACTGCCGTCGGTCGTCGGTGGTGGCGGTAGCGGTGGTCTTCTCGTCAGCCGCGCCCGCCGTGCGGCTCCGGCCGCTGGGGCTGAACATCCAGGCACCGTAGCCGACGACGCGCTGCTTGTCGCCTGCGGTATCGCCGGAATTGCGCAGATCGAGCGTGCGCGGGCGAAGCTGGTGGCGCCGGGCCGCCAGCAGCAGGCCGCACAGCGGGACGCGGCCGCACGCTTGCTCGAAACCGATCGGCGTCGGGTCCAGGTGTTCGATGGCGGCACGCGTGGCCGCGTCCATGGTGCGTGCCGCGTCATAGGGCAGGTAATGGCTGAGGTCCGACGAGACGATGATCAGCGTTTCCTCGCCGCCCCACAGCCGCTCCAGCACCTCCGCCACCTCGTCCGCCGTCGCCTGCCCAGCGACCAGCGGCACCAGGGAGAATGCGGGCAACAGCCGCTGCAGGAACGGCAGGTGCACTTCCAGGGAATGTTCGGCGCGATGCGTTTCGTCAAACACCTGCACTTGCGGCAGCGTGGCGATCTCGCTGGCGGCGGCGCCATCGACGGGCACCGCGCCCAGTGGCGAGGCGAACGCCCGGGCGCTTGGCAGGGCGAGGCCGCGCACGGCAACGCGGTGGCAAGGACCGAGAAGGACCACCCGCGAGATGCGGCCGGCGGCGGGCCGGAGGCGGACGTAGGCGGACGCGGCGATGGAGCCGGAGTAGATATACCCCGCATGTGGAGCGATGATCGCCTTCGGCACCGGGTCATCCGCCGCGGCGTGGGCGCTCGCGTCCGCAAGCAGGCCATCGACCATGGCGATCAACCGGTCGGGATCGTCGGGGTAGAACATGCCGGCGACGGCCGCCGGGCGAATCGCGCTCATCATCACGCCTCCAAAGTCTGCTATGATTTTGGACTTGCAGAGGGTGCAGTGAAAGGGTGCCGATCGTCATGGGCGATGCCGAAGGCTTGGGCGAGGCGGTTTCCGCGCGGTACTGGCACCGCCTCGATGACGGGCGGCTGCAGTGTGATGTCTGTCCGCGCTTGTGTCACCTGCGCGACGGGCAGCGTGGCCTGTGTTTCGTGCGGGCGCGATCCGGCGACGAAATGGTGTTGACCACCTATGGCCGTTCCAGCGGCTTTTGCATCGATCCGATCGAGAAAAAGCCGCTCAACCACTTCCTGCCGGGCACGCCGGTCCTCTCCTTCGGCACCGCCGGCTGCAACCTGACCTGCAAGTTCTGCCAGAACTGGGATATCTCCAAGTCCCGCGAGGTCGACCGGTTGAACGCCGTGGCGAGCCCGGAGATGATCGCCCGCGCCGCCCAGGCGACCGGCTGCCGGTCCGTCGCCTTCACCTACAACGACCCGGTGATTTTCCTCGAATACGCCATCGACACCGCCGTGGCCTGCCACGCGCTGGGAATCAAGACCGTAGCGGTGACGGCCGGCTACATCTGCGAAGAGCCGCGCGCCGAGTTCTTCCGTCACATGGACGCGGCGAACGTCGACCTGAAAGGCTTCACCGAGACGTTTTACGAAAAACTCTGCTCGGCGCGGCTGCAGCCGGTGCTCGATACCCTTCTCTACGTGAAGCGGCACACCGACTGCTGGCTGGAGATCACCAACCTGATCATCCCCGGCGAGAACGACAGCGATGGCGAACTGCACGCCCTGTGCGAGTGGATCGCCGGCAACCTTGGCCCCGATGTGCCTGTGCATTTTTCCGCGTTCCATCCCGACTGGAAGATGCTGGACACGCCGGCCACGCCGAAGTCGACGCTGACCCGGGCGCGCCGCATCGCGCTGAGTTGCGGGCTGCGCTATGCCTATACCGGAAACGTGCATGACATCGTCGGCGACGCGACGGTTTGCCACGGCTGCGGCACTGCCGTGATCGGCCGCGACTGGTATGAGCTGACGGCTTGGCACCTCACCGACGACGGCCGCTGCCGCCGTTGCGGCACGCGCTGTGCCGGCGTTTTCGCCGGGCCGCCGGGAGACTGGGGGCGCCAGCGAAGGCCCATTTCCCTCGGCGCGTTCGTCTGAACCGGGCAGTGGCCGGGGGCTTCCCAAGGCCGGCAACGGGCGTCATATTCCCGAGATCAAGACGGCTGCGATCGCCGTGACGTTCAGCAAATAGGCAAACGATGAGAGTTCAGTTCTCGGCAGCGGAGTTGCCGGCAAGCGGTTTCATTGCGGTTGGCGTGCTGGATGAGCGTCGGTTGACGGTCACCGCGCAGGCCCTCGACGATCGGCTGGGCGGCAGCCTGACGCGGGCGATGGCGAGCAGCCGCTTTCGCGGCAAGCGCGGCACCACCCTCGCCGTGCTCGCCCCGGCCGGCAGCCGTTTCGAGGGGATTTTCCTCTACGGACTCGGCCCGGCGGCCGAACTCGATGCCTTGAAGAGTCAGGCCGCGGGCGGCGCTCTGCAAGCCGCCCTCGCCGGCAGCGGCGCGGACAGCGTCGTCGTCATCCTTGATGGCCTCGAGGGCTGCCGTCTCGCCGCCACCGACATCGCGGTGGAGATGGCGTTTGGCGCGACGCTGCGGGCCTATCGGTTCGATAAGTACCGAACCAAGGAAAAGGAGGATGACAAGCCCTCCTTGCAGCTGTTGACGTTCGCCTGCGACGGCGCCGAACGGGCGACCAAGGCGTTTGCGGCCCGGCAGCCGGTTGCCGAGGCCGTTGCCTTGACCCGCGACATCGTCTCCGAGCCCGCCAACGTCATTCATCCGCAGAGCCTCGCCGAACAGGCCGCGAAACTGGCGGCGTCCGGGGTCGAGGTCGAGGTTCTCGGCGAAGCGGAAATGCGCCATCTCGGCATGAATGCGCTGCTCGGCGTTGGCCAGGGCAGCGCGCGGGAATCGCAACTCGTCGTCATGCAGTGGTGGGGCGCTGGCCGGCCGCCGGGCGCTCCCTCCGGCGATGCCGCGGCGGCGGCCCCGGCGGCGAGCGCCGACAGCAACGAGAGCGGCCCCATCGTGCTGATCGGCAAAGGGGTGACGTTCGATACCGGCGGCATTTCCATCAAACCTGCCGCCAACATGGAAGATATGAAGTGGGACATGGCCGGCGCGGCGGCGGTCATCGGCGCGATGCGGGCGCTGGCGGCGCGGCGGGCGCGGGCCAATGTCGTCGGCATCGTCGGCCTGGTGGAGAACATGCCGTCGGGCACGGCGCAGCGGCCGGGCGATGTCGTCACGTCGCTGTCGGGCCAGACCATCGAGGTGATCAACACCGACGCCGAGGGCCGCCTCGTTCTTTGTGATTGCCTGACCTACGCCAAGCAGCGTTTCCAGCCGCGGGCGATGCTGGATCTGGCCACCCTGACCGGGGCCATCATCATTGCCTTAGGTCACGAGCAGGCCGGCGTCTTCGCCAACGACGACACGCTGGCGGCGCAACTGATTGCGGCTGGTGCCGCCGTCGGCGAGCCGTTGTGGCGGATGCCCCTGGGCGAGGAGTATGACAAGCTGATCAAATCGGATATCGCCGACATGAAGAACGTCGGCAACCGGGGCGCCGGCAGCATCACCGCCGCGCAGTTTCTGCAGCGGTTTGTCGGCAAGACGCCGTGGGCGCACTTTGATATTGCCGGCGTCGCCTGGTCGACCAAGGATCGGGACCTGACGCCGAAGGGGGCCAGCGGTTTCGGTGTGCGGCTGATTGATCGCTTCATCGCCGATACGGTTGAGGCGGCAGGGTCGGCGCCGGCATCCGGCCGGGGATGACGCAGGTTCTGTTCTATCAGTTGCAACGCTCGGCGCTCGCCGACGTGCTGCCGAAGCTGCTCGAACGAACGCTCGCCGAAGGGCAGCGTGCCGTGGTCATGGCCGGGTCCGAGGAGCGGGTCGAGGCGATCGTCGGCGAGTTGTGGACCTATCGGCCGGACAGTTGGCTGCCGCACGGATCGGCAGTCGACGGTCATGCGGACGATCAGCCGATCTGGGTGACCTGCCGCGAGGAAAATCCCAACGGCGCCACCTTCCTGTTCCTCACCGATGGTGCTGACGTCGCCGATCTGGCGGCCTTCGCCCGCTGCTTTGATCTGTTTGACGGCAACGACGCCGCCGCTCTCGCCGCCGCCCGCCAGCGCTGGCGGGCGCGGCGCGAGGCCGGGCATGAGGTCACGTTCTGGCAGCAGGGTGAGAAGGGCGGCTGGGAACGCAAAGGGTGATGGGCGGACGGCCGCGGTCGGCCGACACCCGCCACCGCCTCGTCGCTGGCGATCGGCCGGGCGCCGGCGGCCGGTTCACGCCGATTGCCGGTGCGGGGTCCAGTAGGGCGTCGCGAGATCGTCGTTGGAGGCGCGGGGGCGCGGCAGCGGGTAATCGAACAGGGCGCGCACCCGCGCCACCGCCCGCCCCAGGCAATCGAGTTTCGGCAGTTCCCGATCGGCGGGAAACGCATCGCCAAGCCAAACGGCGCGCCCCGTATCGGTGAGATACTGGTGAATGATGCGAATGTCCCGGCTCAGGCGCTCCGGTCCCAGCCGCATCAGCAGGCGGTAGAGGAAGGCATGGATGTGCGCGATCTCGAACCGCTTGCTGGTCACCTCGACGCCCGGTTCCGGCTCCGGCCGCGGACGCATCGCCTTGTCACCCTCTCCCAGATCAAAAATGTGGACGGGCTTGCGCGTCGCGCACGCCTCCGCCAGCATCGACATGCTGTCGCCGGTGACGATGATGTCGGAGGCGAGGCCGAGGAAGGCGAAGTACGGGTTGTCGGGATCGCCCTTCCGCCAATCATAGATGTATGACGGCGCGGTCACGTGCGCGCGAAAGACGGCGGCGGACTCGGGGGCGGTGCGGGCGCTGGTGGTGACGATCAGCGAACCGCCGAGACGCGCGGCGAGGGCGCTCGCCTGTTTGGCGAGGCGTTCGGCGGCCCGCGAATCGAAACTGTACGGGCCGCTGCTGCCGCCGATGACCACCGCGATGTACGGCTCCGGCAGGTCGGCGAGGCGGCCGGCCCAGCGGGCGGCGTCCTGCGTCAGCCGCGATTCGGTGACGCGATGCAGCGGTGTCTTGTTGTGCAGCACGTTGGGGCGATGCGGCAGTCGATATTGCGGCGTCGTCACCACCAGATCGACGCGGTCGAGGCTCATCCACGGCCGGCCGCAATGCACGAGCCGCACCCGCTTGAACGGCTCCGCCTGCTTCTGGATCCAGCGGGCGAGCGGTTCGTTGCGGCGGCCGGCGGTGATGACGAGGTCCGGCCACGGCGCGCACAGCGGGCTCGATCGCTCACGATCAATCCCAAGGGCGGTGGCGCCGAGTGTGAAGTTCGGCAGCCACTCCCATTTGCGGTAGGTGAACTGCTTGATTTCGAAGGGCCAGCCGAGCGCTTCCGCAAGCGCCAGCACCTGCGAGTTGTCACCGACCTTGTGACCGGTGAGGACCCAGACCGTGGGCACCTGCCGGGTCTCGTCGGTGGACGACAACATACCATGCGGCATTGGCGTGAACTCTCCGATGGGTCGCTTTCGGGCGGCGGTGGGCGGAGGTGGCCGCGACCGGTTGATTCCAAAAACTGCCAAGCAAAGGTCGCAATGGTGCGAGTGATACTCAAATCAATCATTGTTACCGTTTGTTACGCGCCTGCCGCAAGCCACCGCCGCCGCGCGCGGCCGTCGGTGGCGGCGCCTGCCGGCCAGCTCTGCGAATCGCGTCATAGATATGGGGGATGCTGTGGGCGATAAGCCTTACATGTATGACTGCGGCGCCAAGGTCACAGGCAAGGCGAAATGCTGCGCTGCCGCTCTACAACCGTCTCCAGCGGCTGCTGGCGGCGGGCGCGGCGGCGGCAGATCGTCGGCGGCGTTGCGCGATTCGTGTCATCTTGCTATCTGTCGCCATACGTCTTCGACTCAGAATTGAATTGGAACTTGACGGCATGGACATCGCGTTCCGCACGACTTTGCGCATCTTGATCATGTATGCGCTGTTCTTTCTGCCCAAAGCGACACAGACGCGTATCGAGCGATGGCTGCGGGGCAAGGAAGATGCGCGCAAGCTGAGCCGCGCCGATTACGTCGTCGTCTCGTTCGGCAAGAGCGGGCGGACGTGGCTGCGCGTGATGCTGTCGCGAGTGTATCAGGTCAAGCACGGGCTGGCCGAACGGCATTTGATTGCGTTCGACAACCTGCATAACAAGGTCGCGGAAATTCCGCTGATTTTCTTCACGCATGACAATTACCTGAAGGACTTCGTCGACGATCCTTTCACGAAGCAAAAATATTATGACAAAAAAGTGGTGCTGATGGTGCGTGATCCAGCCGATACGGCTGTATCTCAGTATTTTCAGTGGAAATATCGAATGACCGAGCGCAAGAAGCGCATCAATGACTATCCGATGGACGCCGATGTCTCACTTTACGACTTCGTGATGATGCCGCAGACCGGCCTGCCGAAAATCATCGATTTCATGAACGGGTGGGCGCGGGAATTGGGCAAGATCCGCAACCTGATGGTCGTTCGCTACGAGGACATGCGCGCCGATCCGGCCGCCGTGCTCCGCAAGATCCTCGAATTCCTCGGGACACCCGGCACCCCCGAAGAAATCGCCGAAGCGGTGCGATTCGCCTCCGTTGAAAACATGCGGGCGCTGGAGCAGAAGCGGGTGTTCTGGCTGTCGGGGCGGCGCATGCTCGCCGGCGATCGCAGCGATCCGAACACCTACAAGGTTCGCCGGGCGAAGGTCGGCGGCTATCGGGATGATTTCACCCCCGAGCAGCAGGCGACCATCGACCGGTTGGTCGTCTCGACGCTCGCCCCGGTCTTCGGCTATACGGAACGGCATTCGGCAGGGGCGGCGGACGCTGCGCCCACGGCGCCGGTGGCGATGCCGGCGGCGCGGGCCGCGAGCGCCTGACGAAAACTCAGCCGGCTCGCCGATGCGGGAGATCCGCGAGGACAGGTGACGATGCAGAAACCGTGCGTTTTCATTCACACCAACGACAAGCAGATTGTCGGCGCCATCGTCGCCCGGCACGCGTTGCAGCGGAATTCCCGGCACGCCGACGCCTTCGATGTCCGCTTCCTGCAGACCGCCGACTACCCGTTCCTCGCGGCACGGGAAGGGCAGCGATTCAAGCGCGACGGCATCGAGCGTGTGTGGACACTGGACGACCTGCAGTCGTTCACGCCGCTGCGCTTCATGCCGCCGCAGGTGATGGGCTACGAAGGGCGGGCCATCGTCATCGATCCGGATGTGTTCGCCATCGGCGATGTGTGGGAGCTGTTTTCCCGCGACATGCAGGGCAGGGCGATCGCCTGCCGCCGGCGCAACGGCGCGAAGGGGCTCGCCGGCTATTACGCGTCGAGCGTGATGCTGCTGGACTGCGCCAAGCTGACCCACTGGCAGTGCGAGCGACAGTTCAACGAACTGTTCGACGGCGAGCGGGACTACATGGACTGGATCTCGCTCAAGCTCGAGCCGCCGGGCAGCATCGCCGCCCTCGAGAATGAATGGAACGATTTCGACCGGCTCACGCCGCAAACGAAAATGCTGCACAACACCCGCCGGCTGACGCAGCCATGGAAGACCGGGCTGCCCATTGACTGGATGCCGCCCGATGCGTTCAAGCCGTTCCCGCCGTTCGCCTGGGCGATGCGCTATGGGCGCCGGCTTTTCGGCAAGGGCAGGCTGATCGGCCGCTACTGGCGGCATCCGGACCGCAAGCAGGAGGCGCTGTTTTTCGGTCTGCTGCGCGAGTGTCTCGACAGCGGCGTCATCAGCGAGACGATGTTGCGCGCGGAGATGGCCCGCGATCACGTGCGCCACGATGCCTTCGAGGTGCTTGACCGCACGGCGCCACTGCCGCAGCCACTCGCCGCCTAGCCGGCAAACGGCGGGTTGGTCGGAGGGCAGGGCGCCACGCCGCATTCTCACCTTGAAGGAGGCGGCGCGGACTGCGGCGCCGGCGCCGTCGATCCCCATATACGGGGCGGGTGAGCGCCGCTTGGCTGCGGAGCCGCCGCAACAGGAGCCTGCCGCTGTCCAATCCCCCGTTCGTGCTCGCGCATCTGTCCGATCCGCACGTGCCGTCGCGCCTCGCCGCTTCGGCGCGGACGCTCATGAACAAGCGGATCTTCGGCTATCTTTCCTGGCAGCTGCGCCGTCGCCGCGTTCACCGCGCCCATGTCCTTGAGGCGCTGGGCCAGGACCTCGCCAGCGAGCACCCCGGGCACGTCGTCATCACCGGCGACATCGTCAACATCTCGCTGCCCTCGGAGTTCAAGGCGGCGCGGCGCTGGCTCGAGGGTTTGGGTCCACCGGAGCGGGTCACCGTCGTGCCGGGGAATCACGATGCCTACGTCGCCGTGCCGTGGCAGCGTTCGCTGGCCCATTGGGGTCCGTACATGACCGGTGACGGCGATGCCGGCACGCCGTCGCCCGACCGCTTTCCCTTCGTCCGGCGGCGTGGCCCGGTCGCCATCATCGGGTTATCGACGGCGGAGCCGACGGCACCGGGCCTCGCGTCCGGGCGCCTCGGTGCGGAACAGCTGGAGCGGCTCGCCGAATGTCTGCAACGGCTGGGCGGCGAGGGGTGTTTCCGCGCCGTCCTCATCCATCACCCGCCACAGCCGACGCCGTCGCCGCGCCGCAAGCAGCTCGCGGACGGGCCGGCGCTGCGCGCGCTGATCGCCGGTTACGGCGCCGAACTCATCCTGCATGGCCATGATCATCGCTTCCGCGCCGCCGAGCTGGCGGGGCCATCCGGCGCCGTTCCCGTGTTTGGCGTGCCATCGGCGTCCGCCCTGGCGGGCAACGGCCGCCCCGCCTCGCAATATCATCTGTTCGAAATCAGCCGACAGCCGGGCGGCTGGGCGGTCACCCTGCGCTGCCGGCGCTTCGATAAGCTGGCTGGCCGGTTCTTCGAGGCGGACGGGCGGCAGCTGGAACTGCCGCGCCCGGGATGGCTTGCCGCTGCCGCGCTGACGTGAGCGGGCCGCCGCGCCCGCGGGCCGGTCAGGGCCGATGCTTTCGCAGGACGATGCCGATGGAGGCGAGTTCGTCGGCGATACGCGCCAGCAGCGCATCGAGGCTGGCGGCGACGGCGGCGGACAGCTCAAGCCCGAGATCGAGATGGGCGGGCACGACGCCGATGACGGTGACCGCTCCCGGGGCCTCGCCCAGCAGCGACGTCGCCGCCAGCACGTCGAGCAGGCCGAGCTGATGGGGGGAAAGGCGGGCACCGAACGCGGCGCGGATGTCATCGCCGCGGAAGGTGAGCAGGGTGCCGGCGGCGGCGCCTTCGCGGCGCACCGCGTCGACGACGATGATCGTGTCGCGGCCGGCGATGATGTCGAGCAGGTCCATGCCGGCGGTTCCGCCATCGAGAACCTCGACGCCATCGGGGAGATCGTAGCGTTCACGCAGCGCGGTGACGGCGTGAACGCCGACGCCCTCGTCCGACAGCAGCAGGTTGCCGAGACCCAGCACGAGAACCGCCGCCGGTCGCGTCGACGGTGCGGCCGGCGTTGCGGGATGGGGGGCGGTCACCGCCTCAGCGAACGGTGACGGTGATCGGCGTCGGTCGATCCGGCTCGAACAGGTGGATCGCGCAGGCCAGGCACGGATCGAAGGAGTGGACGGTGCGGATCACTTCCAGCGGCCGTTCCGGATCGGCGATCGGATTGTCCATCAGCGACGCCTCGTAGGGGCCCATCTTGTCGTTCTGATCGCGCGGGCCGGCATTCCAGGTGCTGGGCACCACCGCCTGATAATTGACGATCTTGCCGTTCCTGATCACCGTCCAGTGGGACAGCACGCCGCGCGGCGCCTCATGGAAGCCGAAGCCGCGGATTTCGCCCCTCGGGAACACCGGCCGGTTGAAGGTGGTGTAGTCGCCTTTGCCGATGTTGGCCATCAGCAGGTCGTACTGCTGGCTCAATTCGTCTTGCAGCACGGCGCAGCGCACCGCCCGCGCGCCGTGGCGGCCGAGGGTGGAATGCAGCGCCGTCAGCGGCAGCGGCGAGCCGTAAACGGCGGACGCGATGGCCATGAAGCGGTCGAGGTGTTTCTTGGTGGGCTCATGGCCGGCCGTGACCATGGCGAGCACGTTCGCCAGCGGCCCCACCTGCGCCCGTTCGTCATAGAACGTCGGCGCCTTGACCCACGAATACTTTCCCTTGTCCTCGAAACCGGTGAACTTCGGCTCGGTCTCGCCGTCGTAGGGATGCAGCGGCCGCGCGCCGGAGTACCAGGCGTGCTTGGAGCTTTCCTTGACGCCGTCCTCGAAGTACTTGTCGTTGAAGCTGGCGATCGCCTGATAGCCGCCGGCGCCGCCCTTGACGTGGCCGCCGGGCAGCGAAAACTGGGTGCCCTTGGTATCGAGGGGGAACTCCGGCACCGACAGGTAGTTGGTGACGCCGGCGCCATAGGTGGTCCAGTCGGGATAGAGGGCGGCGATTGCCGCGACGTCGACGAGGTAGACCTTGTTGACGAAATCGGTCAGCTCGCTGATGTTGTGCCGGACCTTTTCCAGCCGCTCAAGGGTCAGCGTCGACTGGCTGTCCAGGTTGATGGGATTGGCGACGCCGCCGACGGCGAGGTTCTGGATGTGCGGGGATTTCGAGCCGAGGACGCCGACGATCAGGGTGGCCTTGCGCTGATACTCCAGCGCCTGGAGGTAGTGGACGACGGCGAGCAGGTTGATTTCCGGCGGCAATTTCATCGCCGGATGGCCCCAGTAGCCGGAGCCGAAGACGCCGAGCTGACCCGAGGCGACGAAATCCTTGAGCTTGTTCTGGACCGCGGCGAACTCCTGCACGCTGTTGCGCGGCCAGTCGGACAGGCTCTGCGCGATCTGTGCCGCCTTCGCCGGATCGGCGGAGAGGGCAGAGACAATATCCACCCAGTCGAGGGCGGACAGCTGGTAGAAATGGACGATGTGATCGTGGACGGCGTGCGCCGCGATGATCATATTGCGGATGTACTGGGCGTTCAGCGGCACTTCGAGACCAAGGGCGTTTTCGACGGCGCGCACGGAAACGATGGCGTGCACGGTGGTGCAGACACCGCAGATCCTCTGGGCGAACACCCACGCGTCGCGGGGATCGCGGTCCTTGAGGATCAGCTCGATTCCCCGCCACATCTGCCCCGACGACCAGGCGTTGGTGACCTTGCCGCCGTCGACGTCGCAGTCGATGCGCAGATGGCCTTCGATGCGGGTGATCGGGTCTACGGTAATGCGCATCGGTTACTCTCCCAGAGATCCCTGTTCGGTTTAGTGGCTAGCGGCAACGGCGGCCGCTGGCAACGGCTTGGCTCTGCCCACCGCCGGCAGCACCGGCAGCAGCCTGACCAGCACCAGATATCCGGCGACGTGGACGGCGATGATTCCCAAGGTCACCAGGACTTCGCCGATCGACGGAAAATAGCTGTAGTGCTCGCCGGGATTGAAGCCGATGAGGTAGCAGTTCAGTCGATAGAGAAAGCCGTTGGTCAGCATCAGCACCGACGCCAGGAACAGCGGCCGCACTTGGCTGCGGTTGCCGATGGGGGCGAGCAGGGCGATGGCGCCGACAGCGGCCAGCATCTCGATCCAGAACGAGGCGGACTCGATGCCGCCGGCGAAGGCGAGAGGCCACGCTTCGGTTGCCGTCAGGTCGACGAAGCGCAAGGTGACAAAGATGACCATGATCCACAGCATGACGCCGGCGATCTTCGACAGCAGCGGCATCTCGATCGGCCGCTTCAGGCCGACGCCGGCCATGATCGATTCGAAGCAGACCACGGCATAGCCCATGGTGAAGGCGGTGATCAGGAAGTAAAGGGTCAGCAGGTTGGACTGCCACAGCGGCGACAGCTTGTAGCCGAGCAGGATGACGATGGTGCCCATCGACGACTGATGCATCATCGGCAACAGGCAGCCGAGGCCGGTGAAGATGAACATGATCTTCATCATCCGCTGCTTCGTTTCCCGCATCTTGAAACGCTCGAACACCGACGGCGAAAACTCGAACATCAGCACGACGATGTAGACCATGATGCAGAGCGCCGTTTCCAGCATCACCGACCGCGGATTCCACAGCCACGGGAGCATGATGTTGTAGCCCTGCCACCAGCGGCCGAGGTCGATCATCACCGCGGCGCCGCCGAGGGCGTAGCCGAACAGGCTGGTCATCAGCGCCGCGCGCATCAGCGGCGAGTATTCCCCCTTGTTGAAGATGTAGGCGAGCCAGGCGACGACGAGGCCGCCACAGCCGAACGCCGTGCCGATGATCAGGTCGATGGAGATCCAGATCCCCCAGGGGTAGCCGTCGCTGAGGTGGGTCGATGCGCCGAGGCCGAACACGAAGCGTTGGATCAGCACGATGCCCGCCGCGCCCATGATGACGCACAGGAACACGAAGAACGGGGTGATGATGCGGCCACCAACGGGGGCCGGCCGCGCGTGCGTGGTGGTCATCTCAGCGGCCTCCCTCGTCAGCGTCGCTCGCGTTGTCGTCGTCTTCCCTGTGCTGGCGCGATGACCGGTAGGCGAGCGCCGCCAGCGCCACCAGCGCCACCGTCGGCGCGATCATGCCCTTGTACATGAAATGCTGGATGCCCTCGGTTTCGGTGGCATAGGAGTGGTTGGGGACGTTGCCGTGGGGCAGGCCGAGCCGGTCGAACGGCACCGCCGACAGCACGAACGTCTGGGTGCCGCCGAGCACGCGATCGCCGTAGATCTCCGGCAGGTAGGCGGCCTCGATCACCTTGTCGTGGGGCGGTGTGTCGGGGCCGACGCGGCCGTTCAAGTCGCCGCGAGGGTAGGTGTAGACATCGCCGGGCCTGAGCACGAGCCGGCGCTTGGCTTCCAGCATCAGGTCTTCGACGCGGCCGAACAGGGTCGCCCCGGTCGGGCAGGTCTCGACGCAGCCCGGCAGCCGGTTCTCGGCGAGGCGATGGCGGCACAGTTCGCACTTGTGGATCTTGCCGGTCACCGCCGCCTCGAGGTCGTACTTCGGCACGCCGAAGGGGCAGCCGTAGACGCAGTAGCGGCAGCCGATGCAGCGGTCCGCATCGTTGTAGACGATGCCGGTGACCTCATCCTTGATCATCGCCGAGACCGGGCAGCACGACACGCAGGACGGGTCGACGCAGTGCAGGCATTGCCGCTTGATGAAGGCAAAGCCGTCGGTTTCCCGGTCCTTCACCTCCATCGAGCCGTCGCGGTAGGCGAGGATGACGTTCATCGTCTTCGCCGACAGGCCCTTGCCGGTGTCCCACAGGCCGGGGTTCCACGACTCCTGGTCGGGGTAGATCTCCACCGGCCGGTCGTTCGCCTCCTTGCAGCCGGCGACGCACGCCTTGCAGCCGACACAGAGGGTGGAATCGTAAAGCAGGCCGAGGGCTTCCGGCTTGCGCGGATGGGGCGCGCGCTGCAACGCCTGCGCCGGCTCCGGCGCGGCGATTACCGCCGCTGTGGCTGCGGCGCCGCCGGCCGTCGCGTGGGAGAGAAACTGGCGACGGTTGATGTCCATGGGAGCCTCCCTGATCAGGCGCTTTTCTCGGGCGTCTCCGGTGGCAGCGTTTCGACGGGTTGCGCCTTGCCGAGGCGCGACGCGATCACCGCGCCGGCGCCGACGGCGATGCCGACGGTGCCGGCGACGACGGCCGCCGCTCCCGCCGTGACGCCCTCGCCGCGCGGCTCGGCCACCCGCGGGAACGCCGTCGGCGGCGTGACCGTCAGCACGTTGGCCATGGAATGAATCGGCTTGGTAAAGCCGATGCCCTTCTCGTTGCAGCCGAAGCACGGATGGCCGGTGCCCACCGGCCAGCTGCCGGGGCCGATGTCGTTGAACAGCGCCGCCGGGCAGTTGCCGTAGGTCTCCGGCCCCTTGCAGCCGAGCTTATACAGGCACCAGCCCTGCCGGTGGCCGGCATCGCCGAATTCGAGGGCGAAGCGGCCGGCGTCGAAGTGGGGCCGGCGCTCGCAGTTCTCGTGGATCAGCCGGCCGTAGGCGAACTTCGGCCGCAGCTGGTCGTCCAGTTCCGGCACCCGGTTGAACGTCAGGTAGTAAAGCACCGTCGACAGGAAGTTGTACGAATTGGGCGGGCAGCCGGGAATGTTGATGATCGGCTTGCCTGAGATGATCTCGTGCACCGGCTTGGCGCCGGTCGGGTTCGGTCCGCTCGACGGGATGCCGCCCCAGGAGGCGCAGCTGCCGATGCCGATGACCGCCGCCGCGCCCTCGGCCACTTCCCGCACCGTCTCGATGATCGGCCGTCCCGCGACCATGCAGTGGATGCCGCCATCCTTGGTCGGGATCGAGCCGTCGACGACGAGAATGTACTTGCCCCAATTTTCCTTCATCGACTGGTGCTTGAACGCTTCCGCCTGATGGCCGGAGCCGGCGTTCAGCGCCTCGTGGTAATCGAGGGAAATGACATCGAGGATCAGGTGCTCGATGGTCGGGTGATGGGCGCGCAGCAGCGATTCCGTGCAGCCGGTGCACTCCTGCGCCGAAATCCAGATCACCGCCGGCCGCCGCGGGCTGGTGGCGGCATTGGCGATCTGCACGCCGAACGCCGGCGACAGGCCGAGGGTGGCGGCGACGCCGGTGCAGAATTTCAGGAAATCGCGGCGATTGAGGCCGCCGATGGCGCCTTCATAGCTGTCGAGTTCGCCCAATCCGTCCAATGACGGAGACGCGGGACCTTCAAACACGGCTCGTCTCCCTGCCTTTCAACGTGGCTCTGCTGCGTCCCGGCGTTGGCCGCCGTTGGCGCCGATCCCCCTGCTGTTAGCGGCCATCTTAGGCAAGGTGCGGGGCAAGTCCTAGCAAAATTTGTGAAACAAACGGCAATATTTG
>JALOTH010000138.1 GCA_025458035.1 Rhodospirillales bacterium
CGCGCGTGATCGTGGCGGCGCGGAGCGGCTTTCACTGGCGTTCCCGGCGTTGCGATGGTAGCGAGACGCCGCGGGCAGCGTCGTGACGGCCGGCCCGCGCCGACCGGAGTTGTCGCTGAAACCGATGTCCGAAACCGAGATCACCGCCGAACTGATCGCGCGCCATGGACTGACCGCCGATGAGTACGCGCGCGTCCTCGCCATTCTCGGCCGCTCGCCGACGCTGACCGAACTCGGCATTTTCTCGGTGATGTGGAGCGAGCACTGCTCCTACAAGTCATCGAAGGCGTGGCTGAAAAAGCTGCCGACGACGGCACCGTGGGTGATCTGTGGTCCCGGCGAGAACGCGGGCGTCGTCGATATTGGCGGCGGGCAGGCGGCGATCTTCAAGATGGAGAGCCACAACCACCCGTCCTTCATCGAGCCCTATCAGGGCGCGGCGACCGGCGTCGGCGGCATCCTGCGCGACGTCTTCACCATGGGGGCGCGGCCGATCGCCAACTTGAACGCCCTCCGCTTCGGCGCCACCGATCACCCGCGCACCCGCCACCTCGTGGCCGGTGTCGTTGCCGGCATCGGCGGCTATGGCAACTGCGTCGGCGTGCCGACGGTGGGCGGCGAGTGCGAATTCCACGCCGGCTACAACGGCAACATCCTGGTCAATGCGATGACCGTCGGCATTGCCCGCACGGACCGCATTTTCTATTCGGCCGCCGCCGGCATCGGCAGCCCGCTGGTCTATGTCGGCTCGAAAACCGGGCGCGACGGGATCCACGGCGCGACGATGGCGTCGGCCGAGTTCAACGAAGCCTCCGAGGAAAAGCGGCCGACGGTCCAGATCGGCGATCCGTTCACCGAAAAGCTGCTGATCGAGGCGTGTCTTGAGTTGATGGCGACCGATGCGATCATCGCCATTCAGGACATGGGCGCGGCGGGCCTGACCTCGTCGTCCTTCGAGATGGCGTCGAAGGGCGGCGTGGGCGTGCTGCTCGACCTTGATCGGGTGCCGATGCGCGAGCACGGCATGACCGCCTACGAGATCATGCTGTCCGAGAGCCAGGAGCGCATGCTCATGGTCCTGCGCCCCGGTTGCGAGGCGCAGGCGGAAGCGATCTTTCGCAAGTGGGAGCTGGATTTCGCCATCGTCGGCGCGATCACGGACACCGGCCGGATGGTCGTCCGGCGCTTCGGCGAGGTCGTCGTCGACGTGCCGATCGATCCGCTGGCGAAGGCATCGCCGGAATACGACCGGCCGTTCGTGATCCCCGAGCCGCCGCCGCCGCTCACCGCCGGCGACATCGATGAGCCCCCCGCCGTCGTCACCGATCTCGCCGGCGCCTTGCAGACCCTGATCGGCTGTCCCGATCTCGCATCGAAACGCTGGATCTGGGAGCAGTACGACCACATGGTGATGGCCGCCACCGTACAGCGGCCGGGCGGCGACGCGGCGGTGGTGCGCATTCCCGCCGACGCCTCCGATGACCCGGCGGCGGCGGGCAGGGGGCTGGCGATGACCTGCGATGTGACGCCCCGCTACTGCCGCGCCGATCCGCGGCAAGGCGGGCGGCAGGCGGTGGCCGAGGCGTGGCGCAATCTGACGGCGGTCGGGGCACGGCCGCTCGCGATCACCGACTGCATGAACTTCGGCAATCCGGAGAAGCCGGAGATCATGGGCCAGTTCGCCGGCTGCATCCTGGGCATGGCGGAAGCCTGCGAAGCTCTCGACTTCCCCGTCGTTTCTGGCAACGTCTCCCTCTACAACGAGACCAACGGCGTGCCGATCCCGCCGACACCGGCGATCGGCGGCATTGGCCTGATCGCCGATCTATCGGCGATGGCGACGCTGGCGCTGAAAGCGGCGGACGAGGTGGTGATGTTGCTGGCGCCGGCGGCGGCGCCCAGCGTCGGCTGGCTCGGACAGTCGCTGTACCTGCGGGAGGTGCTCGGCCGCGAGGATGGCGCGCCGCCACCCGTCGATCTCGCCGCGGAACGGCGGGTCGGCGATTACGTGCGGGCGCTGATCGCAGCCGGTCCGGTTCGCACCTGCCACGACCTTTCCGGCGGCGGCCTGCTGGTGGCGTTGGCGGAAATGGCGCTTGCCGGCAATGTCGGCGTGGTGTTTGACCAGCCGTTGCCGCTGCCGGCGGATGTGCCGCTGTTCGCGTGGCTGTTCGGCGAGGATCAGGCACGCTACCTGATCGGCGTCCCTGCGGCCGACGTCGATGCCATCGGCGCCGATGCCGCCCGCCACGGTGTTGCGGCCAGCCGCGTCGGCCGGATCGGCGGCGAGGAATTGATCCTGCCCGATGGCTGTGCCATATCGCTGAAAGAGCTGCGGCGGCGGCATGAGGGCTGGTTTGCGTCGTACATGGCGGCTTGAAATCACAAGGGCTTTGTTGCCGCGGCGATGAACCGGGGCCATGGGAGGGCGCACGGAATGGCGATGGAAGCGAACGAGATCGAAGCGATGATCCGTGCCGCGCTGCCGGACGCGCACGTCACCATCGAAGACCTGCGTGGCGATGGAGACCACTATGCGGCGCTCGTCGTCTCCGCCGCCTTCAAGGGCAAGACCCGCGTTCAGCAGCATCAGATGGTCTACGACGCCTTGCGCGGACGCATGGGCGGTCAATTGCATGCGCTGTCGCTGCAAACCGCCCTGCCCAGTGATTAGCCGGCGGCCGGCGCGGCGGCGGCAGGACGATTCAAGCGAAGATAATTCAAGCGAAAAGGAGTGAGCATGGTCGATAACCCCGTCTTCGTTCGCATTCGTCAGGAAATCGACGAAAATCCCGTGGTGCTGTTCATGAAGGGCACGCCGATGTTCCCGCAGTGCGGCTTTTCCGCCGCCGTGGTGCAGGTGCTCAGCAACATGGGGGTGAAGTTCAAGGGCATCGATGTCCTGACCGATCCCGGCCTGCGCGAGGGCATCAAGCAGTTTTCCAACTGGCCGACGATACCGCAGTTGTATGTGAAGGGGGAATTCATCGGCGGCTGCGACATCGTCCGCGAGATGTTCTCGGCGGGCGAGCTGCAGACGCTGCTCGACGAAAAGGGCGTCGCCTACGCCGGGTAACGCCGGCCGCGCAAAAAAAATCGCCCCGGGCTGCGCGCCCGGGGCCGATCGACGCAGGATGCGGTAACGGCTACTTGTAGTAGCCGACGGCGCACACCTGATCGCTGACCTTGGTCACGTAAGCAACCTTCTGTACCGGATCGCCACCGTCCGGTTTCGGCCACATGTAGGAGACTTCCGAAATCTTGCCCGGCGTCGCCACCTGATACATTTCCGCGCCCAGCGGCTTGCCGGTCTTGTCCTTCAGGTCCTTGAGGCTTTGGCCGGTCAGCTTCGGATGGGCGGTGAAGTTGCCGTCGGGCCCGCCGCAGAACACGTAAAGATCGCGGTCCTTGAACCCGCCCTCGCCCTTGGTGAACATCTCCAGCGCCTGGGCCTTGTTGGCCGTCACCGCGGCAACGGCCTTCTCCAGCATCGCCTTGGCCTCGGCCGGTGAGCCGGTTGCCGCTTGCGCGAGAGCCGCACCGGTGAGCAGCAGCGCCGTCGTTGCCGCCAGCGCAAATCGCATCGTCATCATGTCTGGAGTTCCCTCCCTGGGAATCATCGGTTTGGGTGATGAATGCGGTTGACCCGAGTCTTTATTCGCCGGCGGATGCGCGGAACGCCCCCGTCCGGGCCGGTCTTTTCACCCGGCGGTTGATTGCTGAGGCGCAATTGTGGCGGAATTTTGACGAAAAGCGCGGCATCTCGCAGCCCTTGTTTCCACCGCCAAGCCTGCGATAGTCGGCGCCTCGGGCGGGGACAATCACCGGACGGTCACGGTCACAGGAGCGAGGGATGACGGGCGAACTGCCAGCGACGATGACCTGTATCGAAGTGAGCGAGCCCGGCGGTCCCGACGTGCTGAGGCCGGTGATCAGGCCGCTGCCGACGCCGGCGGCGGGCGAGGTGCTGATCAAGGTCGCCGCCGCCGGCATCAACGGTCCGGATCTCTATCAGCGCAAGGGCGCTTACCCGCCGCCGCCGGGAACCACCGACATCCCCGGTCTCGAAGTGGCCGGCGTCATCGTCGCCCTTGCCGCCGGTGTCGACGGCTGGCTGGAGGGGGATCTCTGCTGTGCGCTCACTGCCGGCGGCGGCTACGCCGAATACTGCACCGCGCCGGCGGCGCAATGCCTGCCGATCCCCGATGGCTTGTCGCTGGTCGAGGCGGCGGCCCTGCCGGAAACCTACTTCACCGTCTGGACCAACATCTTCGAGCGCGCGCGACTGAAGCCGGGGGAAACCCTGCTGGTGCATGGCGGCGCCGGCGGTATCGGCACCACGGCGATCCAGCTGGCGGCGGCGTTCGAGGCACGGGTCTTGACCACCGCCGCCGGCCCCGAGCACTGCGCGCGGCTGACAGAACTCGGCGCCGCCCGCGCCATCGACTACCTGAGCGAGGATTTCGTCGCCGTGATCAAGGAGGTCACCGGCGGCAAGGGCGTCGACGTGATCCTTGATATCGTCGGCGGCGATTATGTCGCCAGGAACATCGCCTGCCTCGCCCGCGACGGCCGCCTCGTCAATATCGCCTTCAACAAGGGCGCGAAAGTTGAACTCGATCTGATGCCGGTGATGCTGAAGCGGCTGACGCTGACGGGTTCGACCTTGCGCATCCAGCCGGTCGCCCGCAAGGCCGAGATCGCCGCGGCGCTGAAGGAAAAGGTCTGGCCACTGCTGGCGTCCGGGCGGGTCCGGCCGTTGATCTTTCGCGAACTGCCGCTGGCGCAGGCAGCCGAGGGGCATCGGCTGATGGAAGGCGCCCAGCATATCGGCAAGATCATGCTGGTGACGTAAGGGCAGAGCGGTTGCCGCCGGTTATTGGGGGGCCGGACGAAACCTGTCGAATTGCAGGTCCGGTGCACTGGTGTTGTGGCGGGACGGCACGGCACGGGCAAAGCGGACGGCGACGGCCGTCACCTCGCCAAAACCGAGGATCGGTTCGCTTTGCCAGGCCTCGCCCGCCCCTCGCTGCCAGCGGACCTCGGCGACATCGGCGACAGCGGGGCTGACAAACATCGAGCGCAAGGCGGCGAATGCCGGCTCGGCGCGGCTCGGCGGGCTGAACGCAACGGCCACGTCGGCGCGCTCGGGGCTCAGCGAGGTCACGCGCAGGCTGGCCTCGCCGCCGCGGGCGAAGGTGAGGTGAAAGCGGTCCGCGGCCGGCTCGAAGCGGATGGCGGCGAGACGGACGAGGGGCCGCCCGTCGATCTCGATCGGCCCGATCAGGAACGAACTGCCGTAGGCGCTCGCGGCAAGGTGCGGCGGCGGCAGCGGCTTCAGCCGCCAGTACCCGTCGGCGGGATAAAGCACCAGCACCTCGATCGGCGGTGAGACCGCCTTGCTGAACAGCTGCAGCAGGTGCAGGTCCGTTTCCTCGCCACCGGCACGGTCACCGCCGTCGGCGACCGACACCGGCGGTGCGGCCGGTCGCCAGAGGCTGGCGAAGGTATGACCGACGAGGCGCCAGTGCGCGCCATCGTGCAGAACGACGGTGCGCGGCGTGAAGGCGTAGGCGGGATCGGCGGAGAAATCGCAGCCGGCGAAATCCGGTGCGGTGCTGTCCTCGATCACTGCGGCGGCGTAAGCCGGATGCAGGGCGGTAATGGACAGGGCGCCGACGCCGTCACCCGCAAGGCGCACCGTGATGTTATCTTCCTCGGCGCAGACCGTCGGCCGCGAGGCGCCGGTGACGGCGACGCTCATGTCGGCACGTGCGACCGGTGCCAGAAGTCCCGCGATCGTTGCCGCGAAGGCGACGAGTCCCGCACGCATCGGCGGCGATGGGCGTGCGTTCAGCCGAGGCGAACCGCCGTGCCGTTGGCGCTGACCATCAGCATCGAACGCTCGCCGATGCCAATGTGCTCATAGTCGAGGTCGAGTCCGACGACCGCATCGGCGTCAAGCTCAGCCGCCTGTTCCCGCAACTCATCGAGGGCCAGCAATCGTGCCTTGCGCAGTTCCTTCTCGTAGCTGCCGGAACGACCGCCAACCACGTCGCGGATGCCGGCGAAGAAATCGCGAAAGACGTTGGTGCCCATGACCGCCTCGCCACCGACGATGCCGAGGTAGCTGATGATGCGCCGTCCGTCGATGCTGTCGGTGGTGGTCACGATGATCCGGTCGCGTTCGCCCATCCTTGCCTCCCGTCCGCGTCGCAGAGAACGAAGATGCAAGGGTGATAGCGCCGTTTGCCTGCGACCGCCAGCGGCGGCGGCGAGTTGTCCTATGCCGATGTTGACGCGCGCGGCAGGGCGACACGCAGGTCGAGGGCGGCGCCGCTTGAGTCAACGACGATCGCCGCACCCAGCGTGTCGGCCAGTTGCGCGGCGTAAAAGGCGGTCACCGTCCGGGAAGTGACGGAGCTGGCTTCGCCACCGGCGATCGCCGCCAGCGTTTCACGGGCGAGCGAGACCGTGCTGCCGAGGCAGCGGATCGACAGCAGCCAGCCCTGCCGGGCGGGGGTGACGGCGAGGGTGAGGGTGCCGCCGCGCGGCAACGCTTCGCTGCCGAGCAGCAGCAGGAGCAGGGCGAGACGGAAGACGTCGACCGGGGT
>JALOTH010000139.1 GCA_025458035.1 Rhodospirillales bacterium
CCGCCTCGGCCGCGACCCCTGGCTCGCCAACCTTCTCGGCGAGCAGGCGATTTTCCTCATCCAGCGGGCGCGCCCTTTCGGCGTATGATGCCGCGATGCCGCGATGCCGCGATGCCGCGATGCCGCGATGCCGCGATGCCGCGATGCCTCGGCGCCGGCGGCGGCGCATTTCGGCTTTCGGGCGTTCGGGGCGCGTGCTAGGGTGCCGCCGCCGGTGAAATGGGGGGATGGCGGCCGCGATCACGCGCTCGCCGCACGGGCAAAGTCTAGGGCTCTTCAGGGATCGTGGAGGCAGGTCGAATGTTGCAGGGCAAAGTCCTCGTCGCCCAAGGCGGCGGGCCGACCGCGGTGATCAACCAGTCGTTGGTCGGCGCGGTGCTCGAATCACGGCGGGTACCGTCCGTGGACCGGGTTTATGGCGCCTATCATGGCGTTCGCGGCATCATCAACGAGGATTTCCTCGATCTGACCCGCGAAACCACCCACAACCTCGAACGGGTCGCCAACACCCCGTGCTCGGCGCTGGGCTCGACCCGCGACAAGCCGGACGACAAATACTGCACGGAGATTTTCCGCGTCCTGCGCGCCCATGGCATCGAGACGTTCTTTTACATCGGCGGCAACGACTCCTCCGACACGCTGCGGATCCTCGCCGAGCAGGCGAAAGCCGCCGACTATCCGCTCAACGCCGTGCATATCCCGAAGACCATCGACAACGACCTGATGGTCAACGACCACACGCCCGGCTTTCCGTCGGCGGCGCGCTTCGTCGCCCTCGCCTTCGCCGGCGCCAACCTCGACAACCGCGCCCTGCCCGGCGTCTACGTCGCCGTCGTCATGGGCCGCCACGCCGGCTTCCTCACCGCCGCCTCGGCGCTGGGGCGCAAGTTCTCCGACGACGGACCGCACCTGATCTACGTGCCGGAGCGGGTGTTCGATCTCGACAAGTTCGTCAAGGATGTGCAGGCGGTCTATGACCAGTACGGCCGCTGCATCGTCGCCGTCTCCGAGGGCGTTCACGACGCCTCGGGCCAGCCGATCATCACCAAGCTGGCGAAGGATGTGGAGAAGGACGCGCACGGCAACGTCCAGTTGTCCGGCTCCGGCGCCCTTGCCGACCTGCTCACCGACTACATCAAGTCGCACACCAAGATCACCCGCGTGCGCGGCGATACCCTCGGCTACCTGCAGCGCTCGTTCCTCGGCGTCGTCTCCGACGTCGACCAGAACGAAGCCCGCGAGGTGGGCGAGAAGGCGGTGCAGTACGCCCACTTCGGTGACACCGCCGGCGTCCATTCCGGCTCGGTGACCATCCACCGCACCGGCTTTTACTCCGTCGAGTATCACTTGACGCCGCTGTCGGAGATTGCCGCGAAAACGAAGGTGATGCCCGACGAGTTCATCACCGCCGAGGGCAACAACGTCACCGACCAGTTCCTGTTCTATCTGCGGCCGCTGCTCGGCTCGGGCATGCCGGAGCAGGCGCGGCTGCGGCTGAACAAGGTGCCGACGATCCTGAAATAGGGCGCCATCCAGACCACTCCGGCGGGGCCGGCGCGGGCCGTCGCTCCGCCGGCCCTTCTCATGTTTCGAGCAAAGGCGCGGCTCAGCCGGGCGTCACCCCGTCGGCGCGCGCGGCGTCGTCGATCTGCAACTCGATCGCCAACCGCGCCCCCGACGCCGCCCCCCGCAGCCGCGCCGCCAGGTGGCAGCGGCGCTGCGCCAGCCCCGGCAACTGGCGGGCGAGGGGGTGGCGGTCGTGGCCAAAGACGACGGCGCGCTGGCGCTTGCCGCTGTCGTCGGTGAGCGTCAGCTTGTGCACGCCGCTGGCCACGGTGGCGACGCGTTCGATCATCACGTTGGCGAAGCCGAAGCGCGGCTCCGGATTGCCGGCGCCGAACGGACCGCAGCCGTCGATGATACGGGCCAGCTCGGGCGAGACCGCCGACAGATTGAGCACGCCGTCGATGTCGAGGCGGCCCGCCGCCCCGGCGTCCGTTGCCGCCGGCTCCGCAAACACCGCGTCGAAATGGGCGCGCAAGGCCGGCAGCCGCTGCTCCTCGCAACTGAAGCCCGCCGCCATCGTGTGGCCGCCACCGCGGATCAGCAGGCCCGCGTCGCTCGCCGTGCGCACCGCCGCGCCCAGATCGAAACCGCGAACCGATCGCGCCGACGCGGTGGCAACGCCGCCCCGCAGCGACAGCACCACCGCCGGCTTGTGGTAATGATCGACGAGGCGGGAGGCGACGATGCCGAGCACGCCGGGGTGCCAGTCGTGGCCAGCCGCCCAGATGCAGCTTCCGCCGCCGCCGCCGTCGCCGGCAACGCCGTCCAGCGCCGCCTCCAGCGTCCGCTTCTCGATCTGCTGGCGCTCGCGGTTGAAGCCGTCGAGGGCGGCGGCGAGACCGGCGGCCTCGCTGGCGTCATCGCTGTTGAGCAGCCGCGCCCCCAGATCGGCCTTGCCGACGCGTCCGCCGGCGTTGATGCGCGGGCCGATGACGAACCCAAGCTGGTAAACGGTCGGCGGCGCGCCGAGCCGCAGGTAGTCGATGAGCGCGGCAAGGCCGGGATTGACCCGTTGCGCCGCCACCGCGAGGCCCTGGCGGACGAAGGCGCGGTTGAGCCCTCGCAACGGCACCATGTCGCAGACGGTGCCGAGGGCAACGAGGTCGAGCCACTGGCGGAGATCCGGCTCATCGCGCGAAACATACCACCCCGCCTGGCGCAAGGCCCGGTTGACGGCGACGATGAGCAGAAAGGCCACCCCCACCGCCGCGAGATCGCCGTGCTGGCCGCTCTCGTCGCGCCGGTTCGGATTGATGACGGCGGCGGCCGGCGGCAGCGCCGGCGGTGCCTGGTGATGATCGACGACGACGACGTCGATGCCGAGGGCGCACGCGCGCGCCAGCGCGGCGAAGGCGCTGACGCCGCAGTCGATGGTGATGACGAGGGTGATGCCTTCCCCGTGCAGCGTTTCGATCGCGGCCTCGCTGGGTCCGTAGCCCTCGTTCAGCCGGTCGGGAACGTACAGCCGCGCCGGCAGACCGGCGTGGCGCAGAAACCGCGTCAGCACGGCGGCGCCGGTGGCGCCATCGACGTCATAATCGGCGAGGATCGCCACCCGCTCCCCGGCCTGGATCGCCTGCGCCAGCCGGCCGGCGCCGCTCGCCATGTCCTTCAGCGCATGCGGATCGGGCAGCCAGCGGCGCAGCGTCGGCGACAGGAAATCGTCGGCAGCGGCGGCGGTCACGCCGCGCGCCGCCAGCAGCCGCGCCGCGATCTCCGGAACCTGGAGGCGCTGGCGGAGATGGCGGACGATGTCCTGATCGGGCTGCCGCAGCCACCAGCGGCGGCCGGTCAGCGAGGTCTCGACGGTGAAGGCATCGGCGGCGGCATCCGCGGTCATGCTCCCCCCTCATCGTCCCAGCCCGTGGCCGGCGTCGGTGCCACCGGTCAGACGGCTTCGATGCGGATCATGCGTGGCGCGTCGACGCACGCCGGCAGTGCGGCAATGGCGGCGAGGGCGCCAATCATCGCCGCTTCCGACGTCTCGTGCGTCGTCATCACCACCGGCACCGCCTCGCCGGGGGAGCGCGCCCGCTGCAACACCGCCTCCATCGATACCCCATGATCGCGCAGGATGACGGCGATGTCGGCGAAGACGCCCGGCCGGTCGACGACCCCCAGCCGGATGTAGAAGGGACCGGCGTGGCGGCTCATCGTCAGCGGCGCGAGCGGCTGCAACCGGTCGACGGGCACGCCGAACGCCGGCAGCCGGTTGCCGCGGGCGATATCGATCAGATCGGCGACGACCGCGGAGGCCGTTGGTCGCTCGCCGGCGCCGCGGCCCTCGAGGACGACGCGATCCATGAAATCGCCCTCGACGACGACGGCGTTGAACACGTCGTCGACGTGCGCCAGCGGCGAGGCCGCCGGCACCATGCACGGATGGACGCGGCGCTCGACCCCGTCCTCGCGCAGTGCGGCGATGCCCAGCAGCTTGATCCGATAGCCGAGTTCGGCGGCGAAGGCGATGTCGACGGGCGAAACGTGGCGGATGCCTTCCACGTGCACGGCGGCAAAGTCGACGGAGCAGCCGAAGGCAACGGCCGCCAGCAGCGCCAGCTTGTGCGCGGTGTCGATGCCGTCGACGTCGAAGCTGGGGTCCGCTTCGGCGTAGCCGAGCGCCTGCGCTTCCCGCAGCACCGCGTCGAACTCGCGTCCGCTGTTCTGCATCGCCGTCAGGATGTAATTGCAGGTGCCGTTGAGGATGCCGTAGACGCGGCGGCGGGCGTTGGCGGCAAACGCCTCGCGCAGCGACTTGATGATGGGGATGCCGCCGGCGACCGCCGCTTCGAAGCCGAGGGCGACGCCGCGGCGCTCCGCCTCGCGCGCCAGGGCTTCGCCATGATGGGCCAGCAGCGCCTTGTTGGCGGTCACCAGATGGCGGCCGCGGGCGATCGCCGCTTCGCAGACGCGCCGCGCCGCGCCTTCGGCGCCGCCGATCAGCTCGACGATGACATCGGCGTCGGCCTCGGCGGCCATGCGCACGCCATCGTCATACCAGGCATAGCCGTCGACGGAGAAGCCGAGCGGCCGCTTGACCGCATCGGCGACGGCGGTGATCACCAGCGGCCGGCCGGCATGGGCGGCGATCAGCGCCGCGTTGTTCTGCAAGACCTTGACCGTACCGCCACCGACGGTGCCGAGACCGGCGATGGCGACTTTCAGCGGCGCATCCACGGCAACAGCCGCCCCACGCCTAGCCGGCGGCGCCGACGCGGGCATCGACCCGGCGTTCCGCCTCCTCGATGGTGTTGTGATAGCGCGCCAGGAAGGCGCGGATGCTGCGGCACGCCTGGCGGATGCGGTGGCTGTTCTCGACCAGGGCGAAGCGGACGTGGCTGTCGCCGTGCTCGCCGAAGCCGATGCCGGGGGCGACCGCCACCTTCGCCTCCCGCAGCAGCATCTTCGAGAATGCCAGCGAGCCGAGATGGCGGAATGCGGTTGGGATCGGCGCCCACACGAACATCGTCGCATCGGGCAGCGGCACCGGCCAGCCGGCGGCGGCGAGCCCGGAAACGAGGATGTCGCGGCGTTCGCGATAGCGGCGGCGCATCTCCTCGACGCAGTCCTGCGGGCCATTGAGGGCGGCGGTGGCCGCCACCTGGATCGGCGTGAACGCGCCGTAATCGAGGTAGGACTTGACCCGCGCCAGCGCCGCGATCAGCCGCGCGTTGCCGCAGGCAAAGCCGATGCGCCATCCCGGCATCGAGTAGGTCTTGCTCATCGAGGTGAATTCAACGGCGATGTCGCGCGCCCCCGGCACCTCGAGGATCGACGGCGGCGGCGCGATGTCGAAATAGATTTCCGAATAGGCGACGTCGGACATGATGTAGATCTCATGCCGCCGGCAGAATTCCACGACCTCGGCGTAGAAGTCGACGGAGGCATTCGCCGTCGTCGGGTTGTTCGGGTAGTTGAGGACGACGGCGGTCGGTTTCGGCACGCTGTGCAGGACGGCGCGCTCCAGCGCGGCGAGGAAATCGCCATCGGGGGCGACCGGAATGTTGCGCACGGCGGCGCCGGCGATGATGAAGCCGAACTGGTGAATGGGATAGCTGGGGTTGGGCACCAAGATGACGTCGCCGGGGCTGGAAATCGCGCCGGCGAGGTTGGCCAGCCCCTCCTTCGAGCCGAGCGTGACCACGGCTTCGGTGTCGGGGTTGAGGCCGACGTTGAAGCGGCGGGCGTAGTATTGGCAGATCGCCTTGCGCAATCCCTTGATGCCACGGGATTCCGAATAGCGGTGGGTGCGCGGGTCCTGCACCGTCTCGGTCAGCTTCTCGACGATATGCGGCGGCGTCGCAAAGTCCGGGTTGCCCATGCCGAAGTCGATGATGTCGTCGCCGGCGGCGCGGGAACTGGCCTTCATCTGGTTGACTTCCGCGAACACGTAGGGAGGAAGCCGTTTGATCCGATAGAAGCTGTCCATGGCATTCACCTTGTCCGGACTGACGTACGATGCCGATCGGCAGCGACGGCGGCGGGCGGATCCCGCACCATCGGCGATCACCCGGCGCGGGCCCCTGTCAAACGAGCCGGCATCCTACCGTGCCGGGCCCGCCGACGGGCAGCGCCTTCGTTTAAGGCGTTGACAACGGACCATCCGTCGTCGCCGCGGCAACCCCGGCCCGATGATCCGCTTCGAGGCTTTCGCGAATCCGCTGCCAATCTGCCTCGCTCAGCACCTTAGGCGGGTCGGGAAAACGGGTCAACAAGGGATAGCTGTCGCCTCTGGCCTCGACGCAACCACAGATAGACGCCGTGGACAGGACCACGGTGATCGCCGCCGCCATCGCCGCTGCCGCCGGATTCCGCTTCCTGAAGTCCAACCTGGTCCGCCTTGCCCCTGTTCGCCCGCGGCCGCCCCCGGCTCTCGCGCCGCCGCCGACGCCACGGCCCGGCGCCGGCCGCGAGTTCTGCGTTGCCCCCTGCCGATCGCCCCGATATAAGAACCGCTCAGGTTGGTCAACACTTCATCCAGTTCCGGGCCGGAGACGGATGCACGGGCACCGAAACCGGTGGCATTTCGT
>JALOTH010000140.1 GCA_025458035.1 Rhodospirillales bacterium
CAAGTGCGGCCTCGGCGAAGCTGCGCTGCGCGATCTGGCCGCCGAATTCGGCGGCCACTGCCGTCTTTTCGATCAGCGGTGTGTCGACGGGACCGGGAAAGATCGCCGAAACACGAATGCCCTCAGCCTCGACTTCCCGCGCCAACGCCGTGGTGAAGGCGGCGACCGCGAACTTCGACGCGCTATAGGCCTGGGCCAGCGGCCGGCCGCGCAACCCGCGGGGCGATAGCGCCGAGCCGATGTTGACGATCTCGCCGTAACCCTGGGCGATCATGATTGGCAGCACCGCGCGGTTGCTGAAGAAGACGCCGTTGAGATTGACATCCAGAACGCCCTGCCATTCCGCCAGCGGCAAGTCCACGGTCGCGCTCGGCAACCGGCTCGCGGCGCCGACGGTGCGCACGATGCCGGCGCCGGCGATCAAGGCGTCGATGCGGCCGTAGCGCTCGCGGCAGTGTTCCGCCATGCGTGCCATGTCCCCTGGCTGGCTGACGTCCAGCGCCAGCGCCGTGCAATCGATGCCCCCCGCCGCTTTCACGTCTTCGGCGGCCTCGGCAAGGCGGCCCTCATTGCGGCCGACGATGACGAGGCGGCGACCGGCGGCGGCGAGGGCAATGGCGATGGCGCGGCCGATGCCACTGCTGCCGCCGGTGACGACGCAGACCGGCCGCTCCGTCACGACCTCGCCTCGCTTCTGATCAGTCTCGCTGCCGGAGCGGCGGCCGGCGGCAGTCGCAGGCCATTCACGAAACGCGACAGCGCCCGGGCGAACAGCCGCGGCTTGACCGCCGGCAGGAAATGGCCGGCGTTACGAATGACGATGCGCCGCGCGCCGGGAATGAGCGTCAACAGCGTCTCCGACGACGGCAGACAATGGGAAAGGCGGCCATAGACGAGCAAGGTGGGGACGCGAACGGCGGACACGAATGACGCCGCGAGCGGGCTCTCATCGTTCAGTTCCTCGGCGGCGGTCGTCCGCTCCAGCAGTGCGCGCCACTGCCGGCCGGTGCGCTCGCCGAGCCCCCGGGTGCGCATGGCGAGGCTCGGCGCGCGTCGTCGCACGCCGCTGCCGAGGCGTGGAACCGCCGCCTCGCTGAGTCGCGCGAGCAGGCGAAAATCGATGACCTCGTCGTCGGTTGGCAGCGGGTTCATACCCGATGTCTGCAAGTGCTGCTTCCAGCGCGGCCAGTATCCCCACTCGCCCAGCCGCATTGGCGGTTGAACCGCGCCGATCTGGGTGTCGACGACCGTCAGCGAGGTGCAGCGCGTGGGAAAGCGGCCGGCGAAACACAGAGCCACCCGTGCCCCGTAGCTGTGGCCGACGATATGCGCGTGCGCGATCCCGAGGTGATCCAACAGCGCCAGCAAGTCGCTGCACATCGCATCGAGGGTGTAGCCAGCGGCTGGCATGCTGCTGCGCCCGTGGCCACGCAAATCATAGGCGATCACGTGATGTCGTCTGGCGATCAGGCGAGCCGCGCCCCAATACCAGAAGGCGAGATTGGCACCGAGACCGTGGACGAATACGACGTCATCACCGCTGCCCAGTGTTTCGTAATGCAGCGTCACGGTGTCGGTTTGCACGAACGGCATCACCACCTCATCGTCGCCGGCCCAATCGGCACCGCGCGCGACCGGGCGGGCCGCACTTCCGTTCAGTCCATGTAGCCGAGAATCCGGAGCTGCGCCATCAGCGCTTGGCGCTCCTCTTCCGTCGGCTCGCGGTCGTTCGGCGCCTCGCTGGCGGGGGCGGATGCTGCCAGTCCCGTTTCGACGGCGCGGTCGATCGCCAGCGCCGGCCGCGGAACCGTCCCTTCCAGATCGCTGGGAATGGCGACTTGAAGCAGGTGCAGCAACAGGGGGGCAATGTCGAGGATGCTGAAGGGAGCAATGGCGGCGCCCGTCTTGAAGTTCGGGCCGCTGCCGATGAAGATGCCGTTTGGCCGGTGCGTGCCGTCGCGTTGCGGGCGTTTGACCACCACCTGCGGCGAATTGAGAATGGAGACGAAGCCGCCGTCCCGCAGCCGGACGCTCAAGTCCGGGCAAGGGCCCTGAAAGGCGACGCCGCGCAGCCGGTTGGCATCAACGCCGATGAAAACGGGCTCGCCGTTGGCCGGATCGCGGTAGTCGAGAAGCTGGCGCCGCAGCGTTAAGCAGAATTCGGGATAATCCTCCTCACGCACGCCATTGCCATTGCCGCGGTCCCGCTTGACGAAGATGGAGTTGCTGGACGGCGTCGGGCAGAACGCAACGGTCCGCCGCCAGTCGATCATCCGCAGATGATCGGTCATCTTGTTCGCCGTCAGCTGGCCGGATTCGTCGGCTTTCACCTGGTCACGCCAGGTCAGGTAGCCCTGCCGCGCCAGCCATTCGTTGAGGTAGACGATTTCGTCGGTGGGACCGAAGCCATGGTCGGACGTCAGGATGATGTCGGTGCCGGCTCCGGCGGCCTCGCGCAGGCGGGCGATGTTGCGGTCAAGCTGACGGTAGTAATCGAGGCAACGGCTGCGGATCCGCTGAAACCAGGGATCGTCCTCGCCGGGATCGCCGTCCGGATCGACGAAGCGCCAGAACAGGTGCTGCAGCTTGTCGGGACCGTCCAGGACGACGGCGGTCAGTTCGCTGCGGTCGGATGCCATGAGATGGCAGGCCAGATCGGTCCAGGCGGTATCGCGCGTATCCTGCAGCTGGATCCAGCCATCGTGCTCACCGTCCAACAGGCCGAGCACGCATTTCTTCTCTTCGCTGATGTCCATGCCGAGGTTGCGGTAGTCGAAGCCGGGCAGGCCGCGGATGGTCTCGAACAGCGCCTTGGGATGCGTGCCCTGTCGCAGGTGCTTCCATGGCACGAACCCGGACACCACGTGCCCCTCGATGGCGGGCGGCGGCGTCATCCCGAAGAAGTTGAGAGCGGTCGCCCGCCGTCCGGCGCGGTTGGCCATGGACCACACCGTCTCGCAGCGATTGTCGCGAAAGTCGTTGATCTTCAGATAAACGCCATCCCCTCCGGCAACGAAGTCCGGCCACAGGAAGTCGTAGATGCCGTGCGCCTCCGGGCTGCGGCCAGTGATCATCGAGGTCCACGCCGGCGGCGTCAGCGGAATGCGCGTGGACATCAAATCGCCGTGCACGCCGTTATCGATGAGCTGCCCGAGCGTGGGCATCAGGCCCTGCGCAATCAATGGTTTGAGAAGGGCAAAGGTCGCTCCGTCGAGCCCGATCATCAATACCGTCATGGCGATTCCAAACTCTGTCCGTGGCATCAGTCAGCAGGCTGGCATGCCTGGGTGAAATATGAAAGACAATGTGGGGCGATCTGAGCAAAAAATTCAATCAAATCATTACACTGATACTCAATATCCGAAAATACGTGCACACTCACCGATATCGCCGGAGAGGGTAACTCTTTTACCCGACAGACTGACGATATCGAGCGGTAGCGGTTTGTACTGGTACGGGCGCAGCTTTGGGCTGTCCATGAACTTGGGATCATTGCCGAAACGGGCGTTTCGGGGACCCTTTGCGGCGAAGGGTGACTGCTCGGGGTGCAGCATGGCCGTCATCGCCGGCTCGTCGTACCGCCTGCCGAGCCACTCACAGATTTCAGCGAGGTATCGTCGTGGATTTTCAAGGACATCCTCGCCTTTAAGCCGAATTTGCCGACCTGGCTCGACGCCTTCGAGAAATTCCATGATATTGAAGTGGGGTTTTAGCCAAGCCTTTTCCGGATCAATATCGCCATTTCCAATCGCAAGATTGGGCTTGACCCCGATTATGCCCTCCATGAACTCCGCAACGTCCAATAATTTATCACGTATTTCGGCACTGGAAGCCAGCATGCCGGCCGGATGCCGAGTCAAATGCAGGTAGTAGGCGTCGGCAAAGCCGCGCTGCATCCGCTGCAAGGCGCCGGCGGCGTAGACATGCAGCGGGCTCTTGTCGATGACGGTGCGCGGTCCGGCCCATTCGGCGAGAATGGTAAACACCTCGGCGGTCGACAACTCCTCGTTTTCCGCCAGCCACGCCTTGGCCGCTTCCACCGTCTCCTCGCTCTGCTCGGCGAACCCCAGTTCCGCCAGGCTGCGCAATAGCCCGTGCCGGAAGCGCGGTCGCCACCGGAACAGGCGCGCCAACTCACTCAGCGTCTCAGCAGCAAACAGGTTGGTCTCGGCAAGACCGAACATCTCGGGATGATTGCCGAGCATCGCACACGTGACGGTCGTAAACGAGCGGGGCGGAGACAGAATGAAAAGCGGTGGCTGCACCTTGGCTGTTCCTTATCGCTCTCTGTTGCGTCGACTGCCCCCCTTTTGTGGTCCCCCGATCGGCACTGGCAGCGATTTCGTTCGCCGGGAACGCCATCACTAGCCAAGCGCGTTGGCGGCGACGGCGAGGACCGCGTTGCCCCACTGCGCAAACGCGATGGTGATCTGATGGCCAAAGGCGCTGACAAGGGCCGGCGCCGTTGGCTGCTGGACCGAAAACCGGCTGAGCGCGAACGCCTGCGGGCGGCCGTTGAGACTGGTGCCAAGACATTTCGCCGCCGCCTCCTTGGCGCACCAAGCGCGGATCACATCGCCCTCGCCGCCGCCATCGAGCAGACGCCGCTCCTCGGCGGTGAAGGCGCCGGTCAACACGTCGTCGCTATCGACCCGTCCCAGCGGCTCGAGGTCGATCCCCACCGGCACGTCGCAGGGCGCGGCAACGGCTACCGCGGCGCCATCCGCATGGGCCACCGAGACCTGCGGCAAGGGCGTAAATGCCTCCAGCCCGCGCTCGACGACGAATGGCTTACCGCCCGCGTCGGTGCCGATCTCGATGTCCGCGGGCATCACCAGAACGCCGTGGTGGCGGTGGACCCACAGGCGGGCGACCTCCTTGAGCGCGATCCGGCCCATCAGCCAATCGGTGCGGCGCTGCGGGTTGGGGGAAAGCGCCTCCCAGGTCTCGCGCTCCGCGCGGCTGAGGACGGTATGGGCGAGAATACGCTTCCAGATGCCGCCGGAGTCGTCGAGAAGACGGGGCGGGAACGCCGGCACCGAGGAGACCAGCACGCCCGCCGGCACCTCGGGAAACAGCGCGGTACAGTCATCGCCGTACCATCCCTCGCGCGGCCGATAGCGGGCCATAAACAGCCGGCTCGGAATTGGGAAGAACAGGTCCTGCCAGCCGGTGGCGCGAAGCAGCACCGTGCCATCGGCGCTGACGCACTCGTAATCGCCATCGAGATGGCGGGTGCCGGCGTCCCCGCCGCTGCGCTCCACCGTGATGCGGCCCTTCAGCACGGCGCCGCCCGTATCTTCGCGCCATGCGTCGCCGAGTTCAATGCGGGCGATCCGCGATGGAAAGGTGCTGAAATCCGTGCCCAGATCCTGCGCCAGCCAGAACGCCGACACCTGGCCGATGGCATCCAGCAGTGCAGGGTTCAGAAACAGCCGCGGCCGCTCGCCCTCGACGAAAAACCCGTCGAGGGGGGTGTCGGCAAGGATGGCATCAATGCCGGTCTCGTCCCACGCCTCAAGCCCGCCGATACTCTGGAACAGCGGACCATGGAACATGCCGCTGTCGTAGAGTTCCTCGCTGCGCCAAATCGACGGCCGCCGGACCACCAGATCCGGCAGCGTCGGCGACGCAGCAGCCGGCGCCGCACGGAACACGACCTCGGTCTCGAACAGCCGCGCCGGACCGTCGGTGATGACGGCGTTGATGCGCTCCTCGCCGTCGTCGCCACCGTTCATGTCCGCCCGTCGCTTGGCGGTCAAGGTCAGCGACCGGCTGCCCCGATCCAGCGCGATCCAGTCGTAGGTGCGGACATTTTCGAAACCGGTCAGAACCGGATGGCGGGCCACCATCGAGGCAATCTCCGCCGCCATTTCCATGCTCACCGCCAGCGGCACGACGGAAAGGCCGCTCAACGCGGGATCGAGGTCGGAAACCTCCGAAGCGTACAACACATGGTGGCGGAGGAACGCGTCATCCGCCACCGACAACTCACATAAGGCGACGACGTGCTGATCGTCGTGCCTGAGTATCCGCTGGACGAACGGCAAATCCGCCGTGTCGCCCTCCATCTCTGCACCGCCGGCGACGCCGATGAAACTGCCGACCAGCCGTTCCTGACTGGCCAGAAACTCACGCATCAGGGAGAAATAGCCGTCAAGCGCGTGATCCGCCGTCACCGCCGCCGGTCCAGCCGTGTCCGGTTCCCTGGGCTCGTCGATCGGTGTCGGGAACTCACCGGTGACACCAACGGCGGGCGTTGCCGCCGACAGCGACGGCGGACGGAACCCATCGATCCGTGTCCGCAGCTTGTGGACGTCTTCCACCGGCAGCCGCAAGTAGGGCAAGGTGTTGGCATAGACCCGTTGGCGACCGCGCCCGCCGTCGGCGGCGTCGGGGTGGACAGCGGTGACCCCGCGACCCGCAAATAGGGCCGTGACGTTGAAATCCCGCCCGCGCACCCAGAGCCGGGCGAGCGCCGTCAGCAGTTGCGTCAGGCTGGAGCGCCGTTGATTGTCGAGGGCGACGGCGAGAGCGTCGCGACCGCGCAGAATGTCGTCGATGAACCCGGTCAGATTGCTCGAGTCGGCGTACATCCGTTCGATCGTTTCCGTGAAACGAACCCGGCTTGACCACTGCGACAGGGCGATGCGGCGGATATCGCGCTCATCATCGGGCATTGGCTCGGCAGTGGCGCACGAGTAAATCGGCACGGCGGGAGAGACCAATCGCATGTCGTCGTACATCGCCGCCAGGGCCTGCGCCGACGAGGCGAACAACGGCGTGTGATAGGGCCGGTCGAACGGCAGGAAGGCACACAGCCCACCCTCCTGCCCGAGTTGATGGGCCAGCGCTTCCATCAGCGGACGCGGACCATACAGCACCGACTGATGATGGCAGTTGTCGAGGGCGAGATGCACATCGGCGCCATCGGCAAGGGCCAGCAGCCGTTCACGCGCCACCGCGCCCACCGTCAGCAGCGAGCCGCCCGTGCCATGCCGCTCGTCGCCGACGTCGCGGTAGGCGCGATTGAGTTTGCGAATGTGCTGGCCAAGCTCGCTGCGATCGCCACAGGCGAGCGCGCCCGCCGCCAGCAAGGCACTGTTCTCGCCGTTGGAATGGCCAACGACGGCATCAGGCTTGAGGTCCAGCGCGGCGAGAACGGCGAGCAGCGCCTGGGTGGCGATGAACATCGCTTCCGAGCCGACCTCGATGCCGAACAGCCGCGCCTTCAGGGCCGCCTGCGTCGTTTCGTTCAAAGTCGTCGGCGGCGGGAAAACAGAGGCGCTGCGCCGCGGTCCCTCAGCGTCCGCGAACAAGCCATCCCAGAAATCAAACCATCCGCGCGCCTCGGGAAAGGCCATCAGGATGTCGGCCAGCATGCCTTGATATTGGGCGCCTTCCCCCGGGAACACGAAGGCGAGCGATTCGTCCTGACGTTCCGGCGCATAAAAGATGCCGGAACGGGACTGAATGCGGGTATCCGGTTGCCCACGCAGCCGCGCCGCCGCTTGTGCGCACTTGGCGACCAGATCGCCGATGTCGCCGGCGACGATCGCGAGGCGCCGCCGCCCGCTCGCCGCCCGCTCGGCGAGACCCGTGGCAATACTGGCGAGGCTGACCTCGGTGAGCCGCCCCGCGGCATGGGCGGCGACAACCGCATCCAGCTCGGCAACCAGCCCTTCCGCCGTTTCGCCGGCAAAGATCGCAAGTTCGCTTTTCCAGCGGGGCAGCCGCGGCGGTGCGCGATCTTCCGGGGGCGCCTCGAGAATGGCGTGGGAGTTGATGCCGCCGAAGCCGAAGGCGCTGACGGCGGCCCGGCGGATGCGCTCTGGCTCCTGGATCCATGGGCGCGCTTCGGTATTGACGTAGAGCGGTGTGTGCTCGATCTCGAGTTTGGCGTTGACCTCCGCGCACAGGGTCGGCGGTAGAATGCGATAATAGAGCGCCAGCGCCGCCTTGATCAGGCCGGCGATGCCCGCTGCCGGAATGCAGTGCCCGATCATCGATTTGACCGAGCCGATGGCGCAGTCGGGAAGATCGCGGCGCTCGCCGAGAAGGCTCCGCAGCGCAGCGATCTCGGTGATGTCGCCGAGCGGGATGCCGGTGCCGTGGGCTTCGATGAGGCCAATGGTATCGGGGGAGAGGCCGGCCTCCTCATAAGCGCGGGTCATCGCCAGGGCTTCGCCGTCGCGGTTGGGCGCGAGCAGCCCTAGTCCCTTGCCGTCGCTGGACTGACCCACCGCCTTGATGACGGCGTAGATACGATCGCCCGCGGCCTTGGCATCAGCGAGGCGCTTGAGCACGATGATGCCAAGGCCCTCGCCAAGCAGGGTGCCATCGGCATCGGCGGCGAATGGCCGCACGTGCGAGCGCCGCGACAATGCGCCGAGATGGCTGAACAGCATGTACACTTCGGCCGGCAGGGAGGCGTTGACGCTGCCCGACAGCATCAGATCACTGCGCCCGCTGCGCAGTTCCTCCATCGCTGCGCTGATCGCCAGCAGCGAGGAGGCGCAGGCCGCATCGATCAAGTAGTTGGGACCATGCAGATCGAGGCGGTTGGCGATCCGCCCCGTCATCACGTTGGGCACCAGGCCGGGGGCGATGTCGGAGTTGAACGGTGGCAACTGCGCCCGCAAGGCGGCGCCGATCTCTCGCGCCGCGTCGTCATCGAGGGCCGGGAACAGTTGCCGCAGCATGCCCACCGTCTGATCGATAACGATGCCGTGCTGGACGACACTGGCACTGCCCCGGTGCAGATAGGTGCTGTGACCGAGAATGATGCCGGTTCGCGTGTGATCAAAGCCGGCGTTGAGGTAGCCGGCATCGGCAAGCGCCTCGCGGGCCACCCGCAAGGCGAGGAACTGGTCCGGCTCGCCGCCATCGACGGAAGCCGGCATGACGCCGAGTTCGGCCGCATTGAAGCGGAACAGCTCCCTCAGGAACCCGCCGGCGGCGGTGGGTATCGCCCCGGCGTCGCGGTAGCGTTGAGCGTCCCAGTCCGGCATCGGTTCGCCGATGGCATCGACGCCGTTGAGGATGTTGAACCAGAAGGCAACCGGTCCGTCCGCGGCCGGAAAAATGCAGGACATGCCGATGATGGCGATGTCGTCGCCAGCGGCGTTACAGCCTTGGCTTCGGTGTTTTGGCACGATGCCGTTCCCCCTCGCGTTCCCCCGCTAACCGGCAAGCGTCTTACCCGGCCGCTCGCACAGACGGGTCAGACGCAAGCCCTCCGCACACTCGATGTCCTCGATGATCAGGCAGCCTCGGTCGTCCGCATCGACGAAGATCAGACGGCCGTGAACCGCCGCCGACGCGTCGCCATCGACGACGAAGTGGGCGCGTCGCACGGGCCGGCCGCCGCTGTCGAAGCGGCGCATCGCGCCGACGCGCTTAACTGTCGTCGCACGGCCGCGCATCAGGTTCGTCCACAGAACCGGCAGCTGCAGGCCGCAATCAATCAGTCCAGGATCGAACAGCCACGTGGCAGCGGGCGCCGCCCCGCGCACGAGTTCCGCCGGCTGCGACGGCGGCACCGCGGCGACGATCGCCCGCTCATCGAGGCTGAGCACCTCCGTCACCCGCGGCAACGCGTCACCGTAAAATCGCCGCACCCGTGATGCGTCCTGAGCACTGAGTGGCGCAGCGTTCACGCCGGGCCCGCGGGCAATCAACGCGGCGGGGGACAGGCGATCGCAAAGATGGATGATGGCACGCGCAAACACGGTTGCCGGGCTGGCGGCGCAGCGCAGTTCGACCGCCGCCTTCAAGCCGCCTTCACCGCCGTGTTCGGAACCGAGCACGGCGATCTCGATCTCGTCCGCCCGACCGCCTGCGCGCCCCCTATCCGCCGGCAGATGGAAGTCCGTGACCTCGGCAACCTGCCAGTCTGGCCACAGCACCGCCGCCGCTTCCGCCATCAGCTCGAGAGAAACGCCAGCGGACAGCGGCGTGGCGCCGCCTGCACCCTGCGCATCGAGGAACAGATCCCACTGGGAATCGAGGGGCCGGCGAAACGCGGAACCCCGTTTCACCGTGGTATCGCGCCGAGCCCGCACCATCAGCGGCCATGGGGATACGCCGACGATCGTCGGGGCCGGCGTCGGCGCCGACGGGGGCGAGTCATCGGGCAAGGCATCGCGCAGCGCTTCCCGCTGTTCCCACGGCCCTTCGCCGGCGATGATCTCCACGTCGCCGGCGGGCGCGGCGAAGAGCTCCTGCCGAAACAGCGCCAATCCCTGCTGCGGGTCGATGAGACGCACGCCCTTCGCCTCGAACGCGCGCTGCGTCGCGGGCGAGACCATGCCCGTGCCGGCTTCCGAAGGCAGCCAGGGGCCCCAATT
>JALOTH010000141.1 GCA_025458035.1 Rhodospirillales bacterium
GACGGCGGCGGAGCGGGCGGCGGCGCCGGCGCTGCATCGGGCGCTGGTGCGCCTCGCCGAGCAGGTGGCGGCCGCTGCCGATCCCGCCGCTGCCGCCGCCGCCGCCACCGCCGAGGTCCTCGCCGCCGGCTTTGCCAAGGTCGACTACGTCGTCGTCCGCGACGCCGAAACGCTGGAGCCGTGGGCGGGGCCGCCGCGCCCTGGCCGCGTACTGGCCGCCGCCTGGCTGGGGCGGACGCGGCTGATCGACAACATCGCCGTCTGACCGTCCGCCCAGCTCATCGTCCGTTCAGGTGCGGGCGTGGGTGGCGTCGATGAAGCCCAGCAGGTTGTCGAGCAGGGCGCTGTCGCCGATGATGCGCGGCACCTTGTTCTGACCGCCGAGCCGGCCGCGCGCCTTCATCCAGGCGGCAAAGGTACCGGGCGCCACCACGTGCACCACCGGCGCGGTGACGCCGCCCTCGATCAGCCGGCGTTCGCAGTAATCCTCGTTGCGCTGGCTGAGTTCCCGGTCGACCGCCTCGGCGAAGCGCTGCCGGCGCTCGGCCTCCGCAACCGGTGCGGCGAACTCGACGACATAGACGTGATGGCCGAGGCTGCCGGGCGCCGTTGAAAACCGGGTGCCGACGGAAAACTCGCCGACCTCCGCCTCGATGGCAGCGGCGGCGGCGAGCACCGCCGTCTCCACCAGCTCGCCGGTGACGTGCTCGCCGAAGGCGGACAGCATGTACGACGTGCGGCCGGTGATCAGCAGGCGCGGCGGGCGCACGTCGACGAAGCGGACGACGTCGCCAATGACGTAGCCCCACAGGCCGGCGCAGGTGGTCAGCACGATGGCGTAGTCGACGCCGGTCTCGACGGTGCCGAGCCAGTGGCGCGTCGGATCGGGTTTATCCAGCTCGTCCACCGGCACGAATTCGTAGAACAGGCCATTGTCGGCGATGACGCGCAGGCCCTCGCCGGGACCGCGGTCGGCGATGGCCACGAAGCCCTCGCTTGCCGGATAGGTCTCCCGCGGCAGCACCCGGCTGCCCTCCAGCAGCTTGGCGAACCGCCCGCGGTAGGGGGCGAAGCTGACGCCGCCGTGAATGAGGATCTCAAGGTTGGGGAACAGATCCTTGACGCGGCCGGCCGCCTCCGGTTTCAGCGTGCCCAGCCGCTCGAACAGGATCGACAGCCAGCCGGGGGCGCCGCTGAGCAGGCGGATGTCCTCCTTCAGCGCCGCCCGCGAGAGGCGGTCGATCTTTTCCTCCCAGTCGGTGATGAAGGTCAGCTCCCGCGGCGGAAAGTACTGGCGGCTGACGTACCAGGGCCGTTCGGCGGCGGCGATGCCGCTGATGTCGCCGGCGCGCACGCCGGGCGCCAGTTCCTTCAGGTCGGTGCTGCCGCCGAGGACGAAGCTCTTGCCGTCGAAGACGCGGCTGTCGGGGCGGTGCGCCAGGTGGTGGACGAAGATGTCGAGGGCGGCGCGCTTGTTCGACTTGACCATCGCCATCGTGCACGGGATGTGCTTGACCTGCCCGGTCGAGGTGCCGGAGGAGACGGCGAAGTAGGGGATCGTTCCCGGCCACGTGCAATCGACGAGGCGGGGGAATGCCGGCTGCCAGTAGTCTTCCCACAGCTGGCCGTAGCGGCGCAGCGGCACCCGCGCCTGGAAATCGGCGACGGTGCGGATATCGGCAAAGCCGTGGTCGCCGCCGAAGCGGGTGCTGGCGGCGGCGGTCACCAGCTCCGTCAGCACCGCCTGCTGCGCCGCCGCCGCATCCTCGCGGGCCAGCGTGCGGCGCCGGAAATGCGCGTACGTCTTCAGTGCTGCCGTCGCCACCGACATCAGCCGGCCTCCCTCGTCATCCACGCCCGGCCCTTCTATAAGTCCCGCGCCGGATACGCGGAATCACGTTATGTTACCGTCTGTTGCGGCAATGTGACGGGGTCATGGGGTGACGGCGCGGCGCGGCCGAGCCGGCGCGCCCGGCCGGAGCCGGGAGACCGGAACCCGGTGGCCGCCACGGCAGCCCTCAGGCGAAGCGGCGGTCGAGCGCCTGCACCTTGCGCCGCATCCGCTCGGCCACCTCCGCCGGCACGAACGGATTGACGTCGCCGCCCAGCAGCGCCACCTCCTTGACGAAGCGCGAGGCGATGAACTGCTGGCGTTCGGAGGCCATCAGGAACACCGTCTCGATGCCCGGGTCGAGCCGGGTGTTCATCCCCGCCATCTGGAATTCGTACTCGAAATCCGAAACGGCGCGCAGGCCGCGCAGAATGATCGTCGCGCCGATGTCCTTGACGAAGTGCATCAGCAGCTTGTCGAACGGGCGGATCTCGATGCGGCTGCCGTCGCCGTTGCGGATGCGCTCGACCTGCTGCTGCAGCATTTCGCAGCGCTCCTGCAAGGTGAACATCGGCCCCTTGCCGGGATTGGCGGCGACGGCGACGATCAGCCGGTCCACCACTCGGGTGCCGCGGGCGATGATGTCGATATGGCCGTTGGTGACGGGATCAAATGTTCCTGGATAGATCCCGATACGCGACGCAGTCATGGAACTCCTCCCGCAGGCGCCTCAAGGCGCGTTATCCGTCCCGTCTTTGGCAGTGCTTTCGAACAACGGCCCCGGCGGGGGCTCGCCGCCACCTTCCGCGTCCGCAACATCGCGGATGCGGCTCACCGAGACGACCCGCTCGCCCTCGGCGATCGCGAACAGGCGAACGCCGCGGGTGATCCGTCCCATGATGCGCACGTCGTCGACGGGGCAGCGGATGAGCTGCCCGCCATCGCTGACGATGACCAGCTGATCGTTCGGCTCGATGGGAAACGCGTGCACCATCGCGCTCTCGGTCTTGCCCCGGCTCAGGTCGAGGGCAACGATGCCGGAGCCGTCGCGGCCGGTGGTCCGGTATTCGTAGGCGGAGGAGCGCTTGCCGTAGCCGTCCTCGGCGACGGTGATCAGGAACTGCTCCCGCTCCGCCAGCTCCCGGAAGTCCGCCTGTTCGAGGCGGGCGGCGAGCGCCTCGTCGGCGGCGCGCGCCTCCGGCTTTTCCGCGTAATCGCTGCCGGCGAGACGGCGGCGGGCGCCCACCGCCTGCAGATACTCGTCGCGCTGCGCCGCGTCGATGTCGACGTGCTTGAGCGCGCACATGCTGATCACCTCGTCGCCGTCGGCCAGCTTGATGCCGCGCACGCCCGTCGAGGTGCGGCCGCTGAACACGCGCACCTCGTCCACCGGGAAGCGGATGCACTGGCCGCGCCGGGTGAACAGCATGATGTCGTCGTCGTCGGTGAAGGTGCGCACGCGCACCAGGTGGTCGCCCTCGTCCAGCTTCATCGCGATCTTGCCGCTGGAGGGGATGTTGGCGAAATCGCTCAGGGCGTTGCGGCGCACCCGGCCGGACGCGGTGGCGAAGACGACGTAAAGCTCCTGCCAGCGCGCCTCGTCCTCCGGCAGCGGCATCAGCGTGGTGATCGTTTCGCCGTCGCGCAGCGGCAACAGGTTGACCATCGCCTTGCCGCGCGCCTGCGGCTGCGCCAGCGGCAGGCGGTAGACCTTCAGCTTGTAGACCATCCCCATGGAGGAGAAGAACAGCACCGGCTGGTGGGTATTGACGACGAACACCTGGCTGACGAAGTCCTCCTCGCGCGTCGCCATGCCGGAGCGGCCCTTGCCGCCGCGCCGCTGCGAGCGGTAGGTCGACAGCGGCACCCGCTTGACGTAACCGGCGTTGGACACGGTGACCACCATGTCCTCGCGCTGGATCAGGTTCTCGATATCGTCGTCGGGCTCGGCCTCGGCCAGCTCGGTGCGCCGCGGCGTGGCGAAGTCCTTCTTCATCGCCAGCAGCTCGCCGCGCAGCACCTCGAGAAGCCTGCTGCGGGCGCCGAGAATGGCGAGATACTCGTCGATCTCCTTGGCCAGCGCCGTCAGGTCCTCGCCGATCTTGGTGCGCTCGAGGCCGGTCAGCCGCTGCAGGCGCAAATCGAGGATCGCCCGCGCCTGGCCTTCCGACAGGCGGTAGACGCCGCCCTCCAGCAGTTTCGCCTGCTCCTCGATGATGGCGATCAGCGGCGCCACCGTTTCCGCCGGCCAGGCGCGCGCCATCAGCGCGGCGCGGGCGGCGGCGGTGTCGGGGGCGGCCTTGATCAGCGCGATCACCTCGTCGATGTTGGCGACGGCGACGGCGAGACCGATCAGGATGTGCGCCTTTTCCCGCGCCTTGCCGAGCAGGAAGATGGTGCGCCGGCGGATCACTTCCTCGCGGAAGGCGAGGAACGCCTCGATCATCTCCTTCAGCGACATCAGCCGCGGCTGGCGGCCGTCGAGGGCGAGCATGGTGATGCCGAAGGCGCTTTGCAGCGGCGTGAAGCGGTATAGCTGCTTCAGCACGACGTCGGGATCGGCGTCGCGGCGCACCTCGATGACGACGCGGATGCCGTCGCGGTCGGACTCATCGCGCAGGTCGGTGATGCCATCGATGCGCTTGTCGCGGACCGCCTCGGCGATGATCTCGACGAGGCGCGCCTTGTTCACCTGATAGGGGATTTCGTCGACGATGATGGCGCGCTTGTCCTTGCGCACCTCTTCGATGCGGGTGCGCGCGCGCACCACCACCGAGCCGCGGCCGCGCTCGTAGGCATCGACGATGCCGCCGCGGCCGTGGGCGATGCCGCCGGTGGGGAAGTCCGGCCCCGGCACATGCCGTTCCATCAGTTCGGCGACGGTGATCGCCGGCTGCTCGATGACGGCGCAGCAGGCGTCGATGATTTCGCCGAGGTTGTGCGGCGGGATGTTGGTCGCCATGCCGACGGCGATGCCGCCGGCGCCGTTGACCAGCAGGTTGGGAAAGCGCGCCGGCAGCACCACCGGCTCGCGCGCGCTGTCGTCGTAGTTGGCCTGGAAGTCGACGGTGTCGTTGTCGATGTCGTCGATGAGGGCGGCGGCGGCGCGCGATAGGCGCGCTTCGGTGTAGCGCATCGCCGCCGCCCGATCGCCGTCCATGGAGCCGAAATTGCCCTGGCCGTCGATCAGCGGCAGCCGCATGACGAAGTCCTGCGCCATGCGCACGAGGGCGTCATAGATCGCCTGATCGCCGTGCGGGTGATATTTGCCCATGACATCGCCGACGATGCGGGCGGCCTTGCGGAACGGCTTGTCGTGGGTGTAGCCGCTCTCGTGCATCGCAAAGATGATGCGGCGCTGCACCGGCTTCAGCCCGTCGCGGACGTCGGGCAGCGCTCGGGCAACGATCACGCTCATGGCGTAATCGAGATACGAGCGCCGCATCTCGTCCTCGATGGTGATGGCGTGAGGATGATCGGGCGGGATCGGCGGCGGTTCGGTCACGACAGATTCTGACGGTTTCGGTGGCTAAGGCGCAAAGATGCGTAGCATTACACGAACCGCGCCGCCGTGAGAAGTGCGCGTGCGAGCGCAACACCTATGCATTTGCAGCAGGCTTCGCGCCCGCAGCGTGCGCGCCGCCGTCGGAGGCTTGCGGGGAGGCTGCCGACGATCAGGCGTTCATCGATGCCACTTCCGACCCGCGGCGGGAATCAAGCGCGGGGAAATCTGGACAGCCGCCGGCGGCGGTCGCCGGCTGATCGATACACGAGCAAACCGCATTCCTGGAACCTGAGGACGTGATCCTGTGTGTTCGCTATGATAGATAATGCCGAGTTGACCAGGGGTCAGTGAGTACAAAGCAGCGAGAGAAGCATCGAGCGACCATTCATGTCCTTCAGTATCCCGATAGCGTTGCCAGGCTTGAGCCATGTTGGCCGCCCTTCGCTTCAGTAATTTCAAATCGTGGGCAGCGGCCGATTTGGCGTGCGCGCCGATCACCGGCCTGTTCGGGACGAACTCCTCTGGGAAGACGAGCCTCATCCAGTTCCTGCTCCTCATGAAGCAGACGAAGGATGCGACAGATCGCGGTATCTCCCTCGAACTGAACGGTGATTTGGTCCAACTCGGGACCATCAAGGACGCCATCCACCAGCTCGATGAAACTCAGTCCATGACGTGGTCGATCGGATTCCGCTTAGCCAGCGAACTGGCACTGAGCGATCCGAGCCGAAAGAAGACCTCAGTTGTTGCCAAAGGCACCGACTTAACCCTGGAGTCGGAGATTGCCGTACAGAAAGCGGCGCCTGTCGCTCGACAGCTATTGTATCGACTAGGCGAGATGTCGTTTAGTCTTGCGCCCAAAAACGGCGACCTTGCTCAGTTTGATCTGAAATCTTCATCGGATCGGGATGATACGAGTGATTTCACCTTTCTGCGTACTAAGGGACGCCCGTGGCAGCTTCCGGGTCCAATCAAGTCCTATGCTTTTCCCGATCAGGCTCGTACTTATTTTCAGAATGCCGGCTTCCTTGCCGATTTGGAAGCGACTTACGAAGCCGAAATCGACAAGATATTCTATTTGGGCCCACTGCGAGACTACCCCAAGCGAGACTACCTGTGGGCGCGCTCCCGTCCCACCGATGTCGGTCAGCGGGGCGAGAAGGCGATCGATGCGATTCTAGCCGCTACAGAAGCGGGCATGGAACGCAATCTAAAATCGAAAGCGCGTCACAAGAAA
>JALOTH010000142.1 GCA_025458035.1 Rhodospirillales bacterium
CACGGTCATTCGGTTTTCCGCTGGGTGAGGATGTTGAGGAGTTGGGTTCGGTTTTCGGCGAAGTGTTCGAAGCCTTCGACCGGCCGGAGGCCGAGCCGGCGCCGGATGGTGAGCGCGGTGTTGCGGAGCGCCGCGAGCAGTTGCGGTGCGTGGCCCGAAGCGGTGCGGCAGGCTGGTGATCGCGTAGACCACCTCGCGGCTTTCCTTGCCGCGGACGATGCGGCAGCGTTCGATCCGGCAGACCTGCCGCACACCCGGCCACTGGCGCAGATGCGCGGCAAGGCTGGCGGTGCTTTCCAGGCGACGGGTCTCGATCCGGCCGTGGGCTTTCTCGACGGTTTCGGCCCGCTCCAGGTCAGGCGCCGGCAGCCACACCGCCGAGGGGGGAATCCGGCCCGAAGGCCAGGGCGATGTCGCTCTTCAGCGCCGGCCGGTTGGACTTGACCGTGAAAAAATAGTCGCCGCCGCCGTCGATGATCGCCCGGCAGATCGCCTTCTGCGCGAAGATCGCGTCGCCGGTAATCACCGCACCCTTGATCGGCAGCGTTTTCAACAGGTCCAGCGCCGCAGTGATCTCGTTCGCGTCGGGGGCGACCTGCAACTGGCCGATCACCCCCTTGCGCCGCTCACTGAACGCCGCCAGCAGATGCACGCCTTGCCGCCCACCGCGGGCGCTGCCCCGCAGCCGCTTGCCGTCGAGCGCAATATCGCCCGCCGCCGCATCGCCCATCACCCAGGCGCCGAGCAGACGTTCCAGCGACACCACGTCCAGGTCGCGGAACAACTCGCACCACACCGATGGTGCCGGAACCCGTAGTGGGCGCAGTCCGCGCAAGGCAAGAAGGAGCCGCCCCGTGATCCCCCCGTCGATGATCTATGTCCGCCCGGCGCCGGGACGGCGCGTGCGTGATCCGGTCTCCGGCCAGGTGCTCGACGCCGCCGGCGCCTGGGTCGCCGACAGCAGCTTCTGGCAGCGGCGGATCCGCGATGCCGATGTCGAGGCGTTCGACCAGGCGCCGGCCTAAGGGAGCATCACCATGCCCATTACATTCGACCAGATCCCCGCCGACTTCCGCACGCCCGGCGTCTATGTGGAGGTCACGCCGTCGCCCGCCGGCCGCGGCGTGCCGGGCATCCCCGCCGAGATCCTGCTGATCGCGCAAAAACTGCCCGCGGGCACCCTCGCCGCGCTGACGCCGACGCCGGTGTATTCGACCGCGGATGCGGAGTCGTTCGGCGGCCGCGGCAGCATGCTGCATCGGATGTACCGCGCGTTGCGCGCCAGCAACCCGATGACGCGGGTGTGGGCCATCGCCCTCGCCGACGACGCCGCCGGTGTCGCGGCGGCGGGGACGATCGTCATCGGCGGCGCGCCGACCATCGCCGGCAGCCTGCATGTGTGGATTGCGGGGGCCCGCGCCAGCGTCGCCGTTGCCGTCGGTCAAGCCACCACCGCGATCGCCACCGCGCTCCGCGACGCCGTCAATGCATTGACAGACCTGCCGGTGACCGCGTCGGCCACCGGGTCGACGGTCACGCTCACCGCGCGGCATAAGGGGCTCGCCGGCAATGGCATCGACGTACGGGTCAGCCTCAACGAGGAGGGCGTGCTGCCGCCGGGCCTGACGGTCGCCGTGAACGCGATGGCGGGCGGCGCCACCAATCCGTCGATCGCGGCGGCGCTGGCGGCAATGGGCGATATGTGGTTCACCGACATTGTCATGCCGTATACCGACAGCGCCAATCTGGCGCTGCTGACGGCGGAGCTGGCCAACCGTTTCGGCCCGCTCGATCCCAAGGACGCGCTGGCCTACGCCGGCGCCCGCGGCACGCTGGCGCAGCTGCTGGCGCTGGGCAGCGGGCAGAACTCGCCGCACCTCGTCATCATCGGCGCCAACGGCAGCCCGACATCGCCGGAGGAATGGGCCGCCGCGCTCGCCGGCGCCGCCGCGCGGGCATTTCAGGACGACCCCGCGCGAGCCCTGCGCTCGCTGCCGCTGAAGGGGATCATGTCACCGCCGCCGGCCAGCCGGTTTACCGCGCTGGAACGCAACCATCTGTATTTCGACGGCATCTCCGGCTTCACCGTCGGCCAGGACGGCGTCGTGTATCTCGATCGCGTCATCACCGCCTATCAGACGACGGCGCTGGGCGTCGCCGACGACGCCTATCTCGACAGCTTCCGGCCGAAGCAGATCGCCCACGTCCGGCACGTCTACCGCACGACGCTCAGCCGCAAGTTCCCGCGGCACAAGCTGGCGTCCGACGGCGAGCGAACGACGCCCCGCGGCGTCACCGTCACGCCGCGCAGCATGAAGGCCGAGCTGGTCGCGATATATGGCGACCTGGTCGATGCGGCGATCTGCGAGGACATGGCGGGGTTCAAGGCGGAGGTGATCTGTGAACGATCCGCCACCGACCGCAACCGGATGGACGTGCTGTTGCCGGTCCGCTTTGTGGGCGCCGTCAACACGATCGCGATTCAAATGCAATTCTCGCTGTAGGGAGGGGTCATGGCGGCCATTGGCGGCACGATCTACGTCAAGCGCGACGGCAACCTGCTGCGCGCCGCGGCGGAAGACTGGGAGTATGATCTGGGCCTGCCGACGCGGGAGGTGCAGATGGGAGCCGACGGCACCGTGCTCGGCTACTCAGAGGAGTTTCGGCCATCGAAGCTGTCGGGCACCATCGTCGATGACGCGGCCGCGCCGCTCAGCGACCTGCTGTCCTTGAGCGGCGAGACCATCACGCTGGAACTGGGCCGCAAGACCATCGTCTTTCGCAACGCCTTCCAGGCCGCCGCCGGCGCCGCCGACCCGCGGTCCGGCAAGGTGAAGGTCGAGTTCCTGGCGGACAGCCCGGCGGAGGAGGTGTTCTGATGAAACTGTCGCTGCAGCAGCCGATTCAGGCGCATGGCGAGGAGGTGCGCGAACTGACGCTGCGTGCACCGCTGGCGCGCGATCTGCGCGGCATCATCCGCATCGGCACGCCGCCGGACATCGGCGATCTGCTCAACCTGGTCGCGCGCCTCGCCGATGTGCCGCCGTCATCGATCGATCAGATGAGTGCGGCCGACGCCTTCGCGGCGATGGAGCTTATCGCCCCTTTTTTGCTGCCGCCCCCGGCAACCTGAACGAGGTGCTGGCGGAGCTGGCCTGGGGCTACGGCTGGCCGCCCGGCGACGTGTTGGACCTGCCGATCGACGAGGTGAACTGGTGGCACGGACAACTGGTGCGGATTCATGAGCGACTTGCGGGTTCGCCTCGTTCTCGAGGCGATTGATCGGGCCAGGCCATCGGTCCGCTGCAGCGGGTGGGCGCCAGCGTCGCCGGCGTCGGCAATTCCTTCGGCCGCGCCGCCGCCGGCATCGCCATCGCGGGCGCCAAGCTGGCGGCCTTCGCCGTCTCGGCCGGCGCGCTCGCCGGTGGCATGTTGGCGGGCGGCGTGCTGCGCACCGCCGCCACCTTCGAGGACCTCGGCGCGACGTTGGCCACGATCGAGGGCTCGTCGGCCAAGGCGAAAGGGGCGCTGGCGTGGGTGTCGGACTTCGCCGCCAAGACGCCCTACGACATCGGCGGCGTGTCGGAGGCGTTTGTGCGCCTGCGCGCCTATGGCCTCGATCCGACCAACGGGCTGCTTCAGACGCTCGGCGATACCGCCAGCGCCATGGGCCAGCCGCTGATGCAGGCGGTCGAGGCGATCGCCGACGCGGTCAACGGCGAAAACGAGCGGCTTAAGAGGTTTGACATCGCCGCCGCCAAACACGGCAACAAGATCGCCTACAGCTACATCGCCAACGGCAAGCAGATCACCCGCTTCGTCGACGCCAACAACAAGGCGCAGATCGCCTCGACGCTGCAGGCGATCTGGAACAGCCGCTTCGCCGGCGCGATGGAAGCACGCAGCAAGACCTGGAACGGAATGATGAGCAATGTCGGCGATCAGTGGACGCGGTTTCAGCGGATGATCGCCGACAGCGGCCCGTTTGAGGAGATGAAGGGCGCCCTGGCCGGGCTGCTGGCGACCCTCGATCGCATGGCCGCGGACGGCAGCCTGCAGGCGCTGGCCGACCGGATTGGCGGCGCTCTCGTCGCCGCGCTGCGCGTCGCCGGCGATCTGCTGCGGGCCGTGATCGATAGCGGCCGCGCTCTCGGCGAGACGTTGGCGTGGGCAGTGCCGCTGACGGATGATCTGGCGCGGGCCTTCGCGTGGGTGGTGCCGGTGGCGGATGCGCTGGCGCGGGCGTTGGGGCCGCTGGACGACGTGCTGCGGAGCATCGGCGCGGAGCTGGAGCGCGAGACGCGCCTGCTCGCGGGATTTCTGACGCTGCTGGGCAAGGGCGGCGGCTGGCTGGCGGGCAAGCTGGGGTTGGCCGCGCCGGCGGCGGCGACGGCGCCATTGGCGGCGCAGCCTCCCACCGCCAGCCGCGGCGCGCTGGACATCACGCTGAGCGGCGCGCCGGCCGGATCGCGCGTCACCCAGATCAAGCCGCCGGGCGGCTTCGATCTCGGCCTGACGATGGGGCCGGCCATGGCGAGGCAATGATGCATGGCGGGGCGGGACGGCAGGCGGCGGCGCGTGCCGTCGATGCCAGCAAATGGTGCTTCGATGTCGGATGTCACCTGCTCGGCCTGTACGGGGAGGCGCCGCGGCCGGCGCGGGCCATCGTTGCCCGCTGGCTGCGGCGGGCAGTGTCGCCGGAGGCACTGCTGACGATCCTCGTCCGCGCCGGCAAGGCCGAGCGCGGCGACCTCCGCGCCTACGTCGAGCGGGCGCTGGCGCCAGAGGGGGAGCCCGCCGCGGCCCAGGCGGTCGCGGCCGATCCGGTCGCGGCCGATCCGGACGCAGCGCTGCTCTATCGCGCCGCGGCGCTGCGGCGGATCAACATGTCGCACCTGTTGTCTCCGGACGAGGAACGCCGCCTCGCCCGCCTGGAGGGTTGACGTGCGAAAAATCACCGAATTGCCGGTCGTCACGCCCGACATCGCCGACGCCACGATTTTCGGCGTGCAGGATGGCGCCGCCGCGCGCTTCGCGTGGGTCGATCTCGCGGCCGGACCACCTGGCCCGCCTGGGCCGCAGGGGCCGCCAGGCCCGGAAGGAGGGCCGCCCGGGCCACAGGGCCCCGCTGGAGCCACGGGTCCACAAGGTCCGGCCGGGCCGGCAGGGCAGGATGGCGCGCCGGGCGGCTTCCCGCCGGTGGCACTCGTGGCGCCGAACAGTCATGTGGTCACGCTGGCGGCGGAACATGCCGCAATGGCCGTCTGGGTGCAGCCGTACTTGACGCCGGCGCCCGTGACGGTGCGCATCCCCGACGGATTGCCAGAAGATTTCGTCTGTCAGATCGTGAATGATACCGACTTTCCGGTGACCGTCGTCGCCTACGGCGCGGCCGTCACCCTGCTGTCCCCCGCCGGCACGCTGCCGATGATCGAGGCGCGCTACGGCCTGGTGACGCTATGGCCGGCGCCGACGCCGGGCACGTGGATCATCGCCGGCGACTTGGTGCTGACATGACGGCGGCCTCGTGGCGCGCCGGGCTGCGGCCCGCCAGCTTCCGCGGCGTGCCGTTCCATGTGCGGGAGGCGGATGTCGGACGCGGACGCCGCATCGCCGTACACCAGTATCCAGGCCGCGACGAGCCATATGCCGAGGATTTGGGCCGGGCGGCGCGCACGTATACCATTACCGCCTTCGTGTTGCCGCCCGACCCGCTCGCGCGGGCAGCGCGTCTCGCCGACGCCCTGGAGGCGCCGGGTGCCGGCACTCTCGTCCTGCCGTGGCGGACCGATGCGCAGGTCGTCTGCACGGGCGCCGCCGAGCGCTACGAAACGCAGGCCGGCGGCCTGGTCGTCTTCACTCTGCAATTTACCGAGGCGGGCGAGCGCCGCTATCCCGCGCGACGGGTCGGCGATGCCGCCGCCGTCGATCGTTCCGCCTCCGCGGCCGGCGCGGCGGCCGGGGCGGCGTTCGCCGCGATGTTTGTGGCCCGGACGGGCGTGACGGGCGACGAGGCCGGACGGCATTGGCAGCACATCATCACTACCATCCGTGATGTCGTCGGACCTTATGCCCGCCCTGCGGCCGATGGCATGGCGTGGGGGCTGCGGATACAGCGGGCCTCGGCGGCGGCCGCCGACCTGATTGCCGCGCCGGACCGCATTCCCGCACACCTCGGCGCCCTGATGGGCGTGCCGCTGGCCGCCGGCGCCGGCATCGCGGCGTTTCGGCGTCTGATCGATTACGACGCGGATGCGCCGCCCATCGTCGGCGCCGGCACGGCGGCCCGGCAACTGACGGCCAACCGTGACGCGATGGTCGCCGTGACGCGCGCCATCGCCATCGCCGGCGGCGGCGCGGGCCATCGTGACCGCGACATATGAGACCTATACGGACGCCATAAGCGCGCGGGACGAGTGGCTCGCCGCGGCCGACGCCGCGACCGAAGCGGCGGCGTCAAATCCGTTGCCGATGATACAGCTGCGCAGCGACGTGGTGCGAGGGATCGCGGCGATCGCGCCGGGGCTCCCGCGCGTGCAGTCGGAGATCCTGTTGCAGGCGCAGCCGGCGGTGGTGCTGGCCCAACGCCTGTATGGCGATGAGCCGGAGCGGGTGCTGGACCGCGCCGACGCGCTGGTCCGCATGAACCGCATCCGGCTGCCCGTGCTGTTACCCACCGGCGCGGCGATCGAGGTGATCGCGCCATGATCGCATCGGATGTCACGCTCACCGTCGATGGCGCCGTGTTCGGCGGCTGGACAGACGTCGCGGCCGAGCGATCGATCGAGGCCGTCGCCGGCGGCTTCTCGCTCGGCATGACCGAGCGCTGGCCGGGGCAGGCGGCGCCGCGGCCGGTGCCGCCCGGATCGCGCTGCACCCTGTCGTGGGCGGGGCAGGCCGTCATCACCGGCTGGGTGCGCGCCGTCGAGATCAGCGAGACGGCGCACGACGTGAGCATGCGGGTGACCGGGCAGGATGCGGCCGCCGATCTCGTCGATTGTGCCGCGGCCGTCGGCGCGGGAGAGTGGCACGGCCTGCGGCTGGACGAGATCGTCCAGGAAATCGCCCGCCCGTTCGGCATCGACGTGGCGGTGGAGACCGACGTGGGCGCTCCGTTCCCCGTATGGAGGGTGCGGGAAGGCGAGCGCGCGTGGGAGGCGATCGAGCGGGCCGCGCGGCAGCGCGCCGTCCTCGTGATATCCGACGGCGATGGCGGCATCGTGATCACTCGCGCCGGCGCCGCCGCCGGCACGCCGCCGTCGCTCGCCGATGGCGAAGGCGGCGTCATCCTCACACAATCGCAGACGACCGACACCGCCGATCGGTACAGCCTGTATATCGCCAAGGGGCAGCGGCGCGGCACGGACGACGAGCCGCCGGAGATGGCGGCTCACGCGAAAGCACAGATCAGCGATCCCGCCGTCCGCCGCTACCGGCCGATGGTGCTGCTGGCGGAGGATATGGCCGACGGCATCTCGCTGCAGCAGCGGGTGGCCTGGGAGGCGCGGATCGCTGCGGCGCGGTCCCGGCGGTTTCATGTGAGTGTCCAGGGATGGACCGACGAGCGTGGCCGGCTGTGGCAGCCCAATCGCCGCGTGCACGTCCGCATGCTCAGCCGGTTCCGCGCCGTCAACGAGGTGTTGCTGATTGTCCGGGTGCGCTGGCGCCTGGACGACGGCGGCGCGGTGAGCGATATCGAGATGGCGATGCCGGAGGCCTATGATGTGGCCGGCGCCATGCCCAGCAGCGAGCCGGGGTGGTGACGCCATGACTGGATCAAGGGCATCGGCGAGTGAACGGCGGACGCTGACGGCGGCCAGCCGCGCGGTGGTCAGTGGCATCGACGACGGCGGCGGACGGCAGCTGTTGCAGGTCACGGGCTATGCCGACGAGGTGCTGGACGGCATCGAGCGGTTCCAGCCCTATGGGCTATCGGGCGTGGCACCGGTGGGCGCGGAGGCCGTGCTGCTCAGTCTCGGCGGCAGCCGAGCACATAGCATCGCGGTCGCGGTCGAAGACCGGCGGTATCGGCTGCGCGCGCTCGCCGGCGGCGAGGTCGCGCTGTACGACGACCAGGGACAGACGGTCCACCTGACGCGGGACGGCATCGTCGTTACCAGCACTCGGAAGGTGACCGTCAGCGCGCCCGAGGTCGGGATCACCGCCAGCGAAACGGTGACCATCAACGCTCCGCAGGTCACGATCTCCGCCAGCGAGAAAGTGACCCTCAGCGCGCCGGTCGTACAGATCTCCGCCACGACAAAACAGGGGTTCACCTGATGGATTTGAGGCTCGATTTCGACCCGGCGACGCTCCGCGCCGACCTGACGCTGGGTGACGGCCGCGACCTGCTCATCGACGACGGCCTGACGACGGCGCTGATTATCGATGTGCTGTCCGACGGTCGTGCCAGACCTGACGACGCCTTGCCGGCCGGCGCGACGGATCGGCGCGGATGGTGGGGGGATGCGCTGCCGCCGGTGGTCGATGGTCGATGTCATCGGCTATATCACCGCCCGGGAATGCCTGGCGGATGTCGCGCCGACGGCGGCGGCTTACCCGCTGCAGGCGGCGCTCATCGGGGGGCGGGTCGAGCCGTCTGGCGACGGCGGCGCGGACCTGAAGGCCGCCGCGGCGTTGCAGATCGCCGACGTCATGGCGTGGGCGACCCATGTCGCGGCAATCATCGCGGCCGCCGACGCCGCGCGCTCTGCCGTCGACCGGGCGGCGTCGATAGCCGACGCGGAGGTCGTCATGGACGGCGCCGTCGCCGCGCTCAAGGCCGCGGATAGCCGCGGGCGTGCGAGTGTGCCGGGGCGACCCTGGGGCGGCGGTGAGCGCATGGCGCAGGGTGACGCCGCGGCGCCGCCAGCGCAGGCGATTGAGCCCCGGCCGATCGAGCTATAAGCAGTCCGCCGGCACGCTGCCGACATGGGGCGGTATGCGCTCCACGCATGCCGCACGCATGCGGCCCGTACGTGCAAAAATCAAAAGTGCTCTCATTTAGCGTGACCAAGAATCTCATTTTGGTTGACCAGCTTCAGGGGTCAAGGTCGGGTTGGCGGGGGTTGGGGAGGTGGGATGCCGGTGATGAGGGTGGTGACGAGCTCCGTCCAGCCCGGGAAGAGGAGGTAGGCGGTGATCGATCGGAGATGCTCGAACAGGCGCTGTCGGGCACCGGTTGTTGCCCGCGCCTGAGTCCAGAGGGTTTCGATCAGCTCGCAGGCGTTGTGCATGGCGAAAGCCAGCAGGTTGAGGGTGACGAGCACGGCGGACAGCGTTCGCTGGCCGTGGCCGAAGTTGTGTTCGAGATGGTAGCCGTTGCTTTTCAGGACGTTGAAGCTCTCGTTCTCGATCTTCCAGCGGGCACGGCCGCAGGCCGCCAAGTCGACGACGGTGTCGCGGCCGACCGGCAGGTCGGTGACGAAGCTGTTGCGATAGGTGATCTTACCGCGGGCATCGGCGATCTCGATGGCGAACCAGTTGACACTCATCGCATCGGCGCCGTCACGCAGCGGCACGCCTTCGATCCAGCGATAGCGATGGACCTTGACGTCGCGACCGCGCCGCACCGTCACCCGGTGCTCGGGCAGTTCGATGCCGATCAGGTACTCTTCGATGGTCTGGTGCGAGGACGGCTTGCAGACAAAGATGAAGTGGCCGCCGGCCGCCGTCCCGCGGGGTGATGAATTCCGCCGGCAGCGGCAGCACGTGGCCATGGCCCGGCGCCACCAGGGCAGCCCCCAGGAACGCGTGGAAGGACTC
>JALOTH010000037.1 GCA_025458035.1 Rhodospirillales bacterium
CACGATGACCACGGCGCCTGCCGACAGCGGTTCGGCCGCAAGCAGCAGAACCGCCTCCAAGCGGGCAAGACTCGGTGACGGGAAACCGTTACGCAGGCGGAGAAGGATGACACTGACGACGGCGGTGCGGGATGCGGCGACGATGTCGGCGAAATCCAGGTCGGTGGTGACGATGAGCGGTGACGATGATGCGCCCCTCCCCGGCAGCGAAACGGAAAATCTCCTCGTCGCTCGCTTTGGCGAGACCGACGTCGCGGACGTGAACAGCGTCGAAGCGAAGCGACCGAAGCCCATCGGCGATGGCCGGCGAAAGGTTCATGTCGACGAGGAAGCGCACCGGACCGGGCTATCCGACGATGATGCGATCGTTGGTCAGCCAAGCCGCGTAGGTGAGCGCCTGGCGGATGTCCTCCGCTTCCAGGTCGGGATACTCGGCGAGCAACTGTTCCGCTGTCGCCCCCTCCGCCACGCGAGACACGAGGTGGGCGACCGTGATTCTGAGACCTCGAATACAGGCGCGGCCCCCCATCTTCCCCGCCTCGAAGGTAACCCTGTCCAGTTCTCCGGCATGCATCGAGTGCTCCTCTCCTCAGGAAACCCGCTTGCCATCATAGCGCGTCACACCGCTCCACGCCGCAATGTCTTCCGGCCCAGGGCCTTCGCAGCATCCCAGAAGTGACGATTCAGCCTTGGTCACGTCTGCGTCCGCTATGGTAAACATCGAAACTTGTAGCCCAAACGCAGCAAGCGTAGCCTGGAGGCAGCGTGAGCGAAATCCAGGTGTTCATGCCGCGAGGGGTTGCCCGCATTCCGCTTCGCTGCATGCAGCCTGCGGCACTCAACGCACGCCCGTACCGTCGCGGCTGGCGATCGCGGCAAGCGGAGATGCGGCGGATGCGTCCGCAACGCTTCGACCCCCCTTACGCGCCGCGGCGAGGACCGCCGCCTGACCTGCGGCGCAAAGGCCTTGCGCGCGACACCGCCGCCGTGGTTTATTCGCGCCCCTTACCTCCTTGCCGGCCGGTGCCGGCTATGCGGGAGCGGTGCCGGGGTGCACCCTCCGGCTGAGACAAGCCAAAGGGAGATCAGCGACTTGGCTGCGTGTTCATCGCACGCCAGGACATTTCCGCGCCGCAGGCGGAAGCGCTTGCCGATCACTTCACCAAGGTCATCGAGGAGAACGGCGGCGCCGTCGCCCAGCGCGAGTACTGGGGGCTGCGGTCCCTGGCTTTCCGCATCCGCAAGAACCGCAAGGGTCATTACATGCTGCTCAACATCGATGCGCCGGCGGCGGCGGTGCACGAGGTGGACCGGCAGATGCGCATCAACGAGGACATCGTCCGCCATCTGACGGTGCGCGTCGAGGCGATCAAGCCGGGACCGAGCGCGATGCTGCAGAGCCGCGCCTCGCGGGAGGACCGGCCGCGCCGCGAAGGTCGCGACGACCGGCCGCGCCGCGATGACCGCGGCCCCCGCAGCTTCGGCGATGACGGCGGCGGCGACTTCGGCGGACGCGGCGGTGGCGGCGGCGAGGGGGAATTCCCCCACCGCGGCGCCCGCGGCCACGACAGGGACGAGCCGGGCGCCGAGTAACGCCTGAACGGCAACGGTTGAACGAGGACTTCAGCGATGGCCATGCGCCGACCTTTTTTCCGCCGCCGCAAGAGCTGCCCGTTTTCGGGCGCCAACGCGCCGGAGATCGACTACAAGGACATCAAGCTGCTGCAACGCTTCGTCTCGGAGCGGGGCAAGATCGTGCCGAGCCGGATCACCGCCGTGTCCGCGAAGAAGCAGCGGGAGTTGACGCAGGCGATCAAGCGGGCCCGCTTCCTGGCGCTGCTGCCCTACGTGCTGAAGTAGCCGCCCGCAGCACACACCGCCGCGGGGCGGTCGGCAGCGCCGCGCCGGGCGTCCCGGAACGAGTGCCGGAGGAATGATGGCAAAGCGCGCGCTGATCGCGGTGGCGGCCGGCGGCCTGAGTGCGGCGGCCTGGCTGTCGGTGACGGCGGGTGTACCGGGCGGGCTGCTGCTGTCCTACTTTGCGCCGCTCCCCCTGCTGTGGGTGGGCCTGACCGCCGGGCCGGCGGCGGTGGCGATCGCCGGCCTCGCCGGGGCGGTCGCCGCCGGTATCCTGGGCGGCCTCGTCGCCGCCGAGGCGTTCCTCGGCGTTCACGCGCTGCCGGCCTGGATGGTCGTCGCCCTGGCCCTGGCGCGGCGGCCCGTTGCCGTCGCCAACGGCGGAACCGCCGCCGCCGGCTTCGCCTACCTGGCGCCGGGCATCATTCTCGCCTGCCTCGCCGTCGCCGCCGCCCTCGGCCTGCTCGCCCTCGGCGTCATCCAAAGCGGCGACGACGGCATCGAGGCCGGCGTGCGGGCGTTCATCGAGGGCTTCGCCGTCACCCCGCCCGGCGGCGAGGACGCCGAGGTCACGCCGCTGGCCGTCCTTGCCCCGCTGGCGCCGGTGTTCCTCGGCTTTCTCGCCATGGCCTGGCAGATGATGGTGGTGATCAACGCCCTGCTCGCCCAGCGGCTGGCGGTGAAGGCCGGCACCGCCATCCGTCCATCGCCGCCGTGGTCGGCCGTCGTGCTGCCGGACTGGCTGTCGTGGCTGCTCGCCGGCAGCGCCGCGCTGGCGTTGATCAGCGGCGGCGATGTCGGCTATCTGGCGCAGAATGCGACGGTGGCGCTCGCGGTTCCGTATTTCTTCGCCGGGCTTGCCGCCGTCCATCGGCTGGCGGCGCGGGCGAGCGCGCGGCGGCTGCTGCTCGGCGTGTTCTATGCGCTGCTGGTCATCATGTTTCTGGTCATGGTCGTCATCGTCATCGCCATCGGCGTTTTCGATCAATGGCTGGGCGCGCGGCAGCGGGATGGCCGTGACTTGATCAAGAAGGAGTGAATGAGCGATGGACATCATCCTACTGGAACGGGTGGAAAAGTTGGGGCAGATGGGCGACATCGTCCGCGTGCGCCCGGGATACGCCCGCAATTACCTGTTTCCGCAAAAGAAGGCGGTGCGGGCCACCGATGACAACAAGAAGCGCTTTGAACAGCAGCGCACCCAGCTGGAGGCGAGCAACCTCGAGCGGCGCAGCGAGGCGGAAGCCGTTGCCAAGAAGATGGACGGCCTCACGGTGACGCTGATCCGTCAGGCCGGCGAAAGCGGCCAGCTGTACGGGTCGGTGAGCGCCCGCGACATCGCCGACGCGGCGACCGCCGCCGGCTTTACCATCGGCCGCGGCCAGGTCCGCCTCAACCAGCCGATCAAGGCTCTCGGCGTGCACGCGGTGGGCGTCAGCCTGCACCCCGAGGTGGCGCTGGCGATCCGGGTCAACGTCGCCCGCACCGCCGACGAGGCGGAGGCGCAGCTGAAGGGCGGGCAGCCCGCGGCGGAAGGGCGCGCGGCGAAACCCTCCGAGGAGGAACTGGATACCCTGCTGCAAGCCCAGCTCGGCGAGGAGGAGGGCGAGGACGGCACGGGCGGGGAGCGCGGCTGACCGCCGCCGCGGCGCGCCCGGGCCGTTCACGACAGCCGCACGTTGTCCACAGCTTGTCCCGGCAATTCACAGGGGCACGGCGCGCCGCGGAGTTATCCCCGCTGAACTGGCTTATCCCGGACAATCGCGGCGCACCGCCCGTGGCCTCTGGGCTAGTCTCCGCCCCATGCAGACCACCGACATCTCCCCAGGCATTTCCCCGGGCGCCAGCCTTCCGTTCGCCGCCGGCACGCTCGCCGGCGCGCGGCGGCTGCCCCACAACATCGACGCCGAGCGCTCCCTGCTCGGCGCCATCCTGGTCAACAACGCGGCGTTCGAACGGGTTGCCGAGTTCCTGATCGCCGATCATTTCGCCTACGAGCCGCATCGCCGTGTCTTCGCCGCCTGCCGCCAACTGATCGAGCGCGGCCAGCTGGTCGATCCGGTGATCCTCGGCGGCCTGCTGGAACACGACGGGGTGATCGCCGAGATGGGCGGCGTCGCCTACCTCGTGCACCTGGCGGACTCGGCGGTCGCCGCCGTCAACGCCGGCGACTATGGCCGGCTGATCCACGATCTGTATCTGCGGCGCGAACTCATCGGCATCGGCGAAGAGGTCGTCGACCGCGCCTACACCGGCGACATCGACCAGCCGGCGCCGAGCCAGATCGAGCTGGCGGAGCAGGCCCTGTTCGATCTGGCGACGCGCGGACGCTCCGAGGGCGGCTTTGCGCCGTTCTCGGCGTCGGTCACCGAGGCCATCCGCATCGCCGAGGCCGCACACAAGCGGCAGGGGCTGCTCAGCGGCGTGCCCTCCGGCTTCCGTGACCTCGATGGCCGCCTAGGCGGGCTGCACGGCTCGGACCTGATCATCCTCGCCGGCCGCCCGAGCATGGGCAAGACGGCGCTGGCCACCAACATCGCCTTCAACGCCGCCCGCGCCTATCGGGCGGAGACCGCCGACGGCAAGACGAAAACCGTTGACGGTGCGGTGGTCGGCTTTTTCTCCCTCGAAATGTCGAGCGAGCAGCTGGCGACGCGCATCCTGGCCGAACAGACCCGCATCTCGTCGGACAAGGTGCGGCGGGGGATCGTGCCCAACGACCGCTTCCACGATATCGTGCGCGCCGCCGGCGAGTTGCAGCGGCTGCCGTTCTTCATCGACGACACGCCGGCGCTGACGATCAGCGCCATGCGCACCCGCGCCCGGCGGCTGAAGCGTCAGCACAACCTCGGCCTCATCGTCATCGACTACCTGCAGCTGATCGCTCCGCCCGCCGGCTCCCATGCCGACAACCGGGTGCAGGAATTGTCGGAGATCACGCGCGGCCTGAAGGCCCTGGCGAAGGAACTGCACGTGCCGGTGCTGGCGCTCTCGCAGCTCTCCCGCGCCGTCGAGAACCGGGAGGACAAGCGCCCGCAGCTCGCCGACCTGCGCGAATCCGGCACCATCGAGCAGGACGCCGACGTTGTCATGTTCATCTTTCGCGAACAATACTACCTGGAGCGCTCGGAGCCGACGCAGCGGGCGGACGAGACGCTGGAACGCTTCCAGAAGCGTCATCAGGAGTGGATGGAGCGTTGCGAGCGCGCCCACAACCTCGCCGAGGTGATGATCGCCAAACAGCGGCATGGCCCCATCGGCAATGTGAAGCTGTTCTTCGAGGGCGAGTTCACCCGCTTCGGCGACCTCGCCCACACCGATCATGACGGAGAGTGACCTGGGGAGTGACCTGGGCAGTGACCTGGGGAGTGACGGCGCGGCGGTGACCGCCATCGCCGCCCAGGGCGTGCTGACCATCGATCTCGGCGCCATCGCCGCGAACTGGCGCCAACTCCGCGACCGGGCGCGGCCGGCGGAATGCGCGGCGGTGGTCAAGGCGGACGCCTACGGCCTCGGCGCGGCCCGCGTCGTGCCGGCACTGGCGGCGGCCGGCTGCCAAACCTTCTTCGTCGCCACCTTCGATGAGGGAGTTCTGGCGCGCGGCGCGCTGAGCCGCGGTGCGGCGGCGGATCGGGCGGCGGAGCCGGTCATCTACGTGCTCAACGGCGCGCCGGCGGGTGCGGAGGCGGAGTTCGCGCGCTGGCGGCTGCGCCCCGTACTCAACAGCCTCGCCGAAATCGACGCCTGGGCAGCGGCCAGCCGCGCCGCCGGTCACCCGCTGCCGGCGGCCCTTCACCTCGACACCGGCATGTCGCGGCTCGGCCTCGATGCGGGCGAGCAGCGGCGCCTCGCGGCCTTTCCCGAGCGGGTGGCGGCGATCGGGCTGACGCTCCTGATCAGCCACCTGGCCTGCGCCGACGAACCGGACCACCCGATGAACGGCGAACAGCGCCGGCGGTTCACTGCCGCCGCCGCCATGCTGCCGGCGTGCCGCCGGTCGTTCGCCAACTCGTCCGGGGTTTTTCTCGGCCCCGCCTATCATCTCCAGCTGGTGCGGCCGGGCGCCGCCCTCTACGGCATCGCGCCGACGGCCGGCGCGCCGAACCCGATGGCGGGCGTCGTCGCCCTGCACGGCCGCGTGCTGCAGGTGCGTGAAATTGACACCCCCCGGACCGTTGGCTATGGTGCCAGCCATCGGGTCGACGGGCCGACGCGCATCGCGACGGTGTCCGTCGGCTACGCGGACGGCTTCCTTCGGTCGCTCAGCAATCGCGGCTGCGGCTTCATCGGCGGGCACACCGTGCCGCTCGTTGGGCGGGTGTCCATGGATTTGACCACCTTCGATGTCAGTGCCGTGCCGCCGGAGCGGCTGACAGCGGGCGCCGCGATGGAGCTGATCGGACCCAACCGGCCGGTGGACGCCGTCGCCGAAGCCGCCGGAACGATCGGTTACGAGGTGCTGACCTCGCTCGGCCGCCGCTATCACCGTGTCTACCGGGGTGAAATGAAGGCGGTGCCGTGCTGAAGCCGGTCTCGCGCCTGGGCGGCGTCGTCCTCGATCTGTTGCAGACGATCGGCCGGCTGGTGCTGTTCGCCCTGGCCGCCATCAGCAGCGCCGTGCGGCCGCCGTTCTACTGGCGGACGGTGGGCCGGCAACTGATCGATATCGGCTACTTCTCGCTGCCGGTGGTCGGGCTGACGGCGATCTTCACCGGCATGGTGCTGGCGCTGCAAAGCTATACCGGCTTTTCCCGCTTCCAGGCGGAATCGGCGATCCCGCAGGTGGTCGTCGTCTCGCTGCTGCGCGAACTGGGGCCGGTCCTCGCCGGCCTGATGGTCGCCGGCCGGATCGGTGCCGCCATCGCCGCCGAACTGGGCACGATGCGGGTGACGGAACAGATCGACGCGCTGACGACGCTGTCAACCAACCCGATGAAATACCTGGTGGCGCCGCGGCTGATCGCCGGCATCGCGACGCTGCCGCTGCTCGTCCTCGTCGCCGACATCATCGGCGTCTTCGGCGGCTATCTGGTCGCCGTCTTCAAGCTCGGCTTCAACCCGTCGCTCTACCTGCAAAACACCTGGGAAGCCTTCAAGACGGAGGACCTCGTCTCCGGCCTCGTCAAGGCCGCCGTGTTCGGGTTCATCATCACGCTGATGGGCTGCTTCAACGGCTATCATTCCCGCGGCGGCGCGCAGGGCGTCGGGCAGGCGACGACCAATGCGGTTGTCTCGGCATCGATCCTGATCCTCTGTTTCGACTACCTGCTGACGGAACTGTTCTTCGCCAAATGACCGCAGCGCCAAAAATTCGCATCCGGGGCTTAAGCAAGCGGTTCGGCGCGAAGGTGGTGCTCGACGGCATCGATCTTGACCTCGGCGTTGGCGAATCGGTGGTCGTCATCGGCGGTTCCGGTTCCGGCAAGTCGGTGCTGCTGAAGTGCATTCTCGGCATCCTGACGCCGGAGGCGGGCCGCATCGAGATCGACGGCGAGCCCGTGCTGACGGCGGACCGGCGGCGCCGGGAGGCGATCAACCGCCAGATCGGCATGCTGTTTCAAGGCGGAGCGCTGTTCGACAGCCTGCCGGTGTGGGAAAACGTCGCCTTCGCCCTGCTCGCCCGGCATCTCGGCGATCGCGCCCGCGCCCGCGAGATTGCCATCGCCAAGCTGGCGCAGGTCGGGCTCGCCGCCGATGTCGCCGACCTGTTCCCCTCCGAGCTTTCCGGCGGCATGCAAAAGCGCGTCGGCCTCGCCCGCGCCATTGCCGCCGATCCGCAGGTGATTTTCTTCGATGAACCGACGACCGGCCTCGATCCGATCATGGCCGACGTCATCAACACCCTGATCGTCAAGACGACGCGGGAAGTCGGTGCCAGCGCCCTGTCGATCACCCACGACATGGCCAGCGCACGCAAGATCGCCAACCGCATCGCCATGCTGTATCAGGGCAGGATCATCTGGGATGGCCTGGTGACCGACATCGATCGATCGGGCGACGAGCGGGTCGATCAGTTCATCAACGGTCGGGCGGACGGTCCGATCCAGATGGCGGTGCGCGGCTAGGGCGAAGGGCTTTTCGGGACGCGGACATGGCACGAGCCAGCAGCAGCTTCGTCTGTCAGGAGTGCGGCGCCAGCCAGCCGAAATGGACCGGACGCTGCGAGGCGTGCGGCGCGTGGAATACCCTGCTGGAGGAGGCGGCGCCCGCAGCGGGCGCTGCCGGCGAGGGCGGTGGCCGCCGCGGCCGGCGCCTGCATTTCGTGCCGCTGTCCGGCGAGACGCCGCCACTGGCCCGGCTTGCCAGCGGCATCGGCGAATTCGACCGGGTGGCCGGCGGCGGCCTCGTCCCCGGCTCGGCGCTGCTGATCACCGGCGATCCCGGCATCGGCAAATCCACCCTTCTGCTGCAGGTCGCGGCGTGCCTCGCCGCCAGCGCCTCGTGTCTCTACATCTCCGGCGAGGAGGCCATCGACCAGCTGCGCCTGCGCGCCGAGCGCCTCGGCATCCTGGCGGCGCCGCTGCGGCTGGCCGCCGCCACCGCGGTCGCCGACATCGCCGCCTCGCTCGAACGCTCGCCGCCCGATGAGACGCCGCCGGATGTGGTCATCGTCGATTCGGTGCAGACGTTGCACGTGGACGGGCTCGATTCGGCGCCAGGCACGGTGAGCCAGGTGCGCGCCGCCGCCCAGACGCTGATCCGCATCGCCAAGCGACGCGGCTTTGTCCTGCTGCTGGTGGGGCACGTCACCAAGGAGGGGCTGACGGCCGGCCCCAAGGTTCTCGAACACATGGTTGACGCGCTGCTGTCGTTCGAGGGCGATCGCGGTCACCAGTTCCGGATCCTGCGCGCCGCCAAGAACCGGTTTGGCGCGACCGACGAGATCGGCGTGTTCGAAATGACGGATACGGGCCTTCAGCAGGTTGCCAACCCCTCGGCGCTGTTCCTCGCCGACCGCGGCGAGCACACCACCGGCTCGTGCGTGTTCGCCGGCATCGAGGGCACGCGGCCGCTGCTCGTGGAAATTCAGGCGCTGATCGCCACCACCCAGCTTGGCACGCCGCGCCGTGCCGTCATCGGCTGGGACACCGGCCGGCTTGCCATGATCCTCGCCGTCCTGGAAGCCCGCGCCGGCTTGACGCTGGCCGCACTCGACGTCTTTCTCAACGTCGCCGGCGGCCTTAAAATCGGCGAACCGGCGGCCGATCTGGCCGTCGCCGCGGCGTTGACGTCGGCGTCCCTGCAACGCGCCCTGCCGGCGGACATGGTGGTCTTCGGCGAGGTCGGGCTCGGCGGCGAGGTTCGTGCCGTGGCGCGCCCGGAGGCGCGGCTGAAGGAGGCCGCGAAGCTGGGTTTTGGCCGCGCCGTGTTGCCGGCGCGCAAGGGTGGGACACAGGGTACGGCAATGATTGTCCATGAATTGACCCACATCTCCGAGTTGGTCGCCTTCGTGCGCAACGGCGCGCGCCCCGGCAAGACGGTGCGGAGCCTCGGCCATGCCTGACCTGCCGATCACCGTCGCCGATGCCGGCATCGTCGTCGTCCTCGTGCTGTCGGCGCTGCTGGCGTTCGCTCGCGGCTTCGTGCGCGAGGTGCTGGCGGTCGGCGCCTGGGCGGGGGCCATCGTCGCCGTCATTTTCGGGCTGCCGTATCTCCGCCCGTTCGCCCGCGAGATGATTTCGGTGCCACTCCTCGCCGATGCGGTGGCCGGCACCGTCCTGTTCATCGTCGCCCTGATCGTCCTGTCGATGCTGACGCGGGCGATCGCCAACCGCGTCCGCGACAGTGCGTTGAATGCGGTGGACCGGTCGCTGGGCGCGCTGTTCGGGCTGCTGCGCGGCGCGCTGCTGGTCTGCCTCGCCTACCTGCCGGTGGAATGGCTGATGCCGCCGCCGGAACAGCCGGCATGGCTGCGGGACGCCAGAACGATGCCGCTGGTTGCCGAGGGCGCCGATCGGATCCGGGCGTTCGTGCAGGGTGAAGAGCGCGGCGAAGGCGGCGATCGTCTCGGAGAGCGGCTACGGCGTGATCTTGAAAGCGAGCGCATCGCTCGCGACATGATGAAACCGGAGCCGAAAGCGCCGAAACCGGCGGTTGATCGAAAAGAAACAGCCTACAGCGAGAAAGACCGCCGCGAACTGGAGCGACTCTTGGACAGCGGCCGCTGAGTTAGGGGACGGACGAGCATGGACAGCGCCGAAGCCGACGACGGACGGGCCATCGGCGATGACCATTTCCACGACGAATGCGGTGTGTTCGGCATCTATGGCCATGACGACGCCGCCGCCACCACCGCGCTCGGCCTGCACGCCCTCCAGCACCGCGGGCAGGAGGCGGCCGGCATCGTCAGCTATGACGGCGAACACTTTCACGCCCACAAGGCGCTGGGGCTGGTGGGTGACAACTTCAGCACCAGCGAGATCATCAAGCGGCTGCCCGGCAGCACCGCCGTCGGCCACGTGCGCTACGCGACGACGGGGGAAACCGTGTTGCGCAACGTGCAGCCGCTGTTCGCGGATTTCGAGTTCGGCGGCCTGACCATCGCCCACAACGGCAACCTGACCAACGCCCTCGCGGTGCGCCGGGCGCTGGTCAAGACCGGCTCCATCTTCCATTCGACCACCGATACCGAGACGATCATTCACCTGGTGGCGACCAGCCATTATTCGACGGTGGTCGACCGCCTGATCGACGCCATGCGCCAGCTGGAAGGAACGTACTCGCTGGTGGCGATCACCCGGCGCAAGCTGATCGGCATGCGCGACCCCTACGGCATTCGCCCGCTGGTGCTGGGCCGGCTGGGCGGCGCGGCCATCCTGTGTTCGGAAACCTGCGCCCTCGATATCATCGGCGCCGAGTTCGTCCGCGATGTCGAGCCCGGCGAGATCATCGTCGTCGACGATCAGGGGCTGCGCTCGATCAAGCCGTTCGCCAAGGTGGCGCGCCGCTTCTGCATCTTCGAGTACATCTACTTCGCGCGGCCCGACTCCACCATCGAGGGCCGCAACGTCTATGCGGTGCGCAAGCGCATCGGCGCCGAGCTGGCGCGGGAAACGCCGGTGGACGCCGATGTCGTCGTGCCGGTGCCCGATTCCGGCGTGCCGGCGGCCATCGGCTATGCCGAGGAGGCCCGCATTCCCTTCGAACTCGGCATCATCCGCAATCACTACATCGGCCGCACCTTCATCGAACCGACGCAGCAGATCCGCCTGCTCGGCGTCCGCCTGAAACACAACGCCAATACGGCGCTGCTGCAGGGCAAGCGGGTGATTCTGGTGGATGACTCCATCGTCCGCGGCACCACCTCGGTGAAGATCGTGCAGATGGTGCGCAACGCCGGCGCCCGCGAGGTGCATCTGCGCATTTCCAGCCCGCCCACCACCCACTCCTGTTTCTACGGCATCGATACGCCGGAACGGGCCGAACTCCTCGCCGCCAGCCGCAACCTTGCCGAGATGGCGCGGTACATCGGCGTCGACTCGCTCGCCTACATCTCCATCGACGGGCTCTATCGGGCCGTCGGCGAACCCGGTCGCGAACCGCAGCGGCCACAGTATTGCGATGCCTGCTTCACCGGCGATTATCCGATCCGGCTCACCGACTATCTCGACCCGCCCGCTGAAAAGCAGCTTTCGCTGCTGGAAGAGTAGCCCCGATGTCCGAGGCCGAAGCCCCGCCGCCGGCGGCAACGGCCGGCCGCCTCGCCGGCCGGCTGGCGCTGGTCGCCGGCGCCTCGCGCGGCATCGGCCGGGCGGTCGCCCTGCGGTTCGCGCAGGAAGGCGCCGATCTCATTCTCGTCGCCCGCACGGAAGCCGGCCTCATCGAGGTCGATGACGAGGTGCAGCGGCTGGGCCGCCACGCCTCCCTGGTGACGGCGGATCTCACCGACGTCGACGTCATCGATCGCATCGGTGCCGCCATCCATGCCCGCTGGGGCCGCCTCGACGTGCTGGTCGCCGCCGCCGCCGAACTCGGCCTGCTGCAGCCCCTCGCCGAGATCAAGCCGGAGACGTGGCAGCGGGTGCTCACCCTCGGCTTGACCGCCAACTGGCGGCTGATCCGCAGCCTCGATCCCCTGCTGCGGGCGGCTCCCGCCGGCCGCGCCGTGTTCGTCACGGCGGCGGAGGCCGCGGGCCGGGCCTATTGGGGGGGCTATGCGGTGGCGAAGGCGGGATTGGAGGCGATGGTGCGCACCTACGCCGGCGAAGTGGCGAAGACCTCCCTGCGGGTCAACCTGATCGATCCCGGGCCGACCCGCACGCGGCTGCGCGCCGCCGCGTTTCCCGGCGAGAACCCGGCGAGCGTCAAGCCCCCGGAAGCGGTGACCGACGCGTTCGTCGCGCTGTCCGAGGACGGCTGTTTGCACCATGGCGAGTTGATCCGCCTGCCGGCGTGAGAGCGCACCCCGCGGCGTGATGGCGCCGGCGGCTACGGCTTGCGCGCCAGCGTGAACACCTCTCGCCGGTTCTTCACCCAGGCGAACGCCCGGCATGCGGCGGCGAAGGCGCGCCCGCCGAACCGGCGGTGAATCCAGAACAGCTTGGGCGACCAGGCGCGGGACACCAGCCGCGAATGGTCGACGGCGAAGCCGGCTTCGTGCACGAGATTGCCGATGTTCAGCGGCGACCAGGTGAACAGGTGGTTGTCCTTGTCATCGGGCCGCCACGCCCGGTTCGGGTTCAATCGCCAATCGTCGAAGGGCGTGACCAGCACCAGCGTGCCGCCGCGCCGCAGCACGCGCTTGAGGTGGATCAGCGTTTCCGCCGGCTGCAGCGTGTGTTCCAGGGCGTGGTTGGAAATGACCACGTCGATGCTGTCATCATCGATCGCGCGGATGTCGTTGCGCACATCGAGCTGCGGCCCCGTCGTTTCGTTGTCGAGGCGGATCTTCTCGATGCAGCGGGGATTGACCTCGATACCGAAATGCGCCTTCGCCGGCAGCGATCGCAGGATGGTGCCATCACCGCAGCCGAAATCGAGGAGGGTCAGGCCCTCGCCGCAAAATGGCCTGAAATACTCGCTTTGGATTCGGCGGCCGAACTGCTTTTCGGATTCAAAGTGTTCGCGAAAATACCTGGCGGCCTGATGTCCCCGATAGCGATCGCTCACCGTCAACGCGGGATTTGACGAGACTGCGCCCACCGCGAATGCCCTTCTTGTTTTGTCCCGGTGGACAGATAAGCATTCGCCCTGACGCCCGTCAACCGCCGGTGGCGCGCGCCAGGCGGCAAGCCGTCAGTGGGTGCGGGGGCGCCAGAAGCGGCTGAGCAGCTGTTCAACCGGCCGCAGCGCCTGGCTGACATCGAACGGTGGCGTCATCGCCGCCAGCCGGTCGAAGTCGGCGAGCCGGCGGTCGAGGAAAGCCCAGGTCTCGGCGCAGTCCTCGGAGTCGTCGTCCAGCCAATAGAACACGGTCGCGGCATAAGTGGCGCCAAGGGCGGCGCGGCGCGCGTAATAGCGGACATCGGTGGCGGTATCCCCGGCGGCATACCACAGCGCGTCGACGGTCTGCCATGCGAGGCGCATCGCCAGCGCCGCGTTCGCCGGCAGGGCGAGGAAGGCAAAGGTGCGGCGCACCGCCTCGCGGCTGGGGTTGTTGATCTCGATACGGGCGCGCACCGCGATCGCCAGCCGCTGCGTGATCGTCAGCTCGCCGCCCGCCATCCGTTCGACGGCCTCGAAGGTGCGCCGGTCGCTGATCGCCTGCCAGTGCGCGATCATGTCGGCGGCGCCGCCCGGAAAGGCCAGCTCGCCCTCCGTCTGGCTCAGACCGGCATCTACGAGGCCCGCCGCCAGCGCCTTGTCGGTCCAGCCCTCGAACGCGACATGGGGCAGCGTTGCCGCAAGCAGCGCGTCGCGCCGTGCCTCGTCACCGTCTTCGCCCGCTGCCTCCGGCGCCGCCTCGGCCATCGCCTCGTCAACCATCGTCGCGTTCCTTCCGTTCCGATTTCCGGTCAGATTTCCGGCACCAGCTCGCCCGCACCGACGGCCGCCGTGGCCGCACGGCGGATTTCGTCGGCGAAGCCGAAGTCGACAAGATGCTCGATGCGCATGGGATAGAGAATGCCGTCGAGATGATCACATTCGTGCTGGACGACCCGCGCGTGAAAGCCATCGGCGACGCGATCGATGGTGCGGCCGTCGAGGTCGCTGCCGCGGTAGCGGATGCGCAGCCAGCGGCGCACGCGGCCGGTCATCCCGGGGACCGACAGGCAGGCTTCCCAGTCGGCGGCGGCGACGCTGTCGACGGGCGTGATCTCCGGGTTGATCAGGACCGTCGGCGGCACGCCGGCGGCTTCGCCGAGGCGATGCGCGGGCACGGCGAACACGACGATGCGCAGCGGCACGTGCACCTGCGGCGCCGCCAGCCCGATGCCGGGCGCATCACGCATGGTCTCCCACATGTCGGCCACCAGCCGGGCGATCTCCGGCGCGGTCGGGTCGGCGACGGTGTCGGCGCGCCGGCTGAGCACCGGATGGCCCATGCGCGCGATCTTCAAGATGGCCACGAACCGCTGCTCCCTGCTCCTGACCGAATTGGCCGTGTTGCGCCGCGAACGCGCATGGTCCCGGTACCTGCGACGAGCCCGCAGCATGCCGGCGGCGCGCCCACGGGACGGCCTTGCGAGATGTCATCGGCCCATGGTAAAAGCAAGGCTTCGGTTTGTCCCTTCGTTTCTCATTCGCAACTCATCCGGGATCAGAGAGAAAGCGAGCGCACCCTTGCAAGTCATCGTCCGCGACAACAACGTCGACCAGGCCCTGAAAGCGCTGAAAAAAAAGATGCAGCGCGAGGGCATCTTCCGGGAAATGAAACTGCGCCGGTCTTACGAAAAACCATCAGAACGACGGGCCCGGGAGAAGGCCGAGGCGGTGCGCCGGGCACGCAAGCTGGAACGCAAGCGTCTCGACCGCGAAGGCTTCTGAGGCGGCGATCGCGGCTGGATCAACCGGCGCCAGCGCCCATCCTGACCTGCGAGCATGCTCGGCGAACGTCAAACCGCCATTTCCCGGTAGCGGCCGGCAGCGCGCGCGCGATATCGTGCGAGGATGCGAAAACGAAAGCCCGCTGGCGCGCCGCCCGCCCATGAACTCGTCCTTCAGGAACTGATCCGTGCGGGCCGGCCGATCTCGGCCTACGAGGTGCTCGACCGTGTCCGGCCGGCGGGGATCACCACGCCGCCAACGGTCTATCGGGCGCTCAGCCGCCTGATCAATGAAGGGCTGGCCCACCGCGTCGAGTCCCTCAACGCGTTTGTCTCGTGCGCCCGGTCGGGGCACGGCGCGGCGGCGGAAGATCCCCACCGCGACCGCGCCGCCTTCGCCATCTGTGAACAATGCGGCAGCACCGAGGAATTCGCCGACGGAGCCGCCTTTGCCGCTCTCGATCGCTGGGCGGCGGAGCACGGGTTCGTCATCCGGCGCTCGATGATCGAGGTGACCGGGCGCTGCGCCGCCTGCCGCCTTGTGGCGGGCGCGGCAACGCCGCCCCCCGCATCCTGACCCGGGCCGCCGATTGCCACCGCCGCGCATCCGGTGCTGAGATGTGTCACCGTTTGCGCAGGCGTTTGGCATTGGCGGTGACACGGCCGTGCCACGGCGCGAGCACCGCCTGCGGCTTCGCCTTGCCCGCGGACGTCGCCACGATCGCCGCCGACCGCCGCGCGGCCTCCACCTTCTCCAGCACCATGCGCCGGTATTCGGCGGCGGAACACCGGCCCCGCGCGATCAGCAGCAGGCGGCGGCCGATCGTTTCGACGGAAGCGACGGCCATTTCGCCGACCATCAGCGGCAGCAGCGGTTTGGCGGTCCGTCGACCGCGGCGTTTATTAGGTTTCATGCATAGAGTATAGCGCCGGCGCCGCCGCACGCAACCGCGAGCCGATGGACAACGCCGTCCGCGAAGCCGTATCTGTGGAGGCATGCCGCTGTTCGACCGCGTCCGCGCCTGCTCCGTCCGTCTCGCGCGCCTGCCACGATCGACGCGCGGCGCCCTCGCCATGATCGCCTCCGGCGCCAGCTTCGCGGTGATGATGGCGATGGTGCGCCTGCTGTCCGACGACCTGCATCCGTTCGTGTCGGCATTCTTCCGCAACGCCCTCGGGCTGGTGTTCCTGATGCCGTGGGTGGCGGGAGCCGGCTTCGCCACCCTGCGCACCGGGCGGTTCCGCGTCCACGGCTTGCGCGCCGCCTTCGGTCTTGGCGCCATGCTGTGTCTGTTCACGGCGCTCAGCCGCATGCCGCTCGCCGAGGTCACGGCGCTGAGCTTTACCGCCCCCTTGTTCGCGACCGTCGGTGCCGCCCTGGTGCTACGCGAGCGCGTGCGCCTGCGCCGGTGGACGGCGACCTTCGCCGGCTTTTGCGGCGCCGTGATCGTGCTGCGTCCGGGGATGGCGACGATCGACCCGACGACACCGATCGCGCTCACCGCCGCCGTGTTCATGGCCGCCGCCATGCTGTCGGTGAAATCGCTCAGCCGCACCGAACATCCGAACGCCATCGTCTTCATGATGGGCGCGCTGATGGCGCCGGCGTCGCTGATCCCGGCGCTGTTCGTGTGGACGCCGCCCTCCGCCGCCGACGTGCCATGGCTGCTGCTGATGGGGCTGTCGGCGACCATCGGTCAGGTGCTGCTGACCCGCGCCTTCAGCCTTGCGGAAGCATCGGCGGTGATGCCCTACGGGTTTTCCCAGCTCGTCTTCGTCTCGGTGCTCGGCTATGCGATCTTTGGTGAACGGCCGGACCTGTGGACCTGGGTCGGCGGCGCCGTCATCGTCGCCGCCAGCGTCTACATCGCGCGCCGGGAAGCGAAACTCGACCGGGTGCGCGACACCACCGTTGCGCCCTGATCCGACGCCGTTGCCGGATGCGGCTGACGGCGCGATGTCAGCTGGCGGCGACGTCCTCGTCGGCGGCGGCGCGCGCCAGCGCCGCCCGCGCCCGCTCGGCATGGTCGTCGGTGATGTGCGGGGCAATCGTTTGCAGCGCCAGCAGCAGCACCCCCATGTCGTCGGTGAAGCCAACGCTCGCCAGGATGTCGGGGATCAGGTCCGCCGGCAGGATGAAATAGGCCAGCGCCGCATAGATCACCGCCTTCGCCCGAACCGGCGTCGCCGGGTCCACCGCCGCGTAGTAGGCGGCAATGGCGCGGTCGAGGAACGGCGCCTTGGCCAGCGTCCGCTTTACTTTGCGCCAGAAACCGCGGCGAACGATCTCCTCCTGCTGCGGCAACGGCACCAGTGCGCGCGACAGGGTTTCTGCATTCATGGTCATGGCAATGGCCCGCCTTCGCTCTCAACGCCAATGACATAGTGCGGGCTGGGTTTTCGCGAAAGCGCCGTCGGGGGGTTCCTTGACAACGAACGGGGTCCGGGTTTAAGGCAGGGCCTCTATCCGGGGACCGCGGGACACGAGGCGTCCGACCGTTTGCCATCTGTTGCTGGGCGCTGACGATCGGATGCAGCGCTCGCGCGAACAAGGCGCCGCCGTCGTGGTTTCACGGGATTGTGTGCAACTGAGTGAAGCGGAGGAAGCAATGGCGCGCGTGGCATTGGTAACCGGCGGCACCCGCGGAATTGGCGCGGCGATCGCAAAGCGGCTGAAGAAAGACGGTTATGCGGCGGTCGTCTGCGACGTCGTTGACGAGCAGCTTGCCCAGTTCAAGGCGGACACCGGCATTCCCGCCTACAAGATCGACGTTTCCAATTACGAGTCGGTCGCCGAGGGCGTGAAGAAGATCAGCGAGGAAGTCGGCCCGGTCGACATCCTGGTCAACAACGCCGGCATCACCCGCGACGCCCGCTTCGTCAAGATGACGCGCGAAAAGAACTGGGATCCGGTCATCGCCGTCAACCTGACATCGGCGTTCAACACCTGCAACGTCTGCCTGCCCGGCATGACCGAGCGCAAGTGGGGCCGCATCATCAACATCAGCTCGATGAACGGCCAGCGTGGCCAGTTCGGCCAGACCAACTATTCGGCGACCAAGGCCGGCATCATCGGCTTCTCGCGCTCGCTCGCCGAAGAAGCGGCGCGCGGCGGCGTCACCGTCAACGTCATCTGCCCCGGCTTCATCCTCACCGAGATGACCGCCGCCATGCCGAAGGAAATCCTCGACGGCGAGGTCAAGAAGATCCCGATGGGGCGCATCGGCTCGCCCGATGACATCGCCGCCGGCGTCGCCTTCCTCGCCAGCGAGGACGCGGCCTGGATCACCGGCCAGACGATTTCGATCAACGGCGGCCAGCTGATGCCGTAAGGTCCGGCCGGCTCCGGTCGGAGAGGTGTGGCGGGGGCTGCCGTCGGCGATGGCAGCCCCCTTTTCATGGTTGGGGTGAACGTCGGGCGCAGCGAGGCGCACGGGAGGGGTGGCGATGAACGTCAGCGGCGCGTCGGCGGTCGTCAGCGGTGGCGGCTCGGGACTGGGCGAGGCGACGGCGCGGGCCCTCGCGGCGGCGGGCGCCCGGGTGGCCGTGCTCGATCTCGATGGCGATGCGGCGGGCCGCGTCGCCGCATCGATTGGCGGCCTTGGCCTGGCGTGCGATGTCGCCGATGCGACGGCGACGGAGGCGGCGGTCGCGGCGGCGCGCCGCGCTCACGGCGCCGCCCGCATCGCCGTGATGTGCGCCGGCACGGCGGCGGCGGGACGCATCGTCGGCCGCGATGGCCCGATGCCGCTGGACCGCTTCGCCCGCGTCGTCGCCGTCAATCTGATCGGCACCTTCAACATCATGCGGCTGGCGGCCGCGGATATGCAGACGCTGGCGCCGCTGGCAACCGGGGAACGGGGCGTCGTCATCTGCACCGCATCGATCGCCGCCTTTGACGGGCAGATCGGCCAGGCCTCCTACGCCGCATCGAAAGGCGGCGTCGTTGCCATGACCCTGCCGGCCGCCCGCGAACTCGCCCGCTTCGGCATCCGTGTCGTCACCATCGCTCCCGGCACCTTCGACACGCCGATGCTGGCCGGCATGCCCGATGCGACGCGGCACGCTCTCGGCCAGGCGGTTCCCTTCCCGCCCCGCCTCGGCATGCCGGAGGAGTTTGCCCGGCTGGTCCTCCACATCCTCGACAACGTCATGCTGAACGGCGAGGTGATCCGCCTCGACGGCGCCCTCAGGATGCCGCCGTCGTGACGCCGTCGTCACCGCGCCGGTTCAGCCGGCGCCGCTGATGCGGTCGATGAAGCGGGCGAGGGCGATGTCCTTGCTGGTGACGCCGCCGGCGTCGTGGGTGCTCAAGGTCACATCGACCCGATTGTAAACGTTGAACCACTCGGGGTGATGGTCCATCTTCTCCGCCATCAACGCGACCCGCGCCATGAAGCCGAAGGCGGCATTGAAATCCTCGAACCGGAACGTCTTGCCGATGGCGTCGCGATCGCCCGCCTCCGTCCAGCCGGACAATTCCGCCAGCGCCGCGCGGCGGTCGTCGGGTGACAGTTTCGCCATGGATGATCCCTCCCTGAAGCGTTCCCTGCGGAGGTGGGCGCCGCGCCCGCCGTGGTCAAGCCGCGTCGACGCGCGCCCGGCTGACGATGACCGCCACTGACCATCCGCCTTCGCTCGACGACATCGCGCGCCTGGCGCGGGCGGCGCTGGCCACCGTGCCCGAGCCGTGGCGCCGGCATGTGGCAACGGTCGTCATTCGTGTCGAGGACTTCTGCGATGCCGAGATCGAGCGCGAGATGGGGCTGGAAAGCCCGTTCGACCTGCTGGGCCTCTATTGGGGTGTCGATCTCGCCCACAAGAGCTTCAGCGATCCGCTGCCGACGGTGGATATGATCTTTCTCTACCGGCGGCCGATCCTCGACTACTGGTGCGAGAGCGGCGAGTCGCTGGCGCACGTGGTGCGGCACGTGCTGATCCACGAGATCGGTCATCATTTCGGGCTGAGCGACGAGGATATCGACCGCATCGAAGCCGCCCCTTGACGAGAACCGGCGCACGACGAGCACGCGGTGGGCGTCAGCCTTCCTCTTTTGTTCAGAAAAGTTGCGCTCGTTCAACCTCCGGTTCGTTGCGTCGGCGCATCTTGGCGCAGTAGACTCCGTAACGCGCTGCCAAACTATTCGTAAGGTGGCCGTGTCCGGAAATTTGCCACATTTGGGGGCTGTTTAACACACATTCAGCAACACGCAAGACTTGCTGCCGTTGTGAGCCCATCGGAGTGATGGGAGTTTTCGCCCATCACCGTCGGGTTTTCAGGGGGTAGCTGCAAAAACGGCAGTTTATTGCTTAGACGGAGTTGAGCCGGCGGTTGATTGCCTTCCGCCGAATTGCGCGGCTCTGCCAGCCACAGGAGGCCTTCGGCCATGCGGTCCGTCGCTCTCGGCACCATCCTTGCCATTGTCTTCCTTACCGGCCTTGTTCCGACGCGCGGCAGTTTCGCAGCGCCCGGATTCGAAACCGTCGCGGCGAGCGCCTGGAATCGCGCCGCGGTGGAGCGCGTGCTGCAGGTGTTCGCCTATGGCGGCCGTGTTTCGGAGGCGCAGATCCTGAAATGGGTGGCGCTCGGACCGACGCCGGCGATCCAGGAGATGTTGACGTTCGCGCCGAGCAATCCGCAGCTGGCGCCGCCCGTCGATGCCCTTGCGGAGGCGGCCGGCTCGCTGCGCCAGCTGCAGTCCGCGTTGGAATCCAGCGACCTGGGCGGCACCCTCTGTCCGTCGGTGCAATCGTGGTTCGCCAGCTTCGTTCCGGCCGGCGGCGAGGTCTTCTACTCGTATAACGCGGTGCAGCGCACCTGGCTCGCCGGCGCCCATCTCCGCGGCGCCAATCCGTTCCGCCACAAGATCGGCCTGTGGCTCAGCAACTACCTGATGGTCAGCAGCCTTCAGGTCACCAAGATCCACCTCATCCGCGATCATTATGACGCCGCCCTGCAACGGCTCGGCGATGGCGCGCCATTCTGGCAGGTGCTCGCCGAGGGGGCGTCGTCCGCCGCCATCGCCTTCGAGTACGGGCATCGCCTGGGCACCTTCAACAACGCCACCGGCAAGTTTTCCGGCAGCGAGGACTTCGCCCGCGAGTTCCACCAGCTGTTCTTCAAGATCAACGGCGTTGCCGACGGCGCCGCCTATCACGAAGGCGTCACCATCCCGAACACCGCGCGCCTGCTCACCGGCATGGGGATCGACAAGGCACCACCGCCATCGGGCGTGCCGCTGAAGGGGGATAACTGGTGGACGACGCCCATCGATTTCACCGATCACGTCGACGGCACCGGCGCCAGCCTCCTGAACCGCAGCCTCCACCATCAGGCGCCCCTGGAGATCCTCGGCACCACCATCGCCGGCGCGACCGCCGCGGAAAAGCTTTCGGAACTGGCGCGGGTGGCCATCCTCCATCCCGAGAGTCTCGACAATCTGCCGGTGGAGATCGTCCGCTTCCTCGGCGATGACAATCTGACGGCTCCGAAAATGGACCGCATTCGCCAGGCGTGGGCCGAAGTGGTCGGCACGGAGAACGATCTGCTCAAATTTCTGCGCGGCTATGCAACGTCGACGACCTTTCACAGCCCAGACACATTCAAGTACCGGACGCCGTTTGACCACACCATTACGGCTTGGAACGTGACAAATCTGGCCAATAATGAATTCTACACAACATATTCCGTGCCATTGGCGCCGCTTGGCACGATGAACGCGATGCCGTTCGTGCCGGTATTCCGCATCTTCGGGCACCAGACTGGCCTCAGCAGCGCCAATGACAGCGCCATCTTTCGATCGGTTTACAATAACGCCACCGCCACCATGGGGCCGGCGGATAGCGAAGTCGCCTGCCGGGATTCCCGCGGCGCCGTGATGTGGACGTGGCGGCGGGAGTGGTGGCAGATCATCCCGCCGAACTCCCGGGGGATCTATCAGGTTGGCGACGTCGCGCGATGGCTGTGGCAGCGGCTGACCGGCGACAGCGGCGCCAACTACACGATCCTCGAACGTGCCCACCTCGCCGCCATCCTCGCCCGGCGCACCAGTCTCGCCAAGGTCATCGATCCCTTGAGACGGCGTCCCAGCACCGTCTACCGCACCCACGAGCTGCAGCGGGAATCACTCTCGTCACTGATTGCCACCCTGGAATCGACGCGGCTCGAGCTGAAGAGCCCCGATCAGGCGACGCGGTCGCGCGCCAACACCAGCGTCGCCATGGCGGTCAACTTCATCCGTGCCACCCCATACGCCTTTGCCGTGGAGGGCCGCTGACATGATCGACCGGCGCACCGTGCTGCGCGGCACCGCCGCCCTGCTGCTGGCGGCCCTGGACGGCGGGCGGTCCCTGCGCGTCGCCTGCGCGCAAGCCGCTTCCGGGCGGATCATCGTCAACCTGATGCTGATCGGTGGCGCCGACCTGCGCCAGCTGTTCGTTCCCCACCCGGATGCGCAGCCCGAGTACGCGGCGGCGTTCTGGAAGGCGCGGGCGCGGATGACCGGACAGCGCGACGACATCGCCACCTACCGCGCGCTGTTCAGCGCCCAGTACACGGCGGTAGCCATGGGCGCCACCGCCTTCGGCGTGCACAATGGCGCCGGCTGGCTGATCTCGCGACTGAGGGATGGCGGCGCGGCGATCGTCGCCAACGTCCGCACCGGCGATCCCCACGCCTCGGAATACGACTATGACCGCGACGGCTGGGGCGGCCGGCTCGCCTACGCCCTCAGCGAGGCCAACGTCGTCAGCGTCTCGCCGTCGCCATCGGTGTTCGCGCAGGGACCGATCGCCAATAACCGCAACGCGCAGGCGATCCAGGCCCCCGAGCCGCGCCAGTTCGCCCTCGACGAGACGACCGCGGGCCCGTTCGGCGGCCTCGTGGCCAGCACGCTGACCGATTACTACGCCGCAAGGCAGCTGGATGCGGCACTGCTGCCGGCCAACTCGCCGTTCCATCGCATCCTGGGGCACGAGCGACGCTTGCGCGCCCTCGGCCGCGAACTGAACGCCAGCCTGGCACGGGTGGTGCCGCAGCGTCCGGAACCGCTGCGCCTGCTCTATCAGGGACCGTCGGGAATCGGCCTTGCCGATACCGCCTTCGGCCTGCAATGCGCCGCGCTGTTCGACTGCATCGTCGCCGGCGAGGCGCTGAAGATGCGGGTCGGCTACATGGAGCACGGCAACTGGGATACCCACGTCAACCAACCGCCGCGGATGGCCACCAACATCGCCGATGTCTTTGGTGCCGGCAAAGGGCTGGCGACGCTGACGCAGGAGCTGGCGCGCTTCGGCGCGGCGCGCGATGTCGTGTTCGTCATCACCTCCGACTTCGGCCGGCAGATCGTCGCCAACACGCAAGGCGGCACCGACCACGGCAGCGGCAGCTATTCGATCGTCATTGGCGATGCGGTGCGGGGCGCGATCTTCGGCGAGATGTTCCCGGTCCGGGAAATCACCGGTGCGCCGGGCGCGCGGCCGCTGGACACGTTCGGCGCGGAAATCGTCGGGCTGACCTCGTTCGAACGGGTCCTCGGCGCGGTTTGCGACTGGGTGGCGGCGGGCAGCGGCGACGTCGTGTTCCCGGAGCGGTCCGCCTCGCCGCTGGAACCGGGGGTCGACCTGGCGACGATGCTGACGTAAGCGCCGGCCCTCGTCAGATCAGGAGAAGCAGCAGCGACCAGAGGACGACGCCGGCGCGCGCCAGTTGCCCGTGGTCCGGGGTCACTTCCGGCCGGCCGGCGCTCCGCCAGACGCCGACGGCGGTGACGATGATCCAGGGAAGCGGCGCGAAGTGGATGGCCAGCGCCAGCGCCGCCGGACCGTCCGCCGCGATCACCGCCAGCGAAACCAGGCTGGCGGTCACGTTGATGAACAGCCCGAGGATCACCGCGTAGGACCAGAAGGCGCGGCCCAGCGGCACGCGGCCGTGCCACATGTCGGCGATCGCCCGTCTCATCGCCGCCGCCCGCCGAGGCGGAGCCGCAGCGGCGATGATCCGTGGCCGCCGTCAGCGGCGCCCTTCGCCGCCGCCGTCGCCGAGCGCGGAATTGGCTTTCGCCACCTCCGCCGCCGACAGGTAGATTTCGCCGCCGGCGGCGCGGAACGCATCGGACATCTGCGCCATGCCGCTCGCCGCATAATCCCGCACCTCCTGGGTGATCTTCATCGAGCAGAACTTGGGGCCGCACATCGAGCAGAAGTGCGCCACCTTGTGCGCATCCTTCGGCAGGGTCTCGTCGTGAAACGCCTTGGCCGTATCCGGATCCAGCGACAGGTTGAACTGATCCTGCCAGCGGAATTCGAAGCGGGCGCGGCTCAGCGCATCGTCGCGCGCCTGCGCCGCCGGATGCCCCTTCGCCAGGTCCGCGGCGTGGGCGGCGATTTTATACGTGATCACCCCGGCTTTCACGTCGTCGCGGTCGGGCAGGCCGAGGTGCTCCTTCGGCGTGACGTAGCAGAGCATCGCCGTGCCGAACCAGCCGATCATCGCCGCGCCGATGCCGCTGGTGATGTGGTCATAGCCGGGGGCAATATCGGTGGTCAGCGGGCCGAGGGTGTAGAACGGCGCTTCCCCGCAGATCGCCAACTGCTTGTCCATGTTGACCTTGATCTTGTGCATGGGGACGTGGCCCGGCCCCTCGATCATCACCTGCACGTCGTGCTCCCAGGCGATGCGGGTCAACTCGCCGAGGGTGGTCAGCTCGGCGAACTGGGCTTCGTCGTTGGCGTCGGCGATGCAGCCGGGGCGCAGCCCGTCACCGAGCGAGAAGCTGACGTCATAGGCGCGCAGGATCTCGCAGATGTCGCGGAAGTGGGTGTAGAGGAAGTTCTCCCGGTGGTGGGCGAGGCACCACTTGGCGAGGATCGAGCCGCCGCGGCTGACGATGCCGGTGATCCGGCGGGCGGTCAGCGGCACGTAGGCGAGGCGCACGCCCGCATGGATGGTGAAATAGTCGACGCCCTGCTCGCACTGTTCGATCAGGGTGTCGCGGAAGATCTCCCAGGTCAGGTCCTCGGCGACGCCGCCCACCTTCTCCAGCGCCTGGTAGATGGGCACGGTGCCGATCGGCACCGGCGCGTTGCGGAGGATCCAGTCCCGGATGTTGTGGATGTTGCGCCCGGTGGACAGGTCCATCACCGTATCGGACCCCCAGCGGATCGCCCACACCATCTTGTCCACCTCCTCGCCGACCGACGAGGTGACCGCCGAATTGCCGATGTTGGCGTTGATCTTGACCAGGAAATTACGGCCGATGATCATCGGCTCCACTTCCGGGTGATTGATGTTGCAGGGGATGATGGCGCGGCCCCGCGCCACCTCGTCGCGCACGAACTCGGGCGTGATCTCGTCGGGGATCGCCGCCCCCCACGCCTCGCCATCGCGCCGCGCATCGGCCCGCCGCCGGTCGAGCCCGACGTTCTCGCGGATGGCGACGTATTCCATTTCCGGCGTGATGATGCCGGCACGCGCATAGGCGAGCTGCGTCACCGCCTGACCGGCCAGCGCCCGCCGCGGCCGATGACGGAGCGGGAACCCCGGCACCAGGCGATCGCCCGCCACGAAGCCGTTGTCCGCATCGGCGACCGGCCGGCCGTCATAGGGTTCGCTGTCGCCACGCGCGGCGATCCATGGCTCGCGCAGTCGCGGCATGCCGGCCTCGATGTCGATGGCGGCGGCGGCATCGGTATAGGGACCGGACGGATCGTAAACGGCGAACGTGCTGCCGTCCGTCAGGCTGATTTCGCGGCACGGCACCCGCACCCGTTCGCCCTCCACGTAGACCTTGCGCGACGCCGGCAGCGGGCCGGTGGTAACGGCGATGTGGGGGGTGACAACGGGACCGTCCATGCGAGCGTCTCCTTGCAGGGTTGCGCTTGGGGCAGCCAGCAAGGGAAACGGCGCGATCGGCGCGCGGTTCCTGTCCCTTCGCCGGCATGACCCGGATCAGGTTCTAAGGGTTCCCGTCGGGGCGGGCGCCCGGCGCGGCCCGCCATCCGGAATCTCAGCCCCTGGCCGGGGCACCCCTCGGAACCCCGTCACCATGCGAGCCGTCGCCACCCCTGTCAAGCGTCGTCGATAACCGCTCGCAACCCCGGCGCTGCCGCGGAGCGCGCGGTTTTTTTCGCCGGGTGCGGCGGCGGCAGGTGAACGGGCGGGCGCTTGCCGGTAGACTGGCGGGTGGCGCGGCTGATGGCCGCCGGACCTGGCGCACGTGAAGGGCGGCCGGGTCGCCGGCGGCGTCGGAACCGCGACAAGAACAACGGAGGGAACGATGATCGAGGGCTATGCCGATCTGCGCGATGTTCTGGTGGAACTGCTCGGCGGCCAGGTGAGCGGCGATGATGTGGACGTCGCCGTCGAGGCCGTCATCAACGCCGACCGGGTGACCGCTTCGGCGGCGGTCGGCGAACTCGTCACCCTGTCCCAAAGCGCGGCGGGCAAGGCGAAGATCCGCGACATCCTGGCGCGGCGGGTCGTTCATGAGCGCGGCGCCGGCGCCGATCGGGCGCAGCACGCGGTGGACGCCATCAACCACCTGCTGGCGGCGCTGAAGGCGGAACGCCGCACCCACGCCGAACAGATCGAGGTGGACCGCCGGCACTGACACGCCGGCGGCGGCCGGGCAACCCGTCGCTGCCCGCCGGCCTCAACCGCCGGCGATCACGGCTTCCGGAATCGTGTAGAAGCGGACGGTGTTGATGCCGATGAGCCAGTCGTAACCGACTTTTTCCGCCGTAACCTGTTGGCCCGGATCGCGGCTGGTCACCGTGTTGCCGCGGAAGATCAGCACGTTTTCCACCTTGTCCGGATGCAAGATCACGTCGTAGCCGGGCGGCGCGAGATAGACCTCGGCGTTGCCGGGCGCGCCGCGGATGACGCCGAACGAACACTGCGCCGAGCCTTTCGGATCGGTGCCGAAGGAGCACGGCACCGGGCCGGTGGCGTGATAGGGCGTTCCCGGAACCTTCGCGTCGCTGGCCGGAGCGGCCCCCAAGCTGTCACCGGTGATGCCGACGGTCAGCGTGTAGTTCGCCGTCTCGTTGCGGCGGGCGGCGGAGCGCATCTGGTAGACGCGCACAGTGTAGGTGCCGTCCACCGGCAGCGTGCCGCTCCAGGCGTTGCCCGTGGTCGAGCCGACAAACAAGGCGGTCTCCGATCCGGGCGGCAGCACGTTGAAATAATTGGCGCCGCTGCTGGTCTGCATGGTGACGGTCATTGTCTGCCCGGCCTTGGCGCCTAGCTTGTAATCGACGGTCTCGTCGCCCTTGATGCGGCCGGAGAGGGTCGCCGAGGAGGCGCCGGCGTGGACGTGCACCGGCTGCTCGCGGATGTCAGCCGCCGAAGCCGCCGGCTGCAGGATCCAGGCCGCGGCGAGCACGCCGAGTGCAATCGCTGGCGATGTCATGGCAATCCCCCCTTCATAAAAAACGGCGGCGCTTCGCAGCGGAGCGGCAATGGTAGTCCAAAGCTGTCCCCGGCGATCACGGAATTCGGCAGCGTGCGCGCCTTTCGGACTTGACCGCGCCCATCCGCGCGCGCCGTCTCCGCTTATCCTGCCGGATCGGGGAGGGCGATGCAGGCTCCCGTCTCGCCGGCAAGCAGGCGTTTGAGGTGAAAGGACGCCAGCGCATCGCTGCCGTAGCGGCCGAGGTGCGCGGCGAACGCCTGCACGGCAGCGGCATCGCCGGCGGCAAGCCGCTCGAACGCGCGCCGGTATGACGACGCGCAGCGGCTACGGCCATCGCCATTCAACGGCTCGTAGGTGTCGATGCCGTGGTCCTTGCCCTTGACGATCAGCGTGCCGATCGGCCGGCCGGCAAAGCCGGGAATGCGGCCGGCGGTGTCGCCGCCGACGCAGATGCGGGTGCCGAGCGTCTTGTTGGCGCGTTCCAGGCGGGCGGCGGTGTTGATGGCATCGCCATAGGCGGTGTAGTGGAAGAACATCTCGCCGCCGAAATTGCCGACGATCGCCGGGCCGGAATTCACGCCAATCCGGGTTGCGCCGACGGCGATGCCTTGCGCGTTCTTTTCCGCGGCGAAGGCTTGCGCGAACGCATCGATGGCCAGCGCGCACGCCACCGCGCGCGCCGCGTGGTCCGGCTGCGCCAGCGGCGCGCCGAACATCGCGTAAACGGCATCGCCGACGACGGTGTGAACGGTGCCGCCATGCTCGAACACGATCGCCGACAGGCCGCCGATGTAGGCGTTCATCAGCTGGACGATAACCTGGGCATCGAGAGCTTCGGCGAGCGGCGTAAAGTCGGCGAGATCGGTGAACAAAAAGCTCAGATCGCGACGCTCGCCGCCGAGTTCGAGAACGTCGGGGTGGTCCGCCAGATGGCTCGCCAGATTGGGCGAGAAGTAGCGGGCGAGGTTGCCGCGGGCACGCTCGGCTTCCGCCCGCTGCCGGCGCGCTTCGCGCAGCGCTTCGAGATCGGCAAGGGTGCGCGCCAGCGTCAGCGCCAGATCGTCGAAGTCAATCGGCTTGGTGACGAAGTCGAAGGCGCCACGGTTCATCGCGGTGCGGATGTTCTTCATATCGCCATAGGCGGAAACGATCACCAATGATCGCCAGCGCCTCCTCGCCGTCGTGGGCGAACAGGAACTGATACGCGCCGTCGCGGATATGCCGGCGAAACTTCTGGCGGACCAGCAGTTCGAGGTCGGGCTCATCGTCAACGACGAGGATTTGTGCCGCCATCAGCGGTCCTCCCCGGGGTGTTGACCTCACACGCCAGCTGGACCGGTTCGTCCGCGCCGGTGCACGGCAACCGGACAACGAACTCGGCATACTCGCCCTGGCGCGTGTCGACGGTAAACGTTCCGCCGTGCTGGTGGACGACGATGTCGTAGCTCAGCGACAGGCCGAGCCCGGTGCCCTTGCCGGCCGGCTTCGTCGTGTAGAACGGCGTGAAAATCTTCTCGGCGACGCCCTCCGGCATGCCGGTGCCGTTGTCACGCACGCGGATCTCGATCGCACCATCGAGGCGCCGGCTCGACACCTTGACCGCCGGCCGGTAGTTCGCGCCGGCGCCCCGTTCCACGCGCTCCTGCGTTGCGTGAAAGCCATTGGCGAACAGGTTGAGAAGCACCCGGCTGATGTCCTGCGGCACCATCTCGACCTGCCCCGCCGCCGGGTCGAGGTCACGCTCCAGCGCCGCGTTGAAGCCCGAGTCCTGGGCGCGGGCGCCGTGGTAGGCGAGGCCAAGGCTTTCCTCGATCAGCGCGTTGACATCAGCGAGGCGCTTTTCGCCCGGTCCTTCGCGCGAATGCGCCAGCATGCTGCGGACGATGGCGTCGGCGCGGCTGCCGTGCTCGCGGATTTTACCGAGATTGCCGGCCAGCGTCGTCAGC
>JALOTH010000143.1 GCA_025458035.1 Rhodospirillales bacterium
CCACCCCAACCTGTCAGATTTCATCTAAACGGATACAGATCATCGGCATGCGCAACCGCCTGGCGCACGACTATCTCGGCACGCGCCTCGATATCGTGTTTGCGACGGCACGGGACTTTGCGCCCCTGCTGATCACCCAGCTCGAACCGATCATTGCGGAACTCGAAACCGACCCTCAGCGTTAGCGGCTTCGGGGTCAACGTCGGCGGCACGCGGCGGGCGCCGAACTTCTGTTTTTCATTGCAAACGTTGATCTCACCTCTCGCGTGAGAGGGCAGCCACTGCGCTATCAAGAACGCGCGCACCCGAAGGAGGACTGCAATGCTCAACCTGGAGACGGAGCAGGAGGACGATGGCCGTTGGATCGCCGAGGTCAGGGACCTGCCGGGTGTTCTTGCCTATGGGGCGACGCGATCGGAAGCGATCGTCAGAGCCGAGGCGCTGGCGCTGCGGGTCTTGGCCGATCGGCTCGATCACGGCGAGGCCGTCCCCGACCTTGCGGGGCTGTTCGCGGCGTGCGCCGCTGGCCAGCGCTCAAAGCCTCCCGCGTGCTCGCCGCGCTGCTGAAAAGCGGATGGGCGATCCGGCGGCAATCCGGCTCGCACCGCGTCCCTGCGTCGGTTACCGCCCCCGCGCGGCGTCAGAACGGGATGTCGTCGTCGATGTCGATGGCCGGCTGGCGGCCGCCGCGCGCCGGCTGCCGGCCGCCGGAAGGAGACGCCGCCGGCTCGCCGAAGCCGTAGTCGTCGCCGCCCGCCACCGCCCCGCCGCCGCCCTCGCCGCGCTTGTCGAGCAGCGTCATCTCGCCGCGGAAGCGGGGCAGCACCACCTCCGTCGTCGTCCGCTCGGTGCCGTCCTTGTCCGTCCACTTGCGGGTCTGCAAAGTGCCTTCGAGGTAGACCTTGGAGCCCTTGCGCAGGTAGCGCTCGGCGATCTCGCCCAGCTTGTCATTGAAGATGACGACGCGGTGCCACTCGGTGCGCTCCCGCCGCTCGCCGCTGCCCTTGTCCTGCCAGCTGTCCGACGTCGCCACCGTGAAGTTGACGATGCGCGAGCCGTCCTGCGAGTGCCGCACCTCCGGATCGCGCCCGAGGTTGCCGACGATGATGACCTTGTTGACCGATCCTGCCATGACGCGCCGCCCTCAGCCACCGTCCGCCGGCAGACCCGCCGCTGGGTCCCTGCCGCCGCCGGCGCTCCCTTGCTGTTGAAACCCGCGGTGCCAAATCCGCGCGATGACTGTATACGTAACGCTCCCGAGGTTGCCAGCCGCTTTTGTCGCCGCGGCGGCGGAATGGACGCAGCATGGACCGCATCATCATCCGCGGCGCACGCGAGCATAACCTGAAGAACGTCGACGTCGAGATCCCGCGCAACACGCTGACGGTGATCACCGGCCTGTCGGGGTCCGGCAAGTCGTCGCTGGCGTTCGACACCATCTACGCCGAGGGCCAGCGCCGCTACGTCGAATCCCTGTCCGCCTACGCCCGGCAGTTCCTGGAGCTGATGCAAAAGCCGGACGTCGACACCATCGAGGGCCTATCGCCCGCCATCTCCATCGAGCAGAAGACCACCTCCCGCAATCCCCGCTCCACCGTCGGCACCGTCACCGAGATCTACGACTACATGCGCCTGCTGTGGGCGCGCGTCGGCGTGCCGCACTCGCCGGCCACCGGCCTGCCCATCGAGAGCCAGACGGTCAGCCAGATGGTGGACCGGCTGACCGCGCTGCCGGAGGGCACGCGGCTGATGCTGCTGGCGCCGATCGTCCGCGGCCGCAAGGGCGAGTACCGCAAGGAGCTGCAGGACCTGCAGCGGCGCGGCTTCCAGCGGGTGAAGGTGGACGGCAGCCTTTACGAGATCGACCAGGTGCCGGCGCTCGACAAGAAGCGCAAGCACGAGATCGAGGCGGTGGTCGACCGCGTCGTCGTCCGCGGCAACGTCGGCCCGCGCCTCGCCGAGAGCCTGGAAACGGCGCTGGGCCTCAGCGACGGCCTCGTCTTCGCCGAGAACGCCGACAGCGGCGAGCGGCTGACCTTTTCCGCCAAGTTCGCCTGCCCGGTGTCGGGCTTCACCATCGATGAGATCGAGCCGCGGCTGTTCTCCTTCAACAACCCCTACGGCGCCTGTCCGGCGTGCGACGGCCTCGGCACCGAGATGTATTTCGATCCCGAACTCGTCGTCCCCGACGACCGCCTCAGCCTCGCCGACGGCGCCATCGCCCCCTGGGGCAACAGCCCGTCGCCCTATTACCGGCAGACGCTGGAGGGGATCGCCGCGCACTTCGGCGTCTCCTCCGCCGCGCCGTGGCGGACGCTGCCGGCGGCGGTGCGCGAGGTGGTCCTCTACGGCTCCGGCGAACGGGCGATCGCGTTGAAGTACAGCGACGGCGTGCGCGCCTATGAGGTCAACAAGCCGTTCGAGGGCGTCATCCCCAACCTGGAGCGCCGCTGGCGGGAGACGGAGTCGGCGTGGATCCGCGACGAGCTGTCGCGCTTCCAGACGGTGACCCGCTGCGAGAGCTGCGGCGGCCGCCGGCTGAAACCGGAGGCGCTCGCCGTCAAGATCGCCGGCGCCGACATCAGCACCATCACCGACCTCGCCATCGACGCCGCCGCCGACTGGTTCGCCACGTTAAGCCAGCACCTGAAGCCGCAGAGCCAGGAAATCGCCCGCCGCATCCTGCGGGAGATCAACGAGCGGCTGGGCTTCCTGAAGAACGTCGGCCTCGACTACCTGACCCTGTCGCGGGGCTCCGGCTCGCTGTCGGGCGGCGAGAGCCAGCGCATCCGCCTCGCCTCGCAGATCGGCTCCGGCTTGACCGGCGTCCTTTACGTGCTGGACGAGCCGTCCATCGGCCTGCACCAGCGGGACAACGACCGGCTGCTGGCGGCGCTGAAGCGGCTGCGCGATCTCGGCAACACCGTCATCGTCGTCGAGCACGACGAGGACGCCATCCGCCACGCCGACTACCTCATCGACATGGGCCCCGGCGCCGGCGTGCACGGCGGCACCGTCGTCGCCCGCGGCCTGCCGGAGGAGGTGATGGCCAACCCCGACAGCATCACCGGCCAGTACTTGAAGGGCCTGCGGCAGATCCCGCTGCCCGCCCGCCGCCGCAAGCCCGCCGCCGAACTCAAGCTCACCGTCGCCGGCGCCCGCGCCAACAACCTGAAATCGCTCACCGTCGACTTTCCCCTCAAGCTGTTCACCTGCGTCACCGGCGTCTCCGGCGGCGGCAAGTCGACGCTGGTCATCGAAACCCTCTATAAGGCGCTGGCGCGCCGGCTGCTGGGGGCGCGCGAGCATCCGGGCGAACACGACCGCATCGACGGCCTCGCGCTGATCGACAAGGTGGTCGACATCGACCAGTCGCCGATCGGCCGCACGCCGCGCTCCAACCCCGCCACCTACACCGGCGCCTTCACGCCGATCCGCGACTGGTTCGCGACGCTGCCGGAGGCGAAGGCGAAGGGCTGGCGGCCGGGCCGCTTTTCCTTCAACGTCAAGGGCGGCCGCTGCGAAGCCTGCCAGGGCGACGGCGTCATCAAGATCGAGATGCACTTCCTGCCCGACGTCTACGTGCAGTGCGACGTCTGCAAGGGCCAGCGCTACAACCGCGAGACGCTGGAGGTGCGCTTCCGCGGCAAGTCCATCGCCGACGTCCTCGACATGACGGTGGAGGAAGGCGCCGAGTTCTTCAAGGCGGTGCCGGCGATCCGCGACAAGCTGGCGACGCTGGAGCGGGTCGGCCTCGGCTACATCCACCTGGGCCAGCAGGCGACGACGCTGTCGGGGGGCGAGGCGCAGCGGGTGAAGCTGGCGAAGGAGCTGTCGCGGCGGGCGACCGGGCGCACCGTCTACATCCTCGATGAGCCGACCACCGGCCTGCACTTCGAGGACGTGAAGAAGCTGCTGGAGGTGCTGCACGCCCTCGTCGACCAGGGCAACACCGTCATCGTCATCGAGCACAACCTCGAAGTGATCAAGACCGCCGACTGGATCATCGACCTCGGCCCCGAGGGCGGCGGCAAGGGCGGCGAGGTGGTGGCGGCGGGCACCCCCGAGGATGTGGCGGCGACGCCCGGCAGCTACACCGGCCAGTACCTGATCCCCTATCTCGCCGCCGAACGCCGGCGCCGCACGGCGTAGCGGTCAGCGGCGGCCCGCCGCCGGCAACTCTGCGCTGTCGTCAGCGTTGTCGTCACGATGTCGTCAGTTTCGCGCCGTCATGTCGTCAGCGGTGTCGTCATCTGTCGTCACGATGTCGTCAAAAGTCGTCATCTTGCCGCCGGCGCGGCATCGTAACCCATTGATATGAAACGGTTCGGCCGATGCGCCCGCGGCCCCATGGCCTCATCTGTCGTCATCTGTCGTCATCTGTCGTCATCTGTCGTCATCGCCGCCGCGGCGCCGCCCGGGGGCGCGCCCGATGCCGCCGATGATCGCCCGCCGCCGCCGGCCCTGTCCACCCGCCAACCTCGGCGGCTTGACGCGCCCGGCCGCCGCCGCATCAGCGCCGCGCCACCACGTTGACGGTGGCGCGCCAGCCAGCTAGATTGACAGCTAGCTTGTTTTACCGATCGGACCGGAACGAACGGGCATGGCCGAGGTTGGCGCCTTCGAGGCGAAGAATACCCTGAGCGCCCTGCTGGATCAGGTGGAGAAGGGCGCCGAAATCACCATCACCCGGCGCGGCCGGCCGGTCGCCCGCCTGGTGCCGGCGCGCTCGCCCGTCGATGCCGAGGCGGCCCGGCGCGCCGCCGACCGGTTGATCCGGCGCAGCGCCGGCGCCAGCCTCGACGGCATGCCGCTGCGGACGCTGATCGACGACGGCCGGCCGTGAGCTTCGTTCTCGACAGCTCGGTCACCCTGTCCTGGTGTTTTGCCGACGAGCGCACACCGCAGGCGACGACCCTGCTCTATCAGGTGGCGGACAGCGGCGCGGTGGTGCCCGGCCTGTGGCGGCTCGAAGTCGCCAACGCCCTGCAAAGCGCGGTGCGGCGCGGGCGCATCGACGGCGCCTATCGCGACGCCGTGCTCGCCGATCTCGCCGTCCTCGCCATCGACATCGATCCGGAAACGGACGCGCGGGCGTGGTCCGACACGCTCGCACTCGCCGATCGCCATCGGCTGTCGGTTTACGACGCGGCCTACCTCGAACTGGCGCAGCGCCGCCGCCTGCCGCTGGCATCGCGCGATGGGGCGCTGCGGGCCGCCGCCGCCGCGCTCGACCTGCCGCTCCTCGGGCAATAGCCAGTAGCCCGTAGCCCGTAGCCCAACGCATGGCGTGAAACGAAATGCGGGAGCCGTCCTCGCGACGCGAAGTCTCGCACGGCTACGGCTTGCTGGCTTCGAACAGCAAGGCCTTCAGCCGGCCCGGTCCCAGCGCCAGGTTGAGGTTCTTGACCGCGAAGTACGGGATCAACGCGACGAACAGGATCACCGCGACACAGAGCAAGCCGACCACCCCTCCGCCACCGATGACCGGAATGCTCGCGCGAACGGTTTCGCCGTGGATGAGTCCGATCACCACGTCCTCAACAATGTGAAAAACGATGAACAGGACGGTGAACAGGACGGCGTCGTGCAGGATCGGATAGATCAGCGGCCGCCGGTTCAGCCAGCGGCCGAGGTTGAGATCTTCGGCGATCAGCATGACTTTTGCCAGCACCAGGGCATTGACCAATGCAAAGCCCTGCGCCGTGAAGTTGATGCCCTGCTCCCGCAGGACAATCCGTTCATGCAGCGCGAACAGGCCGAACAGCACCCAAAGGTAGAGGAACAGCACGACGAAGCGCTTGAACTCTTCAATCGCCCGCTCTTTGAAGCGGGCGGCGCGGGAATGTCCGTGTTCGCCGCCTTGCGGCGCCGGCTCGGCCAATTCCGGTTTCATGGGCTGAAGCCTTTCGTTGCTAGCGGTGGCGTGCGGCCAATTCCTCGGCCAGGATGGGGATGGCCATATTGCAGGCTTGCACCCCCTCTACCACACACAGCTTGAACACCTCCATAATCTCTTCGACCGTCGCGCCGGCCTTCAGCGCGTTGCGGATGTGGCGCCGCGTCCCCGGCGCGTACATGTGCGTAAAGGAGACGTCAAAGGCGATGCTCAGCAGCTCGACGAGCTTGGGCTCCAGGATCCCGGCCCCGTAGATGCCCAACCCCGCCGCCATGAACTGGTCCGTCCACAGCGGATCGAGTTCGAAGAACGGGTTCCAGGCCTCGTTCCACTGCCCGTTCTCCCGCATCCGGTCGCACGCCGGCGTTGGTGATTGAGGCGCGGACCGCCTCGCCGGCGGCACCCCGGCGGCCTTGGCCTCCTCCAGCAGGATGGGCGCGCCGAGGCTGCAACTGTGGATCGACAGCAGCGAGGCCATCTTGACGACCATCAGGATCTCATCGCGGCTCGCCCCGGCTGCGAGCGCGGCGCGAATGTGCCGCCGCGTGCCGTCCGCGTTCAAGTTCGTGCACGCCGCGTTGACCGCGATGCCGATGAGTTCGAGG
>JALOTH010000038.1 GCA_025458035.1 Rhodospirillales bacterium
AGTCAGGGACCGATGTCGTGTTGACCTTCGGCGAGGCGACGTGGTGATGGACCGCGAAGACCTCTACGAACGCAACCGCCGGTTCGACGCCGAGGTGGACGCAGCACGAGAAGCGTGGATCGGGGTCTGGGAGGAGTGGGGGCCGATCGCCGCCGCCATCGCGACCCTCGTCCTGGCCCTGACCCTCGGCGGCTGCGCCTACATGGACGCCGCGCACGCGGTCAAGGAGGAGGGTAAGGCGCGGCTGGCTGTGCTGAACGACCACTATGCCGACGATGTGGCCGATCTGGCCCGCACGGTCCCCGCCGGGGCGCTGGCACGCCTGCCGGCCGGCCCGCAGAAATGCTCGCTCGCCGCCCTCGCCGGCCTCCAGCTGGTCGAGTGCCAGTTCGTCGCCATGCCGGGGTGGAGCCGCGCGCCATGAGCATTTGCTACGTCTCGCGCCTCTATTCGGGGGAGAGCGGCAACCTTGGTAACGGGACGTTTGCCGACCCCTATCGTCCCGTGACCAATCCCGCCGTTCTCACCTGGCTGTCGACGGCAACCGCCGGCAGCGTCCTCTGCTGTGTCGACGCCATGTTCGGGTCGTCGGGGATCCTGTTTCTCGATGCCGCGGACATCCGCGGCGCGGCGCGGCCAGGCCAGCCGCTGATCATCTCCGGCGATCCCGCGCGCTGGGGCGATGCGCCGGCGAACGCGGCGCGCGCGCAGCGCTTCGGGCTGAAGCCACTGACGCCGGGGTGGACGCAGATCGGCGCGACGGGCGTCTTCGCCGCGACCATCGGCGGCCTCAGGGCGATGACCGGGCTTGCCTACAACATCGATGCGCGCTCCGACCGCGGCGGCGTCGCGCAGCGTGACGGGTTTTTCGAACGGCCGACGATGGTCTTTCATCCGCAGGATTGCTGGGCCGTTCCGCATACGCAATGCCGCGCCCGCAAGGCCGCCGTCGGTGCCGTCGCCGCCGGCGATACGCTCGTCCTCGCCTTCGCGGGGTCGACGACACTGACCCTAACCGCCCGTGACGGCGGTCTGGCGACGCCGAACTCCCCCGGGACGCGCGAATTCGTGCGTTCCGGTACCGCCTCGGCAACGGCCGCCAATCTGGCTGCCGTCCTCAACCGGGCATTGCCGCTCACCGAACAGGTCAATGACGGCTTCGCCGCCGGCGTGCGCGCGGCCTGGTGGAGCGGTGGCGCCGGCGTTATCGCCAGCAATGACAAATGCGGAACCGGTTCCGGCTTCACGCTGGAAATCGCCAACGCCGGCCACGGCCTGTGGAAGACCGGCCAGTCGCAGAAGGCGGTGCAGGTGAGGCTGCGGCTTCGCGTCGACGGCGCCAGCAGCGTCGCCGACGGCGGCAGCCTGCGCCTCGAGCTGGCGAAGAACGCGGCGAGCGGCGAGACCTTCGGTCTGTGGCTGTCGCGGTCCGGCGCCAGCTATCGGATCGGCGCCAATACGTCCACCAGCTCGGCCGCGGCCAGTGCCACGATCGCCCTCGATACGGTGTATACGCTGGAAGCGGCATTCGATGCCGACCGCGGCGACTGGTGGGTCTGGCTGGATGGCGTCGAGATCGCGAGCGGTGCCGCCGGCACGGGACCGCTGAGCGTGACCGACGTCGGCGTCGTCGCCGCGGCCGGATCGGGCGCCGCCACCAACTGGCGCGTCTATGTCGACGACATGCGTGTCTGGTACGAGGATCTGGCGAAGCCGAATATCCGCCACATGTCCGCCTGGGCGCACGGCAGCGACGTCTATCTGCCGCAACTCTACGGCGAGACGGCGACGGTCACGGCGGCGGCATCGTTCACCATCACCTCCGATGTGTGGCTGGTCCACCTCGCCGGCGAAGCGGACCCGGCGGTAAGGTCCTGGTATGGCGCCGACAGCGCGCTGACCAGCGCCGTCGACATCGTGCCGCGCACGTCGGAGGAGCGCCTGTCCGACCTGGTCATCGCCGACATGCATACGCTGTTCGCCGGGTATCTGTTGAACGGCCTGCATGGCGCCTACAGCGAGAACAACAAACACAACATCGAGCGCGTGTGGATGTACCGGTCGACGCTGCAGCAGCCGGCCGGCTCGCCGATGATGCTGGGGCACAGCATCATCATCGATCGGGTGACCTATTGGAACATGCCGGCGACGGGGCCGTATGTGTTTCTGCGCACCGCGCCACCGTCCTACGACCCGCCGCATCTGTCCTACAGCCACCACTTCCGCGACAATCTGTTCACCCAGTCGCGGCTGTCGGATGTCAGCGTCTTCAACGCCTCGTCGCTGTGGGACGCGGTCAACCTGACCAGCCCCAACGGCGACGCCCATTCGATCGGCCTTCAATCCAGCCGCGACGTGCACATCGAAAACGTCCAGGCGAAAGCGACCGCCGATCTGTGCATCTGGTTCGGCGGCCTCGCTCACACCTATGCGACCGGCTCGGTGATGTGCCCGGTGCATCGTCCCGACATCGCCGGCGAGGACCGGGTGTTCTGGAGCGAGGCACGGACCTACGACGGGCTGACCGGCAGCATCCGCAACTACTGGTCCGAAGATCAGCACCGCCACGTGTCCGGCAACGAACGGGCAACGTCCGGCGAGTACGGCATTGCCTTCGAAAACAACCCGGGCCCGGTGGATCTGGATATCTACGGGGTAATGGTCCGCGGCTGGCCCTACGGCGCGCCGGCGATCGCGCTGCGGCCGTTCCCGGCACTGGCGGGGCTCGACGGCCGCCGCGGCGTGCGCGTGCGCGGGTTTGCCTCCCTCTACGCCCCGGGACTGCATCTTGGCGGCTCATCGGAACCGGGGCTCTGGTCCTTTCACGTCTACGACCGCAACCATCCGGACCGGCCGCTCAAGCCGCAACGGGCGGGTGTCGAGCAGCGGCGCCGGCCCGGCGCCTCGCGCCTTGGCTTTCTCGAAGGCACCGTGGCGAAAAGCGTCACCGGCCTCGCCGTTGCCTTCACGCCCAGTGCGCCGATCGCGTCCGCCAGCCTCCTCGCCGCCGGCGCGCTGTCGCTGTGGCTGCGCAAGGTGGGCACCCCGGGCGACATTACGGTGACCATCGGCGCCGGCGCCACGCCGGCCGACGCGCTGGCGGCACCGGCCTACGCCGCCACCATCGGTCAGGCCGCGGTGTCGGCGGCGGCTGGCGGGGCGGCGCTGGCGGTGACGCTGAGCGGATCGGGCAGTCTCGCCGCCGGGGTCAAGCACTGGCTCGTTCTCACCGTGGCGACGGCCTCGGCGAGCGCTTACTACCAGTGGTCCGGCTGGTGGGGTGGACGCTATCCCGCATTTCCGTCGGCGGACCTGCGCACCGCGGTGACGCCGGCGTGGACGGCGGAGGATGCCGATTTTTCTCCCTATTTCACCCTGGCCACGCTCGGGCATGCCCCTGCGTCCGACTTTGCCGCGCATGTCTTCGCCCTCGGCGACGCGGCGGCGCGGACGAAGCTGGCGCAGCGGTTCCGCCCACCGGTGGGCCTGACGGTGGCGGCGCTGCAGCTGTGGATGACCCGGCACAACAACGCCCTCGGCGCGACACACATGCCGGTGGCGATCCATGCCGATCAGGGCGGTTCCCCCGGCGCCCTCGTCGCCAGCTTCCTTCCCAATGAGGATGTCGTCGGCGCCTTCGTCCGCTGGGTCAACGATCAGTCGGGCGGCGCTGCCTATCTCGTGCCGCCGATCGGGCTGACGCTGTCGGCGAACACCGATTACTGGCTGGTGATCGGGGCGCCGGAGATCCACGCGACGGAGTATTATCGCGCTTTCGGCTGCGTCGACGGCGCCGCCGATGGTTATGGCGCCAAGCGCTGGGACGGCGCCGCCTGGCAGTGGCTCGACGCAACGGCGCAGGACCGGGCCAAGCTCTACTTCACGCTGTGGGCGATGCCGAATAACGGCGTGCGATTGCCCGCCTGGCCGTCCGTCGCCATCGACGACATGATGGTCGTCTCGCCGCGGCTGACGCGAACGGCGTGGGGTGGCTGGGACGGCGCCGTGCGTCTGCTGAAGGCGGGGGGGGCTGGCCGCGCGCCGGCGTTCGTGGCGAGCGCGATGCTCGGCAACTCCAAGGCCGGCGGGTCGAGCTTCGATCCGTGGGTGCTCACCGATGCCTACGATCCGGCCCGGCCGGTGATCCGCGGCTTCATCGCCGTCGGCAAGGCGCCGGCGTTTGCGGACACCGCCCTCTATCCGGCGGAAAGCGCCGATGCCTGGGCGAGCGACGGCGGCGCATCGGGCTTCTATCGCTACGCCAACTACGAACTGGCGGCCAACCTCGGCGCCAGCGAGGCGCACCGCGGGCAACTGACGGCAACGCAGTGGGCCGAGCGCTCGCGCGCCGCCGGCGCCGAATTCGGCCGCGACATCTCGGCGGTCCGGGGGGCGTGATGACGCGCTACGGGGAGGTCCCGGATGTTCACCGGAACCACCTCACCGGCAAGGCGGCGACAGCCGTGTCGACCGCCCGTTCGCAGACCGTGCCTGCCTGACGGCGCGGCGGCGTAGCGAGCGCCATGTCGAGAACCGCGAGTTTTCCGGAATTCGTCTGGATCTGGAATCGTTCGCAGAACCTGGCGACGCCGCGGGTCCACGCCAGGATTGGAACCTGGTTTGACGACTGTTATCGCCGCCAACGCCCGCGGTTACTTCTGCTATCGTTTCGAAACTCCGGAAAGTCGACGCTGGTCGCGCTTTACGCAGCATGGCGATTGTATAACAATCCGGAACTGCGGGTTCTCACTTTGTCGGGCGAGTTTTTGCTGGCAAAGGCGATGGTTCGGCAGGTGCGCCGGATCATTGAGCGCCATCCCCTGACCAGTGGTTTGCTGCCGACCCGACCCGAGCAGTGGGCTGCGGACCAATTCACCGTTCGTCGGCTTTCCGCCCTCCGCGATCCGTCGATGGCGGCAAAAGGGATCGCATCAAACATCACGGGCCTGCGCGCCGACCTCGTCATCTGCGACGATGTCGAAGTCCCGAACACCTGCGATACCGCGGCCAAGCGAGAGGACTTACGCGCCCGCCTCGACGAAATCGCCTACGTCCTCGTACCGGGTGGCCAGCAGGTCTTTATCGGCACGCCGCACACCTATTACTCCATTTATGCGGATGAAGCCCGGCGGGAGATCGGCGAAAGCCGCCCGTATCTCGGCGGCTTTGAGCGTCTTGAGATCCCTCTCATTGACGAACGGGGGCGTAGCGCCTGGCCAGAGCGGTTTCCACCCGAACACATCGAAGCCCTGCGCCGCGACACGGGTCCCGCCAAGTTTGCCAGCCAGATGCTGTTGCGGCCCTCCAACATCACGGAATGCCGGCTCGATCCCGATCGCCTGCACCGCTATGGCGAGGAGCTGTCCTATGTCGAGGGCAACGGTGTTGCCACCCTGTCGCTGGGCGAACGGCGCCTCGTTTCCGCGTCCTGCTGGTGGGATCCGTCGTTCGGTTCCGTTGATCGGGGCGATGCCAGCGTCATCGCCGTTGTGTTCACCGACGACGTCGGGAACCTTCGCCTGCACCGCGTCGCTTATCTGTGTCATGATCCGCACGTCCGCGAGCAGGTGGACGAGGCGACGCAACTGTGCCGTCACGTCTGCCGCTTCGTCGCCGATCTCCACCTGCCGTCGGTGACCGTCGAAACCAACGGGCTTGGCCGGTTTCTGCCGAGCCTGCTGCGCTGTGAACTGCGCCGCGCCGGTCTCCGCTGCGCCGTCGTCGAACACGTCTCGACCCGGAGCAAGGATCTGCGGATCGTCGATGCCTTTGACGCGGTGATGGCGGCGGGCCGCCTGTATGCCCACGACAGCGTCTGGCAGACGCCGTTCATCCGTGAAATGCGGGAATGGCGGCCAAGCCGAGCGGGCGACGACGATGGCCTTGATACGGTTGCCGGCTGCCTGCTGAGCGAGCCGGTCCGCCTGCCGCGGTTCGAAAGCGCTGAGATGCGTCCATCTTCGAGGCGCTGGCATGGCATGCAGACGGTGATCACCCCGGGCGGCGGCTTTGATTTTTGACCCCCGCCCGATGCCATGGCCGTCGGGCCACATCGTTTCGAAACCACCAGTCTGTTGCTAAGGGGTGTCCATGACAAAATGTTGTGGATAACTCTATATGTGGTCGACAGCAGCCCAATGACCCTCTATAAGTTGCGTCCGCCGGCGGTTGGGGCCCCAACACATCGGGTCGCCGACCGAACGGCGAAGCCGGACGCAACAGCAAAAGAGCGGTGGGCAGAAATGTCGACGATCGAGTGGACGCCAGAGCGCATTGCCGCACTCATCGCCCTGTGGAACGAAAGCCTGCCAACCAGTGAAATCGGCCGCCGCCTCGGCATCACCAAGAATGCCGTGATCGGCAAGGTTCACCGGCTCGGCTTGACGAAGCGCCGCCCCTCGCAGAAGGTCGAGATCGAGCCGGCGCGGCTCATTCGCCTCGACAGCCTGAGTTCCAGCATGTGCTCATGGCCCGTGGGCAATCCCGGCGAGGACTCCTTTCACTTCTGTGGCGAGGCCGTCGTCGCCGGCAAGCCGTACTGCGCCAGGCACTGTGCCGTTGCGTACATCAAGACCAGCAGCGGCCAGCGCGACACCTCCGGCCTTGGCTGACCGGCACCCGCCATCGAGCCAACGCCGACCGGCTGCGCTCAGGGGCGGGGCGTTGGGAGGGCTCGGCGGGTGGCACCCGGTTATTCCGGCTGATTGTAGTTGGGGGCTTCCCGCGTAATCGTCACATCGTGGATGTGGCTTTCCCTGAGGCCGGCCATCGTTGTCCGGCGGAAGCGGCATCGCGTCTGCATTTCGCCAATGGTTCGGTTGCCGGTGTATCCCATTGCCGCGCGCAGTCCGCCGACCAGCTGGTGGATCACATTGCCAACGGGCCCTTTATAGGGCACGCGGCCTTCGACGCCTTCCGGCACCATTTTCAGGGCGCTCGAAACTTCCTGCTGGAAGTAGCGGTCGGCGGAGCCGCGCGCCATCGCGCCGAGCGATCCCATCCCCCGATAAGCCTTGTACGACCGGCCTTGATACAGGAACACATCCCCCGGGCTTTCATCGGTGCCGGCCAGTAGCGATCCGATCATCGCGCAATCGGCGCCGGCGGCGATCGCCTTTGCCAGATCTCCGGAGTAGCGGATCCCGCCATCGGCAATCAGCGGCACGTCGCGTTGGCGGCACACCGCGGCCACCTCCAGCACCGCCGAGAACTGCGGCATGCCGACACCGGCGACGATCCGCGTCGTGCAGATGGAGCCGGGACCGATCCCCACCTTCACCGCATCGGCACCGGCATCGATCAACGCCGCCGCGCCCTCCGCGGTAGCAATGTTGCCGGCCACCACCTGCACCGAGTTGCTCAACGTCTTGATCCGCGACACGGTATCGAGGACGCCCGCCGAGTGGCCGTGCGCGGTATCGACGACAACGATGTCCGCACCCGCCTCGATCAGCACCGCCGCCCGCTTCAGCCCCGCCTCGCCAACCCCGGTGGCGGCGCCGACGCGCAATCGGCCTTGTTCATCCTTGCTGGCGTGCGGACTGCGCTCCGCCTTTTCGATATCCTTGACGGTGACGAGGCCGATGCAGCGATAATCATCGTCGACGACCAGCAGCTTTTCGATCCGATGCTTGTGCAGCAGCCGCTTCGCTTCCTCCCGTTCGACACCGTTGCGCACGGTGATCAGCGGGCGGTCCGCGGTATTGCCGGTCATCAACTCGCGGATGGGCTGCTCCGGATTGTCAGCGAAGCGAACGTCGCGATGGGTGAGGATGCCGACGAGGCGGCCGGTCGAGGGCTCGACGACCGGCAGCCCCGAGAAGTTGTGGGCGCGCATCAACGCCAGCGCGTCGGCGAGCACGGCATCCGGGGCGATCGTCATCGGGTCCACCACCATGCCGGACTCGAACTTCTTGACCTTGCGCACCTCCACCGACTGCCGCTCTGGCGACATGTTCTTGTGGATGACGCCGATGCCGCCCGCCTCGGCCATGGCGATGGCAAGGCCGCTCTCGGTCACCGTGTCCATCGCCGCCGAAACGAGCGGAATGGCGAGGCTGAGCCGACGGGTCAGCCGCGTGCGCGTATCAGCGTCGCTGGGCAGCACCGTGGAGGCGGCCGGGATCAGGAGCACGTCGTCAAACGCCAGCGCTTCGCCGATGGTCATGCTGCCTCCGCTGCCTGTTGGACCCGTATCATAGAACGCCGGTCCCGCTTGCCAAGGCCGCGAGGTGGCGGGGTCTGCGCCCTGTCGGCCGAGGCGTGCGGCGGCAGCGCGTCGGGTGTATACTTATAAGTTCGCTAGGGGATTGCCCTGGCGGTTGCGAGCCACTTTGGAGAGAGCCGATGACGCCGAAAAGAACCTGGATCGTCGTCGCCGACGGCGCGCATGCCCGCATCGCTACCGTCGCGGACGGCGCCCTCAAACCCACCCAGCCCTTTGAGTTCGCGGCCCCGCATGCGCCCAACCGCAGGTTCATCAGTGACCGGCCCGGCGCCTTCGCCGACCGCGGGCCCGGCGCCCACAGCTACACGCCCAAGCACGAACGGCGCCAACACGAGAAAGTGATCTTCGCGCGCGATATCGCCACTTTCATCGACGCTGCGGCGGAGGCCAACCGCTTCGATCGCCTCATCCTCGTCGCACCGCCGTCGGCGTTGGGCCGGCTGCGGGCGATGCTCCAGCCGAAATCGCGCGCGCGCATCGTCGCGCAACTGGGCAAGGACCTGATCCACCTGTCGCTGCCGCAACTGCAACGACATCTGGTCGCTTTCGCTCGCGGTTGATGGATGTGCCGTCCCGGCGGCGCGGGCGTGGCCGGGCCGCGCCTGCGCCGGGGTGGTGGGGTCGGGTCATGTCTCGTCGCCGTCCTCCGCGGCAGACGGGATGACGGAGACCAGGATCCGGTCGATGCGCCGGCCGTCCATGTCGACGACCTCGAACGACAGGCCGTTCCATTGGAAGATTTCGCCGATCTGCGGCAGGTGGCCGAGTTGCCAGAGGACGAAGCCGGCGAGGGTGTGGTAGTCGCCCTCGCCCTGCAGGCCCTTGCGCGCCAGCAGCTTTTCCACGTCATTGATGCCGATCATGCCATCCAGCAGCCAGGAGCCGTCGGCCCGCTGCACGGCGCTGGGTTCCGTTTCGCCGCCGATCTCGGGAAACTCGCCGGTGATGGCGGCAAGGATGTCGGTCGGCGTGACGACCCCTTCGAAGGTGCCGTATTCATCGACGACGATCGCCATGTGCACCGGCGAGGAGCGGAACACCTCCAGCAGCTTCAGCACCTGCACGCCATCGTGGACGAATGACGGCGTGCGGATGCACGCCGTCAGATCGAAGGGCTCGCCACGCATCGACAGATCGAGCAGGTCCTTGGCGCGGACGACGCCTTCGATCGCCTCGACACTGCCGCGGCCGACGGGGAAACGGGAATGACCCGACTGGGCGATGCGTTCGCGGATGAGTTCCGGCGGATCGGATGGATCGAGCCAGACCACTTCGAAACGCGGCGTCATGATCGAGCGCACCGGCCGGTCGGCAAGCCGCAGCACGCTGTCGATCATGTCACGCTCGACGACTTCGAAGACACCCGCCTCGGTGCCCTCGGCGATCATCGTTTTCACTTCCTCCTCGGTCACCGTCCACAGCCGCTTGCCCGGCAACCCGAGTAGGCGCAGCACCGTCCGCGTCGAGATCTCAAGAAACCAGACCAACGGCGATGCGGCGAGCGAGATCCACGTCATCGGCGGTGCCACCGCCAAGGCGATGACTTCGGCATTGTTCAACGCCACCTGCTTCGGCACCAGTTCGCCGATGATCAACGACAGGTAGGTAGTGGCGAGGACGACGATGCCGAAGGCGAGCGGTTGGGCGAGTTCGGCGGAGACGCCGGCGGCGATGAGATGGGTCTTGAACGACGCGGCAACGGTGGCGCCGCTGTAGGCGCCGGCGAGGATGCCGACGAGAGTGATGCCGACCTGCACCGTCGACAGAAAGCGGCTCGGGTTGTCATGCAGGGCGAGGGCCCTCACCGCGCCGCGCCGCCTTTCCTCGACGAAGGTCAGGAGCCGGGGGCGGCGAGACGAGACGATCGCCAGTTCCGACAAGGCGAAAAAGCCGTTGATCAGAACCAGCAGGACGATAACGCCGATTTCCCAGAACACCGTACGGGCGATCCCCTTCACGCCGTTGGCCGCCCGCCCCATGACCAGCGAGCGACAGTTACTGATAGCAGGTGGCGCCCCAAGGAACCACCGGCCAGCGGACCACCCCGCGCACCCGCGCCGCGCCAGCGAACGGACCGGGCGGGTGCGCTATAAGTGGCTGGTCAGCACCTCCGCCGTCACCGTCGGTGCCACCTCCAACGCCGCCAGCACCGCATCGGCGTCGTCAACGACGGTGTAGAGGTCGGCGATCGCCGGGTGGGCAAAGCCCTGCCCGATCACCGACCGCATCAGGCCGAGCAGCGGCTGCCAGTAGCCGTTGACATCGAGGATGACGACGGGCCGGTCATGCAGGCGCAGCTGTTTCCAGGTCAGGATCTCGATCGTTTCGTCGAGGGTGCCGAGGCCGCCCGGCAGCACCACGAAGCCGTCCGAGAGTTCGAACATGCGGCGCTTGCGGTCATGCATGCTGCCGGTGATGACCATTTCGGTCAGCCGCCGATGGCCGACCTCATGCCGGATCAGGAAGTCGGGAATGACCCCGATCACGTCACCGCCAGCGGCGAGAACGGCGTCGGCGAGGATTCCCATCAGTCCGATCGAGCCGCCGCCGTAGATCAGGCGCCGGCCGCGTCTCGCCATGTCGATCCCTAAGCGGATCGCCGCTTCGCGGAACGCCGGATCGTCGCCGGACTTCGAGCCGCAGAACACCGAGATGGATCGAAACTGGCTCATCACTCTGGTGGGCACTCATCGCCCGGTTGCCGCCGCTGCAAACGTCGGCGGGGCCGCCGCCGGAGGCCGATCATCGTCCGCTCCCCGCCGCAGGTCCGCCGATCATCGCGCGCCGGCTGATCGCTAGCCCGCCGGCGTTTGCCGCGCAAGGGCTTTTCGGGCGGTCAGGCCGGCTCACCGGGCACCGATGACGCGCTGGCGGGCGAGAAAATCCGCGATTCGCCGGGCCACCTCTTCCGGCGCTTCGAGATGGGGCGCGTGGCCAAGGCCGGGGAGCAAGGCGGGTTCGGCATGGCCAGCCGCCCCGGCGCAGATCGCCGCCACTTGCCGCGGCGAGCCATAGGGATCGGCTTCGCCCTGCATGACCAGGACGGGACAGGCGATGGCTGGCAGCGCCGCCTCGATGTTCCAGTCGCGAAACGCCGGGTCGAGCCAGGCATCGCACCAGCCATGGAAGGCGCCGTCGACATTCTCGCCGTGGTAGCGGCGGAGCCGGTCGCGGAGGCCGGCGGTCGCGAAGGCTTCCTTGGTGCGTTCGATGCCGGCGATGGTGATCTCCTCGTTGAAGACGTGCGCGGCGAGCGTAACGATGGCAAGGGGCGGCGGCGTGATGTGGGCGGCGGCGTTGAGCAGGGCGATGGTCCCACCATCGGAGTGACCGATCAGGATCGGCCGGGCGATGCCCGCCGTCCGCAGGATGGCCGGCAGCACGGCCAAAGCTTCCGGCGTGTGATAGTCGAGGGGCAAGGGGCGCGCCCCCGGATCGGAGCGGCCATAGCCGAGCCGGCTGTAGAGGAAGGCGGGAAGGCCGGTGCGTGCTGCGAGACGCGCCGGAAAGTCCCGCCACAACGCGACGCACCCAAGCCCCTCGTGCAGAAACACGAGAACCGGCGCGTCCGCCATCACGCCGGGAGGGGTGAGCGCCGCCACCTCGTAGCGGTGGCCGTCGACGGTCAGCCAGTGCTCGTGCAGGCCCATCACCGCCCTACCATCTCTGTCGGACGCTCTCACCGAGCTTCCCGGTCATCGGTGTAGCGGCATAGGGCGCGGCCGGAAAAGGGGTCATCGACCGATGGGCGCGGTTGAAAACCGCCCTGCCCTTGCTGGTGATGCCGCTCCGCCCCCACGTAAGGCCATCGTCAACGATCGTTGAGAAGGACATGCGCCCCTTGCTTCGCCGCCACGGCGGACTGCTGTTCGCCCTGATCGTCGTCATCGCCCTCGCCAGCCGCGCCGCCGGCGCCGGCGTCTTCAACCCGGCCTCCTTCAGCCTCGCCAACGGCATGCAGGTCTTCGTCATCGAGAACCGGCGGGCGCCCGTCGTCACCCACATGGTCTGGTACAAGGTGGGCGCGATCGACGAGCCGCAAGGCCAGTCGGGCATCGCCCACCTGCTGGAACACCTGATGTTCAAGGGCACGGCGACGCGGGCGAGCGGCGAGTTCTCCGCCATCGTCGCACGCCACGGCGGGCAGGAGAACGCGTTTACCGGCCACGACTACACGGCGTTCTACCAGAACGTGGCGCGCGAGCATCTGGGGCTGATGATGGAACTGGAAGCCGACCGCATGACCGGCCTCAAGGTCACGGCGGACGAAGTGGCCCCGGAAATCCAGGTGGTGCTGGAGGAACGGCTGTCACGGGTCGACAACGATCCCGCCGCCCTGCTCGCCGAACAGGCGGCGGCGACGCAATACTTCAACAGCAACTACAAGCGGCCGATCATCGGCTGGGAACACGAAATTCGCGGCCTGACCCCCGAGGCAATCCGGGCGTTCTATCAGCGCTGGTATCATCCGGCGAACGCCGTTCTCGTCGTCGCCGGCGACATCGCCGCCGACGAGGTGCGCGTACTCGCCGAGCGAACCTATGGGCGGATCGCGGCGAAGCCGGTGCCGGCGCACGTGGAGCTGGTGGAACCGCCGCAGCGGGCGGCGCGGCGGCTGGCGCTCGCCGACGAACGGGTGCGCCAGCCCGCGTGGAACCGCGGCTATCTCGCCCCCGGTTACCGGACGGCCGGCGCCGAACACGCCCACGCCCTGCAACTGCTGGCGGAGATCCTGGGCGGCGGCCGGACCAGCCGGCTCTATCGCGAACTGGTGCAGGACGCGGAACTCGCCGTCTCCGCCTCCGCCGGCTACGACCCGATGCGCCGTGGCGCCTCCCGTTTCGTCGTCGCCGCCGCTCCGCGCCCGGGGATCGCCGTCGAAACCATCGAGGCGGCGGTGGAGACGAGCCTTGCGCGACTGTTGGCCGATGGCGTTGACGAGGCGGAGATCGAGCGGGCCAAGCGGCGCATGCTGGCGGAGGCGGTGTACGCCCGCGATTCGCTGACCACCGGCGCGCGGCTGCTCGGCGAGGCCGCCGCCGTCGGCGCCGGGATCGATGCGGTCGAGCAATGGCCGGAGCGGATCGCCGCCGTCACCAAAGCGGACATCGATGCGGCAGCGCGGGCGGTGCTGACCGCCGGACAATCGGTGACGGCGGTGCTGTTGCCGCGGCCGGGCAGCGTCGCCGAGGCCGGGCAATGACCGCCGCCCTCGTCACCATCGGGCGGCGCGGCGCGCGGGCGGTGTGCGCCGGCGTGTTGCTGTTGCTGGCGGCGATCGCACCGGCGGCGGCGGTGCCGGTGCAGCGGGTCAGCGGCGAGGGCGTCGAAGCCTGGTTGATCGAAGATCGCAGCCAGCCGGTCATTGCCGTCAGCCTCGCCTTCCGCGGCGGCGCCGCGCTGGAACCCGCGGACCGGCTCGGCCTCGCGGCGATGACGATGGCGCTGCTGGGGGAGGGGGCCGGCGAACTCGACGCGGCGGCGTTCCAGGGACGGCTCGAGGACATCGCCGCCGATATCCGCTTCAGCGCCGACCAGGACACGCTCACCGTCAGCCTGCGCACGTTGTCGGAGCACCGTGACGAGGCGCTGGCCTTGCTGGCGCTGGCGCTGACCCGGCCGCGCTTCGATGCCGAGGCGATCGAGCGGGTGCGCAGTCAGATGCTGGCAAGCCTCAAGCGCCGGGCGGCGGACCCCGACGACGTGGCGAACCGGCGCTTCTTCGGTGCGATGTTCCCGGATCATCCCTACGGCCGGCCCGTCGATGGAACGCCGGAGACCCTGGCGGCCGTCACCCGCGGCGACATCGCCGCATTCGCCTCCGCCCGGCTTGCCCGGTCGGCGCTGGTCATTGGCGTCGCCGGCGACATCACCGCCGCGCAACTGGCGCCGCTGCTGGCGCGGACCTTCGGTGCCCTGCCGGCAGCGGCCGCCGCCGCCGAGATCGCCAGGGCGGTTCCCGCGGCGAGCGGAACGCTGGCGATCGTCGACGTGCCGGCGCGGCAAAGCAGCGTCATGTTCGGACAGCCCGGCCTGCTCCGCGACGATCCGCGGTTTTACGCGCTCACCGTCGTCAACCAGGTCCTCGGCGGCAGCGGGCTGAATTCCCGCCTGTTCACCGAGGTGCGCGAAAAGCGGGGGCTCGCCTATTCGATTTACACCAATCCGCTGCCGTACCGGCATGGCGCCCTCTGGGCCGGCGGCGCCGGGACCGCCAACGAACGGGTGGCGGAGACGCTCACGGTGATTCGCGACCAATGGCAGCGGTTGCAATCGGGCGGCCTGACGCAGGCCGAACTGGACGACGCCAAGACCTATCTCATCGGTTCCTTTCCGCTGCGGCTGACCTCCACCGGCCGGCTCGCCGGCATCCTCGTTTCGATGCAGCTGCAAGACCTTGGCATTGACTGGCTGGATCGCCGCAACGCCTTGATCGCCGCCGTAACCCTCAACGATGCCAACACCTTGGCGGCCAGCCTGGTCGACCCCGGCAAGCTCGTGTTCGTCGTCGCCGGCCAGCCGGCACGTCTCACCGAGTAGAGGCCGCGCCGCTGCCCCGGCGGCGGCCCGCGCCGGTGATCCGGAAACTACCCGGTTGGGTCATAGTATTGACGCAACGCTGATGTATACACCGGCACGATCGCCGCGCGGCGGGATCACGCCTTAAGCCGATTGAGGCCGCTAACGGCCCACATTGGGGTAGGAACGACCGGATCGTCAGGGTCCGCGTGCGTTGGAGGTTGCGAGGATGGGGATCCCCCGTGGACCGAAGCCGGCTGGCGGTTTCGGCGATGATGTCGCCGTCGGATCGCCCCCAGCGGCGGCGGGAGGCTTGAGCGCTGCCGAGGCGGACTTGCCGGCCATGCAACCGCGCCCGTCCCGGTGGACCGGCCGGGAAATCGTCGCGGAGATGATCCTGCCGCTGTTCGGCCTCGCCGTCGTCGTCGGCATCGCCGTGTTCTGGGTCGAGCCGTAACCGGTTCGCCGTCGTTCGCCGCGGCAGGGCGGCGCGCGCAGCCCCGTCAGCCGCGCCGCTGGAAGCTCTCGACGATCGCCTGATGGACGGCGCAGACGATGCGCCGCTCGAAGGTCTGCCCGCCGGGGGTGGTGAAATGGGGAACCGTGTGCCAGACGTAGTCGGCATACGGATAGGGTACGTGGTGCAGGCGCATCATCGGCGATGCCGCCGCGAGCGCCGCGTCGTCATAGGGTGCATCGGAGGTGTTGATCACCAGCAGCCGCCAGTCGTCGCGGGCCAGCCGACGGCTGAGGATCTCCGCGAGCTCCGTCGGCACGCGGTTGCTGGTGAGGTGCAGAATGAACAGCACCGGGTTGTTGGCGATGTCCTCGCGGAAATGCGCGATGCGGCGCCGGTAGCATTCGACGAAATGGGCGTAGCCGTTATCTGAGAACACCTCGCCGATTTCGTGATTGAAGTGGATTTTCAGCTTCTTGTGAACGACGTAGTGGCGCGGGCTCATCGCCAGCTGCGCCGTGTCGAGATAGCTGGCGAAATCCTCCGTGAGCACGGCGCACAGCGTGTCGTAGGGGTGGACGGCGAGGTCGAACGGATGGGTGCGCTCGCCGAGCGCCTTCGGCGGTTTCAGGCCCCAGCGGGTCGGGATCGTCCGCGACAGGCAGTCGATGCCGAGCGAGACCACCTTGCAATCGTAGTCGGCGAAAAACTGCTGGTTGCGGGCGCGCGTTCGCGCGTTGCGCACCATGTACTCGAACTGATCGTCGACGAAGCGCACGGCGCGCTCGCGCAGCGCATCGACCGCTTCGATGTCCTCCCCGTTCAGGTACAACTCCTTGGTGGTCACCGCGTGGGCGATGCCGCCGAACAGCATCTTTTTCAGGCCATGTTCGAACAGCTCGGTGTTCAGGCTGGCGGTGGTCAGGGTTCCGTCCATTTTCGGCAGGTCCGGCAGGGGTTGCGGCAGTCGCTGATCGCGTCCGGTCAGCGTAGGCGCCCACCGTTAGGGCCGGGTTAACGGCCCCCCTCGCCGCCGCGCCGTCATCGCCGTCTTTCCCTGTTAGGGGAAATCGTGCTACGCGTTACACCGTTGACGCAGCCCCGCGGGGGACGTTGCCTCCCCCCGCACACGGGCAAGCGGCGAAAGACGGACCCCGGGATCACCGAGTTGGCGGCCCTGATTCTCGAAGCGCTGCCGAACGAAAACGTGGGTGAACTGGCGGCGACGCTCCACGACGCGGCCCTGCCGCACGCGGACCTGATGGGCGCCGACAAGCGGTTTTTCTGTGCCGTCGTCGACGATGGCATCGTCGGCTACGTCGGCCTCGAAATCTACGGGATCGAGGCGCTGCTGCGCTCGGCGGTGGTCTTTCGGGCGGCGCGCGGCAAGGGATATGGCCGGATGATGGTCGAGGCCCTGCTTGAAATCGCCTTCGAGGTCGGCATCCAGCGCGTCTGGCTGCTGACGGAAACGGCGGCGGGGTTCTTCGGCAAGCTCGGCTTTCAGCATGCCGATCGCGCGCAAGCGCCGCCGGCGATCGCCGCAACCGAGGAGTTTGCTGCATTGTGCCCGAAGACCGCCAACCTGATGGTGAGGACGCTGTGACGCCGAAGGGGACGACCAAAACCGGCGCCGCCGGCCCGGGGCTGCCGCCCGTCGTCGGCGTGATCGGCGGCAGCGGCCTTTACGAGATTGACGGCCTGGTCGGCGCCGAATGGCTGCCCCTCAGCTCGCCATGGGGACGCCCGTCGGACGAGGCGCTGCTGGGTTTTCTCGACGGGCAGAAGGTGCTGTTCCTGCCGCGCCATGGTCGCGGCCATCGCCTGTCGCCATCGGATATCGACGGCCGCGCCAATATCGACGCGCTGAAGCGCGCCGGAGTGACCGAGATCGTCTCGTTATCGGCCTGCGGCTCGCTGAAGGAACCGCTGGCGCCCGGCACCTTCGTCATCGTCGATCAGTTCATCGACCGCACCTCGGGGCGCGCCGGCAGCTTTTTCGGCGAGGGCTGTGTCGCCCACGTCGGCTTCGGCCATCCGGTCTGCGGCCGTCTCGGCGACGCGATCGAGGCCGCGGCCGGTGAGGCCGGGGTGCCGGTGGTGCGCGGCGGCACCTACCTGGTGATGGAGGGGCCACAGTTTTCCACCCTGGCGGAGTCCAACCTCTATCGCAGCTGGGGGTGCGATGTCATCGGCATGACCAACCTGCCGGAGGCCAAGCTGGCGCGCGAGGCCGAGCTTTGCTACGCGTCGGTGGCGATGATCACCGACTACGACTGCTGGCACCCGGACCATGATCACGTCAGCGTCGAGACCATCGTCAAGGTGCTGCACGAGAACGCCGCGAAAGCCCGGGCGCTGGTGCGGGCGCTGGTGCCGAAGCTGCGCGAACGGACGGAGCGCTGTCATCGCGGCTGCCATACCGCCCTTGACGGCACCATCATCACCGCGCCGGCGGCGCGCGATCCGGAACGGCTGGCGAAACTCGATGCCATCGCCGGCCGCGTCCTCGGCGGCCGTCCGGTCGGATCGCCCTGACGCCGGCGACCGCGCCATCACCAGTTGCGGCGAGCCTGGCGGGCTCGCTCATGCCCCCGCCATCGTCGGCGCATCGGTTTCGCGGCCGGTGCTCGCCAGTGCGGCAACCGCACCCTCGAAGAAGTAATCGACGGGCACGCCGAGCACCTGCGCCACCGCATAGAGCTCGCGGGCGGTGCATTCGGTTTCGCCGCGCTCGAGGCAGGCCAGCCGCGTTACGGCGATGCCGGTGGCCATCGCCAGCTCGACCTGGGACAGCCCGCGCACGATCCGCGCAAGGCTCAGGCCGCCGCCGATAGAGCGATTGATCATCACGTCGGTTACGTCGGTCATTTCCGTTCGACCTCTCCAGCATTTTTCCCCGGTTGCGGCACCGCCACGACGGTGACCGCGCGCTGACGTGCATAGTGCGCCCGATCGGCCGCCGCGCTCTATGAACTGCGACACAGAGGGCGACGGGCCGGACCCGCCGGGGTCTCGCCGGGGACGGGATCGCCCAATTTTTGGGCACCTGTTCGGTGTGGACGTTTGTTGAGCAAGACTGCTAGGGTGACAGAATCGGCGCGGCGGTCGTGGACGTTCGGCCAGCCGGTGTGCCGGCGGCTTGAGGGACACACGCATGGACCACACCGAAACGACCACGCCATCCCGCTGGCGGCCCGACGACGGCGCCCGCTTCCCCATCGCCAGCGGCCTTGCCGAAGTGCATGCGCGCTTTCGCAACCGCCGCGAGGGTACCGTCGCCACCTACATCCCGGAACTGGCGAAGGCCGATCCCGGCCACTTCGGCATCGCCCTCGTCACCGCCGACGGCGAGATCTACGAGGTGGGCGACGCCGGGGTGGCGTTCACCATTCAGTCGATCTCCAAACCCTTCGTCTACGGCCTGGCCCTGGAGGACCACGGCCAGGCGGCGGTGATGGCGCGGGTCGGCGTCGAGCCCACCGGCGAAGCCTTCAACTCCATCGTCATGGACGAAAAGCGCAACCGGCCGTTCAATCCCATGGTCAACGCCGGCGCCATCGCCACGGCGGCGATGATCAAGGGCGAGGGCCTCGACGCGCGGTTCGCCCGGGTGCTCGCCATGTTCAGCCGCTTCGCCGGCCGCGACCTCGATGTGGATGAGGCGGTGTTCCGTTCCGAGCGCGACACCGGCCACCGCAACCGGGCGATCGCGCACCTGCAACTGAGCGCCGGCATGATCGCCGAGCCGATCGCCGAGCACCTTGATCTTTACTTCCGGCAATGCTCGATCCGGGTGACCGCCCGCGACCTCGCGGTGATGGCGGCGACGCTCGCCAACCATGGCGGCAATCCGCTGACCGGCCAGCGGGCGCTGGCGCCGAAGTACGTGAAGAACGTGCTGAGCGTGATGTCCAGCTGCGGCATGTATGACTATTCGGGCGAGTGGATCTACCGCGTCGGACTGCCGGCGAAAAGCGGCGTCGGCGGCGGCATCATCGCCGTGCTGCCGGGGCAGGTGGGGCTCGGCGTGTTCTCGCCGCTGCTCGACGCGCAGGGCAACAGCGTGCGCGGGCTGCTCGTCTGCGAAGAGCTGTCGCGCCGCTTCAACCTGCACATCTTCGATGCCTTCGCCACCGCCGGGGCGGCGGTGCGGCGTGCCTACGATGGGCGGACGGTGGCCTCGAAACGGCAGCGGCGCGCCTGGGAGCAGGCCATCCTGCGGCGCGCGGGCGGCGAGATCCACGTCTACGAACTGCAGGGGGACCTGTACTTCGCGTCCATGGAGCAGCTGTTCCGCCGCCTGACCACCGACATCGGCCGGCTGTCCTACCTCATCCTCGATGGCCGGCGGGTCGCCCGCGCCGATGCCACCGCCCTGTCGCTGCTCTCGCAGATGCGGGCGGTGTTCGGCGATGCCGGCAAGCCGCTGCTGCTCGCCGGCTTCAGCGAGGACATTCGCGCCGCCATGGGCGCCGATCCCGGCCCGCCGGCGCCGCTGCCGTTCCCGGATACCGACGCGGCGCTGGAGTGGTGCGAGAACCAGTTGATCGCCGCCGCCGCCGCCGGCGATGCGGCCGCCGATGCGACGGTGGCGCTGGCGGCGATGGATGTTCTCGCCGACTTCGATGCCGATGACCTCGCGGTGCTGCGGCCGCTGCTGACGCTCCGCCGCTACGCCCCCGGCGAGATGATCATCCGCGAGGGCGACGCCGCCGACCGGTTGTTCCTTCTCGCCTCCGGCAGCGCCGTCGTCTCGCTGCGGCTTCCCGACGGCGGCCGCTCCCGCCGCCTCGCCGCCTTCGCGCCCGGCGTCGCTTTCGGCGAGCTCTCGGTGTTCGGCGGCGGCACGCGCACCGCCGACGTCATCGCCGATACCGCTGCCGAATGCCACGAGCTGGACGGCGGCGGCCTTGCCACCCTGGCGGCGGTGCACCCGGCGATCTACGCCAAGCTGCTGCTGGCGGTGGGCCGCAGCCTCGCCGAGCGGCTGCGGCGGGCGACGGCGGAGATCCGCGCCCTCGAAGCGTGAGGCGGTCGAACCGTGAAGCGGGGCTACGGCCTACCGCCGACGTCGTCAAATCCGCCGCGTCCCGTCGTCATCAATGTCGTCATCAATGTCGTCACCAATGTCGTCATTAATGTCGTCAGGGTGTCGTCAGGGTGTCGTCAAAAGTCGTCATCCGCCGCCCATGCGCACCCGGCATCCCGTTGAAAATAAACAACCATGCGTGCCCCGCCGGCGATCGTGTCGTCATTCGTCATCATCTGTCATCATTCGTCATCATTCGTCGTCATCCGGCATCATCGGCAGGGGGCGTTCCGCCGGCGGCTCCCCCGATGATCACCGAAGCGCACCGCCGCGTCGAGCCGCCAACCCTGGCAGCTTGCGCCGGCGGCCGCTCAGATGGCGAGGCCGGCCGGCAGCCCGTCATCGGCGGTGATGAGGGCGGCGGCGGCGCCTTCGTGCCGGACACGGCCGCGCTCGATGACGCAGGCGCGATCGGCGACGCGCGCCGCGAAGCGCAGGTTCTGTTCGGCCAGCAGGATGGTCAGTCCGTGCGTCTTCATCTCGACGATGGTCGCCGCCAATTGCTCGACGATGCGCGGCGCCAGACCCTCCGACGGCTCGTCCAGCATGATCAGCCGGGGATGGCCCATCAGCGTGCGGGCGATCGCCAGCATCTGCTGTTCACCGCCGCTGATCTCAGCGGCGGACCGGTCCATCAGCTCACCGAGGTTCGGAAACAGGGCGAGGATGCGCGCCTCGCTCCATGCCGGCGCGTCCGGCGGCGGCCGGCGGCGGCCGACCGCAAGGTTTTCGGCGACGGTGAGCGACGGGAAGATGCGCCGGTCCTCCGGCACGTAGCCGAGGCCGCGCCGGACGATGGCGCCGGTGGTCAGGCCGGTGATGTCGGCGCCGCGAAAGCGGATGGTGCCGCGCACCCGGCCGGCGAGGCCGAGAACCGCCTTCAGCGTCGTCGACTTGCCGGCGCCATTGCGGCCGAGCAGCGCCACCACCTCGCCCGGGCGGACGGTCAGCGACAGGGTCCGCGCCGCCGCCCGCCGCCGGCCCCGGCAGCGTGGCCACCGGCAGCGTGGCCACCGGCAGCGTGGTCACCGGCAGCGTGCCGCCGAGATAGACCTCGCGGACGCGGGGATCGGCGCGCACCGCCTCCGGCGTCCCGGCGGCGAGCAGGCGGCCGCGATGCAGCACGAGGATGCGCCGGGCATGGGCGAACACCACGTCCATGTCGTGCTCGGTGAACAGGAC
>JALOTH010000144.1 GCA_025458035.1 Rhodospirillales bacterium
CCGAAGATACGGGCGCAGAACAGGCCGTCCCGCTCCGGCTTGAAGGTGCGGTAATTGATCGTTTCCGGCTTCTTGATCTCGCCGAACGACCATGAGCGGATGCGCTCGGGGCTGGCGATCGAGATCTTGATCTCGTCGAAGCGCTGGGTGCCGCCAACCTGTCCGAAGATCTTCAGAATCTCATTCATGACCTAGCCCCCGAGGTTCAGCTCGACATTGAGACCGAGCGACTGCAGTTCCTTCACCAGAACGTTGAAGGACTCCGGCACGCCGGCCTCGAACGTATCGTCGCCGCGGACAATCGACTCATAGACCTTGGTGCGGCCCGACACGTCGTCCGATTTGACCGTCAGCATTTCCTGCAGCGTGTAGGAGGCCCCGTACGCTTCCAGCGCCCAGACTTCCATTTCACCAAACCGCTGGCCGCCAAACTGCGCCTTGCCGCCCAGCGGCTGTTGGGTGACGAGGCTGTAGGGGCCAATCGAGCGAGCGTGAATCTTGTCGTCGACGAGGTGGTGGAGCTTCAGCATATAGATATAGCCAACGGTAACCGGCCGATCGAAGGGCTCACCGGTCCGGCCATCGTGCAGGATGACCTGACCCGAGCCATTGAGACCCGCCTTTTCCAGCATGGCGACGATGTCGGCTTCGCGCGCCCCGTCGAATACCGGGGAGGCGACGGGCACCCCCGGCCGCAGGTTCTCGCCCAATTCCAGCAACTGTTCGGTGTTCAGGTCGGCGATTTCCGCCTCGAACTGCTCACGGCTGTAAACATCCTCCAGCTTCTCGCGCAGCCGGGCCACGTCACCCGATCGCTGCACCTCATCGACCACCTGGGCGATCTGCCGGCCGATGCCGGCACAGGCCCAGCCGAGATGCGTTTCCAGAATCTGGCCGACGTTCATCCGCGACGGCACGCCAAGCGGGTTGAGCACAATATCCACCGATGTGCCGTCGGCGAGGAACGGCATGTCCTCCACCGGCACGATCTTCGAGATGACCCCCTTGTTGCCGTGGCGGCCGGCCATCTTGTCGCCCGGTTGCAGCTTGCGCTTCACCGCCACGAACACCTTGACCATCTTCATCACGCCGGGCGGCAGGTCGTCACCCCGCTGCACCTTCTCGACCTTGTTCTCAAAGCGCTGCTCGATGCGATCGATGCTTTCCTCGAAGGAGCGCCGCAGCGCCTCGACGTCCTCCATCACCGGATCGCCTTCGACGACGATCTGCGCCCACTGCCCCGGCGTGTAGTCCTTCAGCACCGCATCGTCGATGATGGTGCCTCGCACCAGGCCCTTCGGCCCGCTCACCGCCGCCTGGCCGCGCAGCAGCGACTTCAGCCGGCCATGGAAGCTGCGCTCCAGGATCGCCCGCTCGTCGTCGCGGTCCTTGGCCAGCCGTTCGATCTCGGCCCGTTCGATCGCGAGCGCGCGGGCATCCTTCTCGACGCCACGGCGGGAGAACACGCGAACCTCCAGCACCGTGCCGGAGACTCCCGGCGGCACCTTGAGGGACGTATCGCGCACGTCCGCGGCCTTTTCGCCGAAGATCGCCCGCAACAGCTTTTCCTCTGGCGTCATCGGCGTTTCGCCCTTGGGCGTCACCTTGCCGACGAGGATATCGCCCGGCTTGACTTCGGCGCCGATGTAAACGATGCCGGCCTCGTCGAGGTTCTTCAGCGATTCCTCGCCGACGTTGGGAATATCGCGGGTGATTTCCTCCTGACCGAGCTTGGTATCGCGCGCCATCACCTCGAATTCCTCGATGTGGATCGAGGTAAAGACGTCGTCGCGCACCATTCGCTCGGAAATCAGGATCGAATCTTCGAAGTTGTAGCCCTGCCACGGCATGAAGGCGACGAGGGCGTTGCGCCCCAAGGCCAGCTCGCCAAGCTCGGTCGATGACCCATCGGCGATGATGTCGCCGGCTTCGACAACGTCGCCGACGCGCACCAGCGGCCTCTGGTGCAGCGTGGTGTTCTGGTTCGAACGCTGGAACTTCATCAGGTTATAGATGTCGACGCCGGCGCTGGCATGGCTGGCCTCCTCGGTGGCGCGGACGACGATGCGCGTCGCGTCCACCTGATCGACGACACCGGAGCGCTTGGCGACGATGGTCGCGCCCGAGTCCCGGGCAACCGCCGCCTCCATCCCGGTGCCGACGAGCGGCGCTTCGGTGCGGATCAGCGGCACCGCCTGACGCTGCATGTTGGAGCCCATCAGCGCGCGGTTGGCGTCATCGTTTTCGAGGAAGGGGATCAGCGCCGTCGCCACCGACACCAACTGCTTGGGCGAGACGTCGATGTAGTCGATGTCGCTGGGCCGCGCCAAGATGAAGTCGTTGCCCTTGCGGCAGCTCACCAGATCCTCAACGAAGCGGCCCTCCGCGTCGAGCGGCGCGTTCGCCTGGGCGATGGTGTAGCGCCCCTCGTCCATCGCCGACATGTAGATCACATCCTCGGCGACGCGGCCGTCGACAACCCGTCGGTAGGGCGTCTCGATGAAGCCGTAGCGGTTGACCTGGGCGAACGTCGCCAGCGAATTGATCAGCCCGATGTTCGGACCTTCCGGCGTCTCGATCGGGCAAATGCGCCCATAGTGGGTCGGGTGCACGTCGCGCACCTCAAATCCCGCCCGCTCCCGCGTCAGTCCGCCCGGGCCGAGCGCCGACAGGCGCCGCTTGTGGGTGATCTCCGCCAGCGGATTGGTCTGATCCATGAACTGGCTGAGCTGGGAGGAGCCGAAGAACTCGCGCACCGCCGCCGCCGCCGGCTTGGCGTTGATCAGCTCCTGCGGCATCACCGTGTCGATATCCACCGAGCTCATCCGCTCGCGGATGGCCCGCTCCATGCGCAGCAGGCCGACGCGGTACTGATTTTCCAGCAACTCGCCGACGGAACGAACGCGCCGGTTGCCGAGGTGATCGATGTCGTCGATCTCGCCGCGGCCATCCTTCAGATCGACCAGCAGCTTGACGACGGCGAGAATGTCCTCCTTGCGCAGGGTGCGGACATTATCGTCGGTCGACAACATCAGCCGCGAGTTCATCTTAACCCGCCCGACCGCCGACAGATCATAGCGCTCGGAGTCGAAAAACAAGCCCTTGAACAGCGCTTCCGCGGTCTCCAGCGTCGGCGGCTCGCCCGGCCGCATGACGCGGTAAATATCGAACAGGGCCTCTTCCCGTGTCGAGTTGCGATCGATCGCCAGGGTGTTGCGGATATACGGGCCGACGTTCAGGTGGTCGATGGCCAGCGTTTTCACCGTCTGCACGCCGACGGACTTCAGCCGTTCGACGGTGGCAAGGGTGATTTCCTCGCCAGCCTCGACATAGATTTCGCCGGTCTGCTCGTTGATCAGATCTTCGGCAATATAGCGGCCAGCCAGATCCTCGTCCGGCACCAGCTGCTCGCGAAGTCCCTTCGCCTGCAGCTGCCGCAGCAGCTTCGGCGTCAGCTTGGTCCCCGCTTCCGCCACCCGCTCGCCGGTTACGGCGTCGATCAGATCGCCGGCGAGCTTGATGCCGCGCATCCGGTCCGGATGGAACGCCGTACGCCAGACATCGCCGTCGCGCTCAAACGTCACGTCATCATAAAAAACGTCGAGGATCTCCTCCGCCGTCATGCCGGTGAGTTCGCCGGGCTCAAGGCCCCTCCCCTCGGCGGCCCGTTCGGCCCGCAGCTGCTCACCGAGCGCGCTGTCCAGCGCCATGAACAGCGTCGTGACCGGCAGCTTGCGCCGACGGTCGATGCGCACGTAGACAAGATCCTTGGCGTCGAACTCGAAGTCCAGCCACGATCCGCGGTAGGGGATGACCCGTGCTGCAAACAGGAATTTGCCCGAAGAGTGCGTCTTGCCCTTGTCGTGGTCGAAGAAAACCCCAGGAGACCGGTGCATCTGCGAGACAATGACACGCTCGGTGCCATTGACGATAAAGGTGCCGTTATCGGTCATCAACGGCATGTCGCCCAGGTAGACATCCTGTTCTTTGATGTCGCGGATCGAGCGAGCGCCCGTCTCTTCGTCAATGTCCCAGACAACCAGCCGCAAGGTCACCTTGAGCGGCGCGGCGAACGTCATGCCGCGCTGCTGACACTCCTCGACGTCGTACTTCGGTTCCTCGAACTCGTACTTGACGAACTCAAGCGTCCCGCGCGACGAAAAATCCTTGATGGGAAACACGGACTTGAACACTTCCTGAAGCCCGGTCTCCTGGCGCTTCTCGACCGGAACCTCGCGCTGCAAAAACTGATCATAGGAGCTCTTCTGCACCTCGATCAGGTTCGGCATTTGCACCGCGGCTGCGATGCGGCCAAAGCTCTTGCGTACGCGCTTGCGCCCGGTAAAGCTGCTCGGCATTGATCACCCTCGTTTCAGGATCGGCCGCTCGCCCCATATCCGCGCCACCGCCGCGCGCGGGCGGATCAGGGTTCGACACCATGAGCGGTGGCAGCCGATTTCGTGCTATCGGCGCCATCCGCCCGACGGTCGTCATGCGCTCGTGGTCCCGGCCGCGGCTCGGCCCATGCTAACGAACGCATCTGCTGGCGGATGGTGACGGGAGGCCCCACCACCATCTCGCATCACTCGCATATAGTGTCGTGCTGGTTAAGCACCAAGAGGTCGTCCCCGCTACTTGATCTCCACGGTGGCGCCGGCCTCCTCCAGCTGCTTCTTGAACTTCTCCGCCTCTTCCTTCTTCACCGCCTCTTTGACCAGCTTCGGCGCCGCCTCAACCAGATCCTTCGCCTCTTTCAGGCCAAGCTGGGTGATCGCCCGCACTTCCTTAATGACATTGATCTTCTTGTCACCGATCGCGGTCAGTATGACGTCGAATTCGGTCTGCTCCTCGACCGGTTCCGCCGCGGCGGCAGCGGCTCCCGCCGCCGGCATCGCTGCCATCGCCATCGGCGCCGCCGCCGAAACGCCCCACTTCTCTTCGAGAAGCTTGCTGAGCTGAGCGGCTTCGATCACCGTCAGACTGGATAGATCGTCAACCAACTGTTCGAGATTAGCCATCACGTTCTCTCCTGAACTTGAACCTTAACGCACGCCGCCGCCATCAGGCCGCTTCACTGCCTTCGCCACCGCTTGCCGCCCCATCGGCCGCCGCGTCCGCTCGCGCCTTCAGCACGCGCGCCAGCTGTCCGCCCGGCGCTTGCAGAACGCCGACCAGCCGTGACGCCGGTGTCGAGATCATGCCGAGGAGCTGGCCCCGCAGTTCGCCGAGCGACGGCAAACTGGCAAGCGCCTTGACCCCGTCACCGTCGAGCACCTGCCGGCCAAGACCGCCGCCGATCACCACCAGCTTCGGGTTGGTCTTGGCGAAGGCGGTCACCACCTTCGCCGGCGCCACCGGATCCGTGGCGAAGCCGATCGCCGTCGGGCCGGTGAACAGGCCATCCAGCTGCTCGTAGGGGGTATCCACCAGCGCCCGCTTCGCCAAGCGGTTCTTCGTCACCTTGAGCCCGGCGCCGGCCTCGCGCATCTTCGCCCGGAGATCACCCAGTTCCGCCACCGTCAGCCCGATATAGTGGGTGACGATGACCACCGAGCTTTCCCGGAAGGTCCGATGCAACGTGGCGACGAGCTGTTCCTTGCCTGCTCGATCCACCGATCCTCTCCATCATCGTCCGTGCTGCCCACCTCGAGCAGCCGCGGAGGCTGTCACACGATCGCCGGCCGCGGCGAACCCGCACCCGACAACCCTTCGCGCCCGCCCATGGATCGGTTCCCGTCACGCCGGCCGCGCTTCGGCCGTATCGCTTAGCCGATCCCGTCTCGGCAGGAGGGCAAGCCCCTTTAAGCCTTGCCGCCGAAACCCTCGGCCACCAAGGCGCCTGCTGTCTTGGACAGGTTGGGGCTGCGCCCTGCGGGCCAACCCCGTCTTCACCCCACCTCCGAAATTCAGGCGGCGGGGCCAAGCTGAACCGCGAACGTCAGCCGGCGACGCTCGCGAGAGTGACCTTGACGCCCGGCCCCATCGTTGAGCTCAGGCTGATCTTTTTCAAATACGTTCCCTTGGCGCCGCTCGGCTTGGCCTTGACCACCGCATCGACAAAGGCGCGAATGTTCTCGGACAGCGCCTCCTCGCTGAAGCCGGCCTTGCCGATGCCGCCGTGGACGATTCCCGCCTTTTCGACACGGAACTCCACTTGCCCGGCCTTCGCCGCCTTGACCGCCGCCGCCACGTCGGCGGTGACCGTGCCCATCTTCGGGTTGGGCATCAGCCCGCGCGGGCCGAGGATTTTGCCGAGCCTGCCGACGATCCCCATCATGTCGGGGGCGGCGATGCAGCGGTCGAAATCGATCTGACCGCCCTGGATCCGCTCCATCAAATCCTCGGCACCGACGATGTCAGCGCCGGCGGCCGCCGCTTCCGCCGCCTTGTCGCCCCGTGCGAACACCGCCACCCGCAACTCGGATCGCCTCCGCGAGGTCATAGAACGCGTCACGGTTGATCGGTTCGTACGCCGTCTTCAGGCGCTTGCCCTTGTCTGCCATCGCTTTCAGTCCAGTACTTCGATGCCCATCGAACGGGCGGAACCGACGACCATGCGCATCGCACCCTCGACGTCCTTGGCGTTCAGATCCACCATTTTCTGCTCGGCGATAGCACGAACCTGGTCCTGGGTAACCTTGCCGACCTTCTGCTTGACCAGGTTGGCCGACCCCTTTTCGAGGCCCGCCGCCTTTTTCAGCAGATAGCTGGTGGGCGGCGTCTTCATAATGAAAGTAAAGGTCCGATCGCCATAGGCGGTGATCACCACCGGCACCGGCATGCCGACTTCCAGGCCCTGCGTCTTGGCATTGAACTGCTTACAGAATTCCATGATGTTGAGGCCGGCCTGACCGAGCGCCGGGCCGATGGGCGGCTGCGGCGTCGCCTTCCCGGCCGCCACCTGCAGCTTGATATACCCTATGATCTTTTTCGCCATTGCCTCTTCCTAGCTCCTCGCCGGCCGCCGTCGCTGCGCCGGCCCTACCCCCTCGCTTCAGGTTTTCTCAACCTGCGCGTATTCCAGTTCGACCGGCGTCGACCGGCCGAAAATCGATACCGCCACCTTCAGCCGGGCGCGCGCCTCATCCACTTCCTCGACAAGGCCGCTGAACGAGGTAAAGGGCCCGTCACAGACGCGCACCTGCTCGCCGACCTCGAAGGTGATCGACGGTTTCGGCCGCTCGATGCCCTCCTGCACCTGATGCAGGATGCGCTGCGCCTCGGCTTCGGTGATCGGCGTCGGCCGGCCGCGACCGCCGAGAAACCCGGTCACCTTCGGCGTGTTCTTGATCAGGTGCCACGTATCATCGGTCATCGCCATCTTCACCAGCACGTAGCCGGGAAAGAACTTGCGCTCGGCGTTGACCTTCTGGCCCTTGCGAACCTCGACCACCTCCTCCGTCGGCACCAGCACCTGCTCGATGCGATCGCTCATGCCGGCTTGCGTAACCTGCTCCTCGATCGACTGCGCCACCTTGCGCTCAAAGCCGGAGTACACGTGAACAACGTACCAGCGCGGTTGCATCGCCTCAGATCCGAAAATCGATGATGAAGCGGATGACCAGCGCGATCAGCGTATCAACGACAAAGAAGAACACGGCCGCCAGCACGACCATGACCATGACGAGCCCGACCGAGATCAGCGTCTCGCGCCGGGTCGGCCACGTCACTTTCTGGGCTTCCTGCCTGACTTCCCGCAGGAACTGCATCGGAGATGTTTTTGCCATGGCCATACCGACCGAAGATGGCAGGGGCAGCAGGATTCGAACCCGCGACCTGCGGTTTTGGAGACCGCCGCTCTACCAGCTGAGCTATACCCCTTTTGCCTTCGATGCCCTGCTCCTTACCGACCGTGCCGCTCTCGAACCGCTGCGAGCGCGTATGTTTGTGTGGGGGGATGGGATGGTTATTCGATGATCTTGGCGACGACGCCGGCGCCGACGGTGCGGCCGCCCTCGCGGATCGCAAAGCGCAGA
>JALOTH010000039.1 GCA_025458035.1 Rhodospirillales bacterium
GTCCGGCGGCGCGGGCGCGCCGCCGGACCCACCGTTTGCGGCGGGGGCGTCAGCAGGCGGGCGCAAGGAGGCAGGATGCCATGGCCCTGGTTATCGATCTGAAGCCCGGCGAGCGCGTCATCGTCGGCCCGGCGCTGATCACCAACGACGGGCCGCGGACGCGGCTGCGCATCGATGGCAGCGCGCCGATCCTGCGCGAAAAGGATATCGTGCCGATCGAGGCGGCGACCACCGCCTGCCAGCGCCTGTACGTGCTGGTGCAGGCGATGTATCTCGACGCCGAACCGGCCCGGCTGCACGGCGAGTATTTCGCCCTGGTCCGCGAGATTCAGGAAGCGGCGCCGTCGACGACCGCCCTGGTATTCGAGATTAACCAAAAAATCATCGCTGGATCATACTATAAAGCCTTGAAAGAAGCGCGAAAACTCATCGCCCACGAAGCGAGGCTGCTCCATCATGCTTGATCGCCACCGTAACGCCGCCGATGCCTATGCCCGCAGCAGCCGGACCACGCCGGACCAGCGGGCGCTGGAAGCCGATGCCCTGCTGAAGGCGGCGCGCCGGCTCGAAGATGCCCGCGACGGGGAATTGCCGAACCACGGACGCGCCTTGGACGAGGCGCTTCTCTACAATCGAAAGCTGTGGACGATCTTCGCCACCGAGGCCGCCGACGGCGCCGACCGGCTGCCCGCCGAGCTGCGCAACAACATCGCCAACATCGCCGTGTTCGTCTTCAAGCGCTCGCTGGATTTGCTGGCGGCGCCGGCGCCGGAAAAGATCGATGCGTTGATCGAGATCAACCGCTCCATCGCCGCCGGCCTGCTGACCCGCCCGGAACGGCCGGCCGGGATGCCAGCGGCAGCGGCCACGGGCGACGGCCCCCGCCCCGCCGCCGGCTGACCCGCTGGCGGCGGCCGCGCCAGGCCGCCTTTCGATCAGGCTTCGGTGTTGAGGGTGCGACCGCCAGCCGTGGCGGCCGTGCTGCCGGCTTGTTCCCCCTTGAGGTACTCAACGAGGCTTTCCGGCGGAAACCGCATCAACAGCCGGTCGTTCTCCGGGTTGATGACGTCGAGGAACGTCCGCGCCTGTTCATTCTCGTAGGTCAGGCGCATGTCATAGGAGCCGACGCGCGTCGGCGGACTCTTTTTCGCCGCTGCCGCGTCCCGCTCCGCCGCCTCTCGCTGCTGATCCTTGCCGCTGGCCAGGCGGGCGCCACCATCGGCGGCCTCCGTCGGCGGCACCGCCGCCGGACCGGTCTGCGCCGGTGCGCTCGCCGCTGGCGCCAGTGAAGACGCCGCCAGGTGCGGCGGCTCGCGGCGCGTGGTCAAGGTGTATCCACCATCGAGGGACGTAGTCATGGAGGCGATCCTGCCTTTCGGTACACGTAAAGGTATTATACATGAACGTTCACCAATTGGAAGTAGTTTTTTGCCCTCATCACAACCCATGGTAGATGCTGCCGGGCGACCCGGCAGGCTTTGCCGGGCCAGCCCGCGGGCAGCGGCCCGCGAGGCCCTCGCCAAAAAGCGAATTCATTCACCATTTCAATGTGCTATCGACTTTTCTCGGGGCGGCCCGAAAGTTGCTCCGCTGGCAGCGGACCAACCGACAGGAGTTCGCCGGTGCTCGACGCGATCACGCCAGTGGCCGCCGCTTCGCCGCCACCCGCCAGCAACGCCGCCGGACATGATGGCAGCGCCGCGGGTTTCGCCTCTCTCGTCCGCGCCTATGCCGAGGCGAACCTCGGCATCGCCACCGCCTCGCCGGCGCTGACGCCGCCGCCACCGCCCGCCGCGACCCGTGACGATCGTCCCGCGCCCGCCGAACGCCCGGCGGAGGCGGAACCGGCAGTGGACCGCGAGGCGGCGGGCGAAGCCGAGCCGGCCGAGGCCGACGCCGCGCTGGCGGCGCCGCCGATCGCCGCGATCACCGAACCGCCGGCGCTGCCGGCATCGGCGACGGTGGCGGAGGGCGTCCGGCCTGACGCTGTCCCCGCGTTGCCCGGTGGCGCGGTGCCGTCATTCCCGACCCTGCCCGAAGCAGCCGAAGCAGCCCCGCCGGCGACCGCCGCCGCCGCACCCCCCCTTGCGGCCACCGGCACGCCGCCACCGCCGGCGGCCGCCGCTGAGCCCGCCGCGCCCGCGGCGCCTCCGGCCACCGCCCCTGCACCCGCCGCCGATGCGGTTGGGCAGCGCGGCCTGTCGTCGGCGGACCGGCTCGACATTCAAGTCTCCATCACCGGCGGCGCCGTGGCGGCGGCCGCGCCGATCATCGGCGGTGCCGTTGCCGCCGCCGCGTCGGCAGCCGATACCGCCGGCGATGCCGCCCTGCCTACGGCCCAGCCGGCGCCCACCGACGCCGGCACCGGCGAGACGCCGGCGGTGGCGGCCCCGAACCTCGCCATGGGTGGCCAGGATGCCCGCTCCGGCCAGCCCGGCACCTCCGGGGGCGGCGCCCAGGGCGGACCGTTTGCTCCGCCTGGGGGATCGATCTCCGGGGGATCGGCGCCCTTACCGTCGGAAGCCGGCGCCGCCGAGGGCGTCGTTGCCGGCGAGGTGGTGTTTGCCGCCGCCGGCCGTCCCGCCGAGGCGGCGGCGGCGTCCCGCGGTGCCCCGCCGCTCGCCTCGGCGGCGGAGCAGGTCAAGGTGCGGCTGGCGCTCGCGGCGCGCACCGGCGCCGATCACATCGCCATTGAACTGACCCCCGAGCACCTCGGCCGGGTCGAGGTGCGGCTCGACGTCGGCCGCGACGGGCGGGTCAGCGCCCTCATCCTCGCCGCCGAACCGGCGACCCTCGATCTGCTGAAGAGCGATGCCCGCGGCCTTGAACAGGCGCTCGCCAACGCCGGCCTCAACGCCAGCGACGATGCCCTCAGCTTTGGCCTGCTGCATCAGGGCACCGGCGGCGGCCGGGACCAGCCCACCGGTGGCCACGCCGCGCTAGCCGCCGGTCGGGGCGGCGAGGAGGCGCCGCCCCACGACGCGCCGCCCGCCGCCAAGCCGATCGCCGGCAGCGCCCGGCGGCTCGGCCACCATCACGTCGACCTGCACGCCTGAAAGGGACGGTTTTGCCAATGATCACCGCCACCAGCGCCACCGCCAACCCGCCCGCCACGGCGGCGTCCTCGGCGCGCACCAAGCTCAGCTCGGACTTCGACAACTTCCTGACCATGCTGGTGACCCAGCTGCGCCACCAGGATCCGCTGGATCCGCTGAAGACCAATGAATTCACTCAGCAACTGGTGATGTTCGCGTCGGTCGAACAGCAGATCCAGCAGAATGCCAACCTCGAAACGCTGATCAAGGCGCAGCAGCAGGGGCAGGCGGTCGCCGCCGTCGGCTACATCGGCCAGTCGGTGGAAATCGCCGGCGATCAGCTGCCGCTGCAGGATGGCCGCGCCACCGCCAGCTATGGCCTCGGCAGCAAGGCCGAACAGGTCACGGTCACCATCAAGAATGCCGCGGGCCAAGTGGTCGCCACGCTCCCCGGTGAAACCGCCGCCGGCCGCCATACCGTCTCCTGGAACGGCGAGGACCTCAACGGCAAGCCGCTGCCGGACGGCCTCTATCGGGTCGAGGTCAAGGCCATCGACAAGGGCGGCAATGCGCTGCCGGTGCAGACCTCGGTGTTCGGCCGCGTCACCGGCACCGGCTCCGAGAACGGCGGCACCGTGCTGCTGATCGACGACGCCTGGGTCAGCCTCGATGAAGTCGTCGCCGTCCACCAGGCGGCGGCACCCGCCGACAACCGCTGAGCTTTCGCGCCAGCAAGCAGCCCACAGCAGTAAGGAGCAGAACGATGAGCCTGTTTGGAGCGATGACCGCCGGCGTCTCCGGCCTCGCGGCGCAAAGCAGCGCGATGGCGGCGATCTCCGACAACATCACCAACGTCAGCACCATCGGCTACAAGGGCACCCGCGTCGACTTCCAGACGCTGGTGACCAAGCAGTCGGCCGGCACGCTGTACGCGGCCGGCGGCGTGCAATCCTCGCCCCTCGGCGGCGTCGATGTGCAGGGGCTGCTGCAGGCGTCGACGACAAGCACCCATCTCGCCATTTCCGGCAGCGGCTTCTTCCTCGTCAACGAGGCGAGCGTGCCCGGCAACGGCGATCAGTTCGCGATGACCCGCGCCGGCTCGTTCTATCCGGATGCCGCCGGCTACCTGCGCAATTCCGCCGGCCACTATCTGCAGGCGTGGCCGACCGACGCCACCGGCAATGTCGTGCTGCCGCGAACCAGCCAGGCGGCGCTGCCGAACGAGAACATCATCTCCACCGACTTCCTCGAAACGGTCAACCTCAACCGGGTCAGCGGCACCTCGTCGGCGACGACCCAGGTCTCCCTCGGCGCCAATCTGCCGGCCTTCGACGAGGTTGGCGCGTCGCACAATCTCGACGTGCAGTTCTTCGACGTCATGGGCTCGACCAACGCGGTCACCTTCAAGTTCACCAAATCCGCCGCCAACGTCTGGGATCTGTCGCTGGAGCCGCCGAGCGGCGTTGCCGCGATCAATCTCTACGACGACGGCGGCGCCATCTTCCGATCGACGGGCCAGCTGGAATTCACCACGCAGCCGGCGCACGATGCCTTCGTCGTCATCAACGGCCAGAGCTATGTCTTCGATAATGGCACCGGCACCTCGGTCCCCGGCACCGCGGTCGCCATCGGCACCACCGTCGGCCAGACCGTCGCCAACCTGATTGCCGCCGTCGAAACGGCGGACGCCAGCTTTTCCGGTGCCGCCGGCCACCACATGGCGACGGCGAAATCGGGCAACTCGACGACGGCGCTGTTCACCGGCGGCAACAGCGTGGTGCGCCCCGGCATCGCCGACTTCGCCATCGACGTCAGCGGCCTCCTCAACGCCAGCGGCAACGCGGCAACGAAGCAGGGCCAGATGCCGACATCGCTGTACTCGGTGGCCGCCGGCACGGTGACCGATCCCGCCGTCGCCTTCAATGGCCAGGGGCTGCCCGGCGCCTTCGGCGTCGCCGAGATGGGGGTGATCGGCTTTTCCAGTGGCGCCGCCGACATGGACAACACCGATGTGGACTTCGACGGTGATGTCGATGTCAAGCGGATCAAGATCGACCTCGGCACCGCCAATGAAACCGGCGGCATCACCCAGTTCGGCACCAGCTTCAGCCCCAACTTCATCGATCAGGACGGCGCCCGCTTCGGTCTGTTCAGCGGCATCAGCGTCGATTCCACCGGACTGGTGTCGGCGCTCTACGACAACGGCGAGCAGCGGCCGATCTACCGCCTGCCGCTGGTCACCTTCGTCAACCCGAACGGGCTGCAGGCGCAATCGGGCAACGCCTGGACGGCGACGCAGGTGTCCGGCGATGCAACGCTGCGCCGTGCCGACTCCGGTCCCGCCGGCGGTATCGTGCAGTCGGCGCTCGAAGCCTCGACCGTCGACATCGGCGAGGAGTTCACCCGCATGATCGTCGTGCAGCGGGCCTATTCGGCGGCGACGCAGATCATCTCGACGGCGGACGAAATGATGGAGGAACTGGTGCGGATCAAGCGATAGGCCTTCGCGGCGCCAACCGCCGCGCGCCGGCAGGAGCCGCGCTCCGCTCGGGGCAGAATGCCCCCCCTGTTTGGGGATGCGGTGTATTTAACGCATTGTTCAGGAACCATCTCGTAGCGTCCCTTTCACGGTTCGCCGCGCAACCTCGCCGGCGTTCACCGCCGACAACCGGGGACGGACATGGAGCGGCTTGCCGCATTCGCAAAGACACTGGGGCCGACGCGGCTGGCGATCATCGCCGTCGTCATTGCCGCCACCGCCACCTTGTTCACCTTCATCATCGGCCGCCTCGGCGAAACGCCGATGGCGCTGCTCTACGGCGATCTGGAGGCATCCGACGCCGCCCGCGTCGTCAGCGAGCTGGAACGCCAGACCATTCGCTACCGCCTCGATAACAGCGGCACCACCATCTTCGTCCCGGCGGACCAGGTGCCGCGGCTGCGCGTCAAGCTGGCGGAGCAGGGACTGCCGTCGGGCGGATCGGTCGGCTACGAGCTGTTTGACACCACCAGCACGTTCGGCGCCACCAGCTTTCAGCAGAACCTCAACCTGGTGCGGGCGCTGGAAGGGGAACTGGCGCGTACCATCCGCTCCATCGACACCGTGCGCGCGGCGCGCGTGCATCTGGTCCTGCCGAAGCGGGAGGTGTTTTCCCGCGAACGGCCGCAGGCCAGCGCCTCGGTGCTGTTGCAGATGCACGGCAAGGTGCGGCTGACGCCGGCGCAGATCGTCGCCGTTCAGCACCTGATCGCCTCCGCCGTTCCCGACCTCGCGCCCGAGAAGATTTCCATCGTCGATGGTCACGGCACCCTCCTCAGTGAGCGCAGCGGCGGTGGCGACCCGGTCGCGATGCTGGCGGCCAAGGCCGATGACCGACGCCGGCAGCTGGAAAGCCAGCTGCGGGAAACGGTCGACGGCCTGCTCGAACGGGTGATCGGCGTCGGCAAGGTGCGCACCCAGGTGTTCGCCGACATGGACTTCGACCGCATCAACACTTCGGAGGAGGTGTTCGATCCGGACGGCCAGGTCGTCCGCTCGACGCAGACGGTGGCCGAGCAGGGCACCAGCGAGGACAGCGACGGCCCGCAGCCGGTGAGCGTTGGCAACAACCTGCCCGACGCCGGCGCGAGCGCAGCCGGCGCCGCCGGCAGCCGGACGGCGGAAAACCGCAAGGAAGAGACCGTCAACTACGAGATCTCGAAAAAGGTGATCAATCACGTCCGCGAGTCCGGCGTCATCAAGCGGCTGTCGGTCGCCGTCCTCGTCGACGGCACCTACGGCGCGGATGGGAACGGCGCCATCACCTATCAGCCGCGGTCGGCGGCGGAGCTGGAACAGTTGACGGCGCTGGTCAAGGGCGCCATCGGCTTTGACGGCGAGCGCGGCGACCGGCTCGAAATCATCAGCATGCGGTTCATCGACGCCGATGCCGGCACCCCGGAGGAAACCGGCTGGCTGCCCGCCATCGACACCCCGGATATCTGGCGGTTCGGCCAATACCTGCTGCTGACGGTGCTCGGCCTGTTCGTCGCCCTGTTCGTCGTGCGCCCGGTGCTGTCGCGGGCGATCGACGTGGCCCCGAGGCTGAGTGGCGCCAGCCTGTCGGCCCCCGGCGGCGGCACCCTCGCCGTGCCCGGCGCTGCCGTGGCGGCGGCGGCGGCACAGCCCCCGGCACTGGCCGCGCCGGACGGCCGGCCGGCGCTCCCCCACGGCAACGAATTCACCGATGTCGCCGGCATCGAAGGCAAGGTGCGCTCCTCGGCGCTGCGCCAGGTCAGCGAGATCGCCGAGAAACACCCCGGTGAGACGTTATCGCTGATCCGCAACTGGCTGCACAGCGAGGACTGAGCGATGCCCCGTGAAGCCCTGATGCCGGCGAAGGACACGCCGAAGGCCCTGAAGGGGCCGCAGAAGGCGGCGCTGCTGATGCTCGCGCTCGGTGAAACCCAGGCGGCCGACCTGATCAAGCGGCTGGACAAGGATGAGATCAGCCGGCTGTCCCTGAACATGGCGACCCTCGGGCGCATCGCCGCCGAGTCGGTCGAAGACCTGTTCAGCGAGTTTGTCGAGGCGGTCCGCGGCACCGGCGCCCTCGTCGGCACCTTCGATTCGACCGAACGGCTGCTGTCGAAGGTGCTCGAGCACGATCAGGTGCAGCAGATCATGGAGGAGATCCGCGGTCCCTCCGGCCGCACGATGTGGGACAAGCTCAGCAACGTCAACGAAGGCGTCCTCGCCAACTACCTGAAAAACGAATATCCGCAAACCGTTGCCGTCGTCCTCGCGAAGATCAAGCCGGTCCATGCCTCGAAGGTGCTGTCGATGCTGCCGGAAAACTTCGCCATCGAGGTGGTGATGCGGATGCTGCGCATGGAGACGGTGCAGAAGGAAATCCTCGACCACGTGGAGCGCACGCTGCGCACCGAGTTCATCACCAACCTGTCGCGCAGCCACCGCCGTGACAGCCACGAGGTGATGGCGGAGATCTTCAACAATTTCGACCGGATGACGGAAGGCCGGTTCATGTCGGCGCTGGAAGAGCGCAACCCGTCGTCGGCCGATCGCATCAAGAACCTGATGTTCACCTTCGAGGACCTGCAGCGGATCGACGGCGCCGGCATTCAGCTGCTGCTGCGCCAGGTGCCGAAGGAACGCCTCGCCATCGCCCTGAAAAACGCCTCCGATACGATGCGCGAGCTGTTCTTCAGCAACATGTCCGAGCGCGCCGCGAAGATGCTGAAGGAGGACATCGCGGCGCTGCCGCCGATGCGCATTCGCGATGTCGACGAGGCGCAGTCCGGGGTGGTGGCGACGGCGAAGGCGCTGGCCGAGGCCAACGAGATCACCATCGCCGGCGGTGCCGATCAGGATGAGGCGCTGGTCTGATGGCGGCAACCGTCGGCACAACCGGTTCCTTGAAGCGCTATCTGTTCGAGCAGGGCTTCCATGTCGCGGCCGCGGCCGGGCCCGCGTCGGCGGCGCCGGCGTCCGTCCATTCCGCCGAGGAGCTGGCGGCGGTGCGCAACGCCGCCTTTGCCGAGGGCCGGGCGAGCGGTCTCGCCGAAGCCGGGCGCGCCGCCGAGGCGCGGCTCGCGGCGGCGCTGGAAGCGGTCGGCGAGGCGATGGCGGGCGCTGCCGCCGCCTCCGCGGCGGCGCGGGCAGCGGCGATCGGCGAAGCCATCGCCACCGCCACGGCGATCACCGCCAAGCTGCTGCCGGCGCTGTATCGCCGGGAAGCGGCGAGCGAAATCGAGGCGGTCGTCGCCGCCGTCCTCCCCGGCCTGCTGGCGGAGACGGGCATCGTCGTCCGCGTCAATCCCGCCGACCGGCCGGCGGTGGCGGAGCGGCTGGTGAAGACCGCCGAGCGGGCGGGCCTCGACGGGCGGCTGACCATCAAGGCCGATGATGCGGTGGCCGCCGGCGATTGCCGCGTCGAGTGGAGCGCTGGCGGCGCCGAACGGGATGGCGCCCGCCTGTGGCAGGACATCCATGGCGTTCTCGCCGAGACGGTGCCGCTGATCGCGACGCTGCCGCCGGCGGCGATGCTGCGGCTCGCCGCCGCAGATGACCACCCGGGCCTCGCCGCGCCCAGCGCGGCCGCCCTGGCAACCGATGATGTGAACCGTGCAGGAGGCAACGATGTCGGATGATGCGGATTTCGAACTGGACTCGCCGGCCGCTGGAACGGCGGCGGACAAGGGCGCCCTTGGCGGCGAGCGGCCATGCTCCCCCAACGACCTCGGCTCGGTCTACGACATCCCGGTGCAGGTCTCGGCGGTGCTCGGGCGGGCGACGATGGAGGTCAACCAGCTGTTGAAGCTGGGCCGCGGCGCGGTCGTCGAACTGGACCGCAAGGTGGGCGAAGCCATCGACATCTACGTCAACAACCGGCTGATCGCGCGTGGCGAGGTCGTCGTCGTCGATGACCGGCTGGGCGTGACGATGACGGAAATCGTCAAGAACGAGCGGAACTGACGGCGCCGATGTCCGCAACCCCCGACACCCTGACGATCAGCGAGCCGGCGCCGGAGCGGCCCGGCGGGCGAACCGGCATCGTCGTCGCCGCCCTGCTCGTCCTCGTCGCCATGGCGGTGGCGGCGACCGCCGATGGCTCGCTGCTGAGCTTTTTCGATCTTCCCGCCGCCGTCATCGTCGTCGGCGCCACCGCCGTCGCCGTTCTCATCTCGACGCCGTGGCGGGACCTGCGTGAAGCCGCCGCCGCCCTCGCCCGCGTCATCGCGCCGCGCCGCGAGGAGGCGCCGCTGGCCGTCGCCCGCACCCTGATCGAACTGGCGCGGCAAGCCCGCCACCACGGCGTTCTCGTGCTGCAGCGGCGGGCGGCCGATCCGGCGCTGCCCCCCTACCTGCGGCGGGGCATCGGCTTTGCCGTCGACGGCAGCCCCGAGGACGAGGTGGATACGCTGCTCCGCCTGGAGGCGCACGCCGCCGCCGAACGCGATCGGTTGCCGGCGGCCGTCGTCCGCCGCGCCGCCGACTATGCGCCGGCGATGGGGCTGATCGGCACGCTCATCGGCCTTGTCCAGATGCTGGGGCGGCTGAACGATCCCGCCTCGATCGGCCCCAGCCTTGCCGTGGCCCTGCTGACCACCTTCTACGGCGCGGTGCTCGCCCACGTCGTGCTCAGCCCGCTCGCCGCCAAGCTCGACCGGCGGGCCGCCGACACGGCAATGACGCGAACCATGGTCCGCTTTGCCATCCTGTTAATCATTCGCCGCGAAAATCCCAGCCGGTTGGCGCTGATGCTGAACAGCGTGCTGCCGCCGGACCGGCAACTGCCGATCACTGCCGACCCGCTGGCAGCGACCTGAGACGATCAAGGAGGTTACAACCCATGCGGCTGTTGATCATTGGCGGTCTGTCGGGTCAGGTCGGTGCGGCCAGCCGCATCGCCGTCGAACGCGGCGCCAAGGTCGCGCACGCCGACGACATCGAGACCGGGATGAAGTTCCTGCGCGCCGGACAGGGCGCCGACCTCGTCCTCATCGACGTCGCCCTCGACATTGCCCTCCTCATCGACCGGCTGCGCTCGGAGCGCTTCGCCGTGCCGGTGATCGCCGGCGGCATCGGCACCGACAGCCGCGCCGCCGTCGCCGCCATCCGCGCCGGCGCCAAGGAATACGTGCCGCTGCCCCCCGATCCGGAACTGATCGCCGCCATCCTCGCCGCCGTCACCGAGGACAGCCACGCCATCGTCCACGCCGACCCGAAGATGGCCGAGGTGATCGCCATGGCCGATCGCATCGCCGGCCGCGATGCCAGCGTGCTGATCACCGGCCCCTCCGGCACCGGCAAGGAGCTGCTGGCCCGCTACCTGCATGCGAAGAGCCGGCGCGCCGGCGCCCGCTTCGTTGCCGTCAACTGCGCGGCGATCCCCGAGACGCTGCTGGAATCGGAGCTGTTCGGCCATGAGAAGGGCGCCTTCACCGGTGCCGTCGCCCGCCGCATCGGCCGCTTCGAGGAAGCCAGCGGCGGCACCCTGCTGCTCGACGAAATCAGCGAGATGGATCTGCGGCTGCAGGCCAAGCTGCTGCGCGCCCTGCAGGAACGGGAAATCGACCGGCTCGGCGGCACCGCTCCGGTCAAGGTCGATGTCCGCATCCTCGCCACGTCCAACCGCAATCTGTCGGCGGCGGTCGCCGCCGGCGAGTTCCGCGGCGATCTGTACTTCCGGCTCAACGTCGTCAACCTGGCGATCCCGGCGCTCGCCGAACGGCCGCGCGACATTCCGGTGCTCGCCCGCCATTTCATCGCCACCCATGCCCGCGCCAACGACATCGCGCCGCCGGCGCTGACCGAAGCGGCGGAGCGCGCGCTGCTCGCCTACCCCTGGCCCGGCAATGTCCGCGAGCTGGAAAACGCCATGCACCGGGCGGTGCTGCTGTCCACCGGCCCGCGCCTCGATGTCGACGAGATCATGCTGTCGGCGGCGCCCCATGGCGCGGCGGGCGCGGCCGACGCCGGCGCCGCCTCGCTGGTCGGCCGCACCGTCGCCGATGTCGAGCGCGATCTGATCATCGACACCGTCAAGCATTGCCTCGGCAACCGCACCCACGCCGCGACCATCCTCGGCATCTCCATCCGCACCCTGCGCAACAAGCTGCGGCAGTACACCGCCGAGGGTGTGCCGGTGCCGGCGCCGGCGCAGGGCTGAGGAACCGATCGCATGCCACCGGGCGCGGGATGCCAGCGATGACCACCGCCACCACCACCCCTGCCGCCGCCGGCGCCGCCGCGGGTGGCCTCGGCCGGCTGAAGCTGCTGGGCGGCCGCCTGGGTCAGCACGGCGACGTGCTGTTCGCCCTCGGCGTCGTCGCCATCATCGTCGTCCTCATCCTGCCGCTGCCGGCGTGGCTGCTCGACATCAGCCTGGCGTTCTCCATCACCCTTTCGGTACTCATCCTGCTGACCGCCCTGTTCGTCGAAAAGCCGCTGGACTTCAACGCCTTTCCGACCGTGCTGCTGCTGGCGACGATGGTTCGCCTCGCCCTCAATCTGGCCTCGACGCGGCTGATTCTCACCCACGGCCATGAAGGGCTGGACGCCGCCGGCGCCGTCATCGCCGCCTTCGGCGACTTCGTCATGGGCGGCAACTTCATCATCGGCGTCATCGTCTTTTCGATCCTGATGATCGTCAACTTCGTGGTGATCACCAAGGGCTCCGGCCGCATCGCCGAGGTCTCCGCCCGCTTCAGCCTCGATGCGATGCCGGGCAAGCAGATGGCGATCGACGCCGATCTGTCCGCCGGCCTGATCAACGAGGATCAGGCGCGGGCGCGGCGGGCGGAAATCGAGGAGGAGAGCGGCTTTTTCGGCGCCATGGATGGTGCCGCCAAGTTCGTGCGCGGCGATGCCATCGCCGGGCTGCTGATCATGGCGATCAACATCATCGGCGGCATGATCATCGGCGTCGCCCAGAAGGGCATGAGCTTCGCCGACGCGGCCGAGGCGTTCACCCACCTGACCATCGGCGACGGCCTCGTCACCCAGATCCCGGCGCTGATCGTGTCCACCGCCGCCGGCATCATCGTCACCAAGGCCAGCGTGTCCGGCACCGCCGAGAAGGCGCTGGTCCGCCAGCTCGGCAACCAGCCGAAGGTGCTCGGCCTCAGCGCCGCCCTCCTCGTCGCGCTTGCCCTGCTGCCGGGGATCCCCGCCATTCCATTCCTGCTGCTCGCCATCGTCGTCGGCACCATCGCCTGGTTCGCCCACAAGCGCACCGCCGGCGCCGCCGCCACCACCGCCGCGGCCGCCGCCAGCGCCGCCGCCGCGCCACCGGCGGAGGAGCCGATCGGCGCGATGCTGAAGCTGGACGATATCCGCCTCGAACTGGGCTATGGCCTGCTGTCGCTGGTTGGCGATGCCGGCGACGGGCCGAAGCTGACGGATCAGATCAAGGCCTTGCGCAAGCAGTTGGCGATCGAACTCGGCTTCGTGATGCCGAGCGTGCGCATTCAGGACAATCTGCAATTGCCGGCCGACGCCTATGTCCTGCGCATCAAGGAGATCGAGGCCGGGCGCGGCGAGGTGCGGGCGCAGAAGGTTCTCGTCATCGACCCGCGCGGCGAGGCGATCACCCTGAACGGCGAGGCGACGCGCGAGCCCACCTTCGGCCTGCCGGCGATGTGGATCGACGCCGCGGAGCGGGAGGAAGCGCTGTTCCGTGGCTACACCGTGGTCGAGCCGGCGACGGTGATCACCACCCACCTGACCGAACTGGTCAAGGAGCACATGGCGGAGCTATTGTCCTACGCCGAAACGCGCAAGCTGCTGGACGAACTGGATCGCGAGCACAAGCGGCTGGTGGAGGAGATGGTTCCGGCGCACATCGCCTATGCCGGCGTGCAGCGGGTGCTGCAAAACCTGCTCGCCGAGCGGGTCTCCATTCGCGACCTGCCGACCATCCTCGAAGGCATCGCCGAGGCGTGCACGGCGACGCGCAGCATCACCCAGATCACCGAACACGTGCGCGCCCGCCTCGCCCGCCAGATCAGCGACATGAACGCCAACGAGCAGGGCGTGATCCCGCTGATCACGCTGAGCCCGCAGTGGGAGCAGGCATTCGCCGAGGCCCTCGTCGGCGCCGGCGACGACAAGCAGCTGGCGCTGGCGCCGTCGCGGTTGCAGGAGTTCATCGGCCAGCTGCGCGCCGCCTTCGAACGCCAGGCGCAGGCGGGCGAGATGCCGGTGCTGCTCACCAGCCCCACCGTCCGCCCCTACGTGCGCTCCATCGTCGAGCGCTTCCGGCCGATCTCACGGGTGATGTCGCAAAATGAAATCTTTCCGCGGGCGCGCATCCGCACCGTCGCGCAAATCTAGGCAGGGCCGACCGCGATGCGCCTGAAAACCTACTCCGCGCCGTCGATGGCCAAGGCGATGGCGCAGGTTCGCGAGGAACTGGGCGAGGATGCGATCATCGTCTCCACCCGCTCCGGTCCCGGCGGCCGCACCGTCTGGCTGACGGCAGCGATCGAGGACGCGCCGGAGACGGACGACGGCGGACTGTTCGACGGCTGGCGCGACGATGACGAGGCGCCGGCGCCCGCGTCTGCCGGCGGCCTGATTGGTGACGCGCTGGCCTTCCACGGCGTACCCGGCTGGCTGCGCGAGCGGGCCGGCCGCCTGCTCGCCGATCGCCGCGATGAGGAGCCGGCGGTGGTGCTCGCCGGTGCCTTCGATCGCCTGCTCAGCTTCGATCCGCTGGACGAGAAGCGGCAGACGGCGCCGCTCATGCTCGTCGGCGCCCCCGGTGCCGGCAAGACCATCGCCTGCGCCAAGCTGCTGTTGCGCGCCAAGCGGGCCGGCCGGCCGGTGGTCGCCGTCGGCGCCGACGCCCGCCGCGCCGGCGCCCTCGAACAGTTGCAGGCGTTCACCCGCATCCTCGATGTTCCGCTGATCGCCGCTGACGGGCGCAAGGCGCTGCAAGCGGCATTGGCGCAGGCCGCCGGGGCGCTGGCGATCATCGACACCGCCGGCGTCAATCCGTTCCGCGATCAGGACATGGCGGAGCTGTCGGCGCTGATCAGCGCGGCGCGGGCGGAGCCGCTGCTGGTCACTCCCGTCGGCGCCGATGTCGTCGAGACCGCCGAGCAGGCGCAAATGTTTGCCGCCCTCGGTACCCGCCGCTTCCTCGCCAGCAAGCTCGACTTGTCGCGCCGCTTCGGTGCCATGATTGCCGCGGCGGCCGCCGGACCGCTCGCCATCGCCGGCGTCGGCATCAGCGGCGATGTCGCCGATCCGTTTGCCCCGCTGACCCCCCATGCCCTGGCCCGCCTGCTGCTGCCGCCGGAGGGCGCCGCGTCCGAAACCCCGAGCCGTAAAGAGGCGATCCGATGACGACCGCACCGACCCCGACCGCGCGCCCGCCCGCCGCCGTCCGTCACAAGGGGCTGATCGCCGTCGCCTCCGGCAAGGGCGGGGTCGGCAAGACGTGGCTGGCGATCACGCTGGCGCACGCGCTGGCGCGCAGCGGCCGCCGCACGCTGCTGTTCGACGGCGACCTCGGCCTCGCCAACGTCGACATCCAGCTCGGGCTGATGCCGACGCACGACCTCAGCGCCGTCATCGGCGGCCGGCTCAGCCTCGGCGACGCGCTGACGGCCTACGGCAACGGCGGCTTCGACATCATCGCCGGCCGCTCCGGCTGCGGGCGCCTCGCCAACATTCCGCAAACCCGCCTGCAAAGCCTCGCCGACAACCTCGCCGGCCTCGCCAACGCCTATGACCACGTCATCCTCGATCTCGGTGCCGGCATCGAACGCACCGTCCGCTACCTGACGGATGTGGTCGGCACCTGCATCGTCGTCACCACCGACGATCCGACGGCGCTCACCGACGCCTATGCCTTCATCAAGGTCACCCACGATGCGCAGGCGCCGCGCGACATTCGCATCATCGTCAACATGGCCACCTCCCTGCGGGAGGGCGAGCGCACCTATGCGGCGCTGCTGAAGGCGTGCGAGGGGTTCCTGAAGATCTCGCCGCGGCTGCTCGGCGTTGTCCGCCGCGACCCGAAGGTGCGGGAGTCGATCCGCCACCAGACGCCGACGCTGACCCGCTTCCCGCAGAGCGAGGCCGGCGAGGACGTCGAAAAAATCGCCGCCCGCCTGTTTCCGGCGCTCACCGCCGTGCGCGGATGAACGGCGTCGCCATCGGCGGGCTGGCGGGACTGCTCGGGCGGGCTATCGCCGCCTTCACTCCCGGCGCCGCGCCGAGCGCGCCCGAGGCAGTGCAACCGCCGCCGCCACCGCCGCCATCCCCGCCCCGCGTCATTGCCGACGTCACCGCCATCACCCTGCCGCCGCGGCCGTCCGGCGAAGCGGCCGGCGGCCCTGTCGCCGCCGCGCCGTCACCACCCGCCGCCGCCGGCAACCCGCCCCACGCTCCCGCGGGCGTTAGCGCGCCGCCGCCGGCCGTCCCTGCCGCACCGGCGCCCGCCATCACCAATGCTCACGAGGCGGCGCGGCACGGCGAGCCGCCGGCGGCGCGTACTGGCCGCACGGTGCGCATCCTCGCCGCTGCCGATGACGCGGCGCCCGCGGGCGGGACGGCGATGTGGCGCGAAACCCCGCCGCCGCCGGCGCTCGCCACCCTGGCGCTGCCGGTCCGCTGGTACCAGCGGGACGGCGGCGATGGCGGCGAGGCGGCAACAACGCCTCAGGATCGCGACCGCCAGACGCGCTTCCTCGCCGAGATCGACGGCGCCGCCGGCCGCGTGCAGGTCGATGGCCTGCTGACGCAGCGGGCGCGCAGCCTCAGCCTGATCGTGCGCAGCGAACAGCCGCTGGACAGGCAGGCGCGGCAGATCATCGCCGGCCTGTTCGCCGATGGCGCGGCGCTCGCCGGCTGGGACGGCGAGCTTGCCTTCCGCGACGGCGCGGCGAGCCTGATCGACCCCGGTCCGCCGCCTGCCGCCGCCGGCTATCGCCTGACCGCGTGAGCCGTCAGCGGCGGAACTGCTTGGCCAGCGCCAGGCCCTGCCGCTGGTAGGACGAGCCGATCCCCTGCCCATAGAGCTTGTCGGGCACCGCCGTCAGCCGTTCGTAGACGAGGCGGCCGACGAGCTGGCCGTCGCGCAGCGCGAACGGCACCTCGAACGAGCGGATTTCGAGGACGGCGCGCGAGCCGGCGCCGCCCGCCGCCGCATAGCCGAAGCCGGGGTCGAAGAAGCCGGCGTAGTGGACGCGGAACTCGCCGACGCGGGTGTCATAGGGGCGCATCTCGGCGGCGTGGTCCGGCGGCACCGCCACCGCCTCCTTGGAGGCGAGAATGTAGAAATCGCCGGGATTGAGAACGAGCGTGCCGTGCCCGTCGGGGCGTACCGGCTCCCAGAACTCGCCCGTCGGGTAGTGATCGATCCGGGCCAGGTCGATCAGCTCCGTATGCCGGCGCGCCCGCCAGCCGACCGGCCCTTCGTCCGCTCCCCCATCCAGGTCGACGGTCACCGCAATGCCCTCGTCGATGTCCACGTCCGCCGCCCCGGCCGCCACCCCGTCCGCCGCTGCCGCCACCAGGCGGTGTTCCTCATGCAGCCGGCGCAGCGCCGCATCGGACGGCGCCGGGCTGCCGCGGCGGATGCGCAGCTGATTGAGCGAGGTGCCCTCGCGGACGACGACGGAGAAGGTGCGCGGGCTGATCTCGACGTAAAGGGGACCGCGGTAGCCCGCCTGCACGTGGTCGAAGACGGCGGCGCGGTCGGTGATCAGCCGGGTGAACACGTCGAGCCGCCCGGTCGAGCTTTTCGGGTTGGCGATCGCGGCGACGCGGAACTTCAGCGCGAGGCTTTCCTTGAGTGGCACGATGTAGACGCAGCCGCGCTCGAGCACGGCGCCGTCGGTCAGGTCGATGCGGTGCATGCCGAAGGCGTCGATCCGCTCCATCACCGTCGCCGTGGGGCCGGGCAGGAAGCTGGCGCGCACGCGGTAGGCGACCGGCCCGAGGCGCAGATCGAGGCTCGCCGGCTGGATCTGCTCCTCGCCGATGTCCGCCGCCGCGATGATCTCGCGGCCGCGGATCATCGCCCGGATCTCCTGCGACGGCACGAGGCCGGTGGCGTGCCGCGCCGCGGCCGCCGCCTCGCCCGCCTCGCCGAACAGCCCCGGCTCCTCGCCTGCCGCCACGGATCACCCCTCCCGCCGGTCGCGTTGGCTCAGCGGATTAGCGCGGCGTGTCCCGATTGTCCAATATCGGTTGCCCGATCGTCACCGCGCCGGAGCAAACGGATTGAGAGACGGCACACCGGTCGGCAAAAAATCGCTGACGTTGCGGGTGACGACGGTAAGGCCGTGTTCGAGGGCCGTCGCCGCCATCATCAGATCCGCGCTGTCGTTGCCGATGGCGGCGCTCAGCCGTCCCCAGCGCCGGGCGACATTCAGGTCGAAGGGCACGATCCGATCGCCGTAAAGGGCGATCACCCTATCCAGCCAGAGGCTCAGCGCCTCGGCAAAGCCGGGGTCTTTCGCCTGTTGCAGGGCGATGCCCCTTTCGATCTCGCCGATGCTGACGACACTGACGAAGAGATCCGCCGACCGTTGCGCCGTGATCCAACCGACCACGCCCGCATCGCGCTGACGCTTGCGCAACTCCGACAGCACGACCGTATCGAGCAGGTACATTAAAGATCGAGATCGCGCGGCCGGACCGTCACGGCGGCGAACGAACCGTCGTCCTGAGGCATGGCGAGCAACGTCTCGGCGAATGAGGGCGCTTTCGCCCGCTCCAGCTGCCGCAAGCGGTGGTATTCCGCGGCGTCGATGACGACGACGGCCGGTTTGCCATGCTTCGTTACGGTCTGCGGCGCGCGCCGGGCGGCCTCGACGACGGCGCTGAACCGGTTCTTGGCGTCCTGCACCGACCACGTCGTTCCGGACATCGTCATTCAACTCTAGCCAGAAATTCAGGCTAGAACATGCGCCTGCAAGCGTGCGCCGTCAAGGCACATGCCGCCGCTGCCTAACGTCCCGAAACCCCTTTGTCCATGCCGGCCGCAGCGGGTAAGACGGCAACGGGCGCCAATCCCCGGGGGAACCGCGACGGCCATGGGTGACGAGATTTTCCTGATTGACTCGAAAGGCGGGCTCGTTGCGATGAGCGCCACCGCCTACGATTCCGAGGAACTGTTGCAGTCGCTTCTCGCCGACTACCCGAACCTGCTGGCTGGCGCGCAGATCGATCCCTTGGCGCCGCGCCGCTGGCTGCTCGTCGAGCGCGAGGTGGGCGTGCCGTCAGCGGACGGCGGCGCAGCGCCCTTCGACCCGGCGGGTCCCCTGTCTCCGAGCAGTTGACCGGCTCGCCGTCATGGCGAGCCGAAGGCGAAGCCATCCAGGTCTTGTTCCTTCCCTCCTGGATTGCTTCGTCGCTGCGCTCCTCGCAACGACGAGTCTGGATGACGGCTATGGTGCGCTCGGCTTGGCGCGCGCGTGGCGGCGGTGCTGCGCCTCGTTCATCGTCGACCACACGTCCATGTAGAGGTCGTGCCGCCAGCCCTCTCTGACGGAGGCCTTGAAGTTGGTCGCCTTAAGCGTCAGCGCCTGCTCGGCACAGCCCGGCGTGCGGCCCGGCCAACCACGCCGCTTCGCAAGCACCGAAACGGATCCAACGACGGGGACGCGCTGTAAACCTGCGCGACGGGGCAGGCCATCTCCACACCTTCGTCATGGCGAGCCGAAGGCGAAGCCATCCAGGCTTGTTCCTTCCCTTCTGGATTGCTTCGTCGCTCCGCTCCTCGCAACGACGGGTCAGCGCAGCGGCCACGACGTCTGCCGCCGTGGCCACCGGCAATCGGCCGGCCGGCCACATGTCGCTTGCGCCGCCGGGCAGGCTCGGTAACAGTTCCGGGCGAAATTGGGGAGGGCGGAACGGTGAGCGTACAGGGGCGGGTGAAGCGGATCACCACGCCGCAGATCCGGGCGATGAAGGGCGCCACGCCGGTGGTGTGCCTGACGGCGTATACCTCGCTGACCGCCGTGCTGCTCGATGAGCACGTCGACCTCCTCCTCGTCGGCGACTCCCTCGGCATGGTGCTCTACGGCATGGAGAGCACCGTCGGCGTCACCCTCGAGATGATGATCGCCCACGGCCAGGCGGTGATGCGCGGCTCCAAGCGCGCCTGCGTCATCGTCGATCTGCCGTTCGCCAGCTATCAGGAGTCGAAGGAACAGGCGTTCCGCAACGCCGCGCGGGTGATGAAGGAAGTGGGCTGCGCCGGCGTCAAGCTGGAGGGCGGCGTCGAGATGGCGGAAACCATCCGCTTCCTCGCCGAACGGGGCATCCCGGTGTTCGGCCACATCGGCCTGCTGCCGCAATCGGTGAACACCGCCGGCGGCTTCCGCTCCCTCGGCCGCGAGGAGAAGGAGTTCGCCGACATCGTCGAGGACGCGCACGCCGTTGCCGGCGCCGGCGCCTTCGCCACGGTGATCGAGGGCACCGTCGAGCCGCTGGCCCGCCGGATCACCGCCGAGATCCCGATCCCGACCATCGGCATCGGCGCCTCGCCCGCCTGCGACGGGCAGATCCTGGTGCTCGAAGACCTCGTCGGCCTGTTCTCCGACTTCAAGCCGAAGTTCGTCAAGCGCTACGCCGAGCTCGGCCAGAGCATCGAGGCCTCCGCCAAGGCCTACGCCGCCGAGGTGCGCGCCCGCACCTTCCCCACCCTCGACCACTGCTTCGGCAGCAAGCCGGCGGCCAAGCCCGAGGGCGGACCGCCGGACACGGCCTGAGCGGCGGCGGCAATGGCGATGACGACCCCGCCCATCGGCCCCACCATCGGCATCGTGCGCACGGTCGATGCCCTGCGCGCGCAGGTCAGGCTGTGGCGTGAGGCGGGCGAGACGGTGGGCCTGGTGCCGACGATGGGGGCGCTGCACGCCGGCCATCTGGCGCTGGTGGAGCGGGCGCTCGCCTACACGACCCGCGTCTGTGTTTCCCTGTTCGTCAATCCGACCCAGTTCGGCCCCAACGAGGACTTGGACCGCTATCCCCGCGACGAGGCGGGCGACCTCGCCAAGCTCGCCGCCGTCGGCGCCCATCTCGTCTTTGCGCCGAGCGCCGCCGAGATGTATCCGCCCGGCGCGCTGACGCGGGTTACCGTGCCCGGCCTCGGCGATGAGCTGGAGGGGGCGTTCCGGCCCGGTTTTTTCACCGGCGTCGCCACGGTGGTGACGAAACTGCTGATCCAGGCGCTGCCCGACGTCGCCCTGTTCGGCGAGAAGGATTACCAGCAATTGCTGGTGGTGCGGCGGCTGACCCGGGACCTCGACCTGCCGGTGCGCATCGAGGCGGGGCGGACCATCCGCGAGGCCGACGGGCTCGCCCTGTCGTCGCGCAATGCCTACCTGACGGCGGCGGAGCGGGCGGCGGCGCCGGCGCTGCATCGGGCGCTGGTGCGCCTCGCCGAGCAGGTGGCGGCCGCTGCCGATCCCGCCGCTGCCGCCGC
>JALOTH010000145.1 GCA_025458035.1 Rhodospirillales bacterium
GCGTCGCGGCACTCGATGCCGGGAAGCTGCGCCAGGATCGGCTGGCGGTGAATGCCGAAGCCGTTCTTGAGCTGCCATTGCAACTCGCCGATCCAGATGGTGACGCGGGCCAGTTCGGCGGCGTAGTCGTTGATCTCGATGCCGAGGACGGCGTGGGGTCCGATGCGCAGATCATCATCGGGCAGTCCGAGGGCGCGCGCCTCGGACTGCACCGCGAGATCGAAGTCCTTCAGGTGCAGCAGCGAGAGATACAGGAAATTGCCGGAGCCGCAGGCAGGATCGAGGACGCGAAAGCGGCCCAAACGGGCGCGAAAGGCGAGGTAGGTATCGCTGGCCTCGTTGCGGTGGCGGGTGCGCGCGGCGTTGGTCTTCGCCGCTTCGGCCTTGGCTTGCGCCACCTCGACGCGCGCCTTGACCACCTCCCACTCGCGGCGCAGGGGCCGCAGCACCACCGGCTCGATCAGCTTCATGATGGTGCCGGGGTCGGTGTAATGGATGCCGACGCCCTTCTCCCTCGGCGCGCCGGCTTTGGCGGCGGCGGGGTCGAACAGGCTCGCCATCTCCTTGCGGCGCTTGGGGTCCAGCCCCTGCTCGAACAGCGTGCCGAAGATCGAGGGCTCGATCCGGCTCCAGTCGAGGCGGGCGGCGGCGATGAGGTCGCGGGTTTCCAGGAGGCCGAGCGGCAACACATCGTCGTCGTCAAAGAGGCCGCCGTCAAACCAGGGGATGCTGAGCGTGCCGAAGCGGCCTCCCCTCTCGCGCATGGCGCGGAACAGGTCGGCGAGCATCAGGGCGAACTCGTCCGGCCGCTTCATCGCCTCTTCGAGGATGTCGGCGAAGACGCGATCGGGCAGCAACTCGATATCCTCGGCGAACAGGCAGAAGACGAGCTTATTGAGGAAATGGGCGACGCGCTGGCGGGGATAGCCTTGGCGCATCAGCCGGTCCGCCATCAGGCCGAACTTGCCGGCGGCCGTCGCCGTGACCGCCTCGCGGGTGATCGTCGGCCGCCAGCGGTCCGGATCGATGAAGCACCAGCGCAGCCGTTGGCGGACTTCCGGGGCGTTGAGGTCGCCGAGCAGGAACACGTGCTGTTCGGCAACGGCGTTGGTGAAGTTGGTGTGGACGCGAATCTCCCGCATGTCGGAGACGATGAGCAGCGGCGGATTTTCGAGCGCGTCCGCGTATTCTTTCAACTGGCTGTAGGCGCGGGTCAGGTTCTTGTGCTGGCTCTTGTATTCCCAAGCGAAGCAGCGTCGTTTCCAGACATCGGCGCGGCCGGGGCGGCCGTCGAGCTTGAGGACAGTCTTCTCAAAGCAATAGTCGGCGCCGGTGGGATCGCCTTCCAGCGGATTGGGCACGTCGAGCAGGTGGCAAAGGTCGCGAAAATGCTCCTGCGAGGCCTGACGCTCCGTCGCCGTGACGTTCCGCCATTTCGATTGAAAATCTTCCGGTGTCACGGGTTCCCTGCCTTGGCACGCGATCCCTTTCCCAGCGGGCGCATGCGTAGCCGGCGTAGGCCCGGTAACTCTATAGATGCCGTTTTCGCGGACTGACCCGGCGGCGAGGCCGGCGTCAGCCCTGCCGCACGCGCACCTCCGCAGGGCTCCAGCTTGCGTCGAGGATCGAGGGCTTGGCCTCGTTCGGCCAATACAGCCGCATCATCAGCACGAACTTGCCGGACGGTGCCGGCAACCAGTTGGACTCCATGTCGGCACCGGGAGACTCCTTCTGGATGAGGATATCGACCGAGCCGTCGTCGTTGCGCTTCAGGTTCTGGCGCGGGCTGATGGAGTAGCGGTTGATCGGGTTGGCAACAAAAAAGTAGCTCTCGTCATACATCGTGATCGACCAGAACCCGCGCGCCGGCGGTTCCTGCCCCTTCGCAAACCGGATGACGTACTTGTTCTTGCCGTCGTAGGCGCTGCCGTCGGCATCGGCCCGCGACACCGGATAGACCGCGTCCTCGGGGCGGTTGGCGCCGAGACCGATCGCCGTGATCAGCGCGCGCTGCAGGTAGTTGGTGCCGTAAAGACCGGTCTTCAGCGTGTACGCCCAGCCGTTGACGCTGTTCATATCTCCGTCGCTGAAGCGGAAATGCATCATGATCCGGTCGAAAGCGATATCAGGCACCCGTCTCGCGAAATCGACGTTGAACTTGCTCTTGTCGAAATCCTGTCCGGGGACGATGCCGAGGCGGGCCAGCTTCTCGACCATCGGCTTGTCGGCGGCGGCCGGCGGGTTGGTTTTCAGCAGTTCGGCGAGCAGCGTGAAAAACGCCACCGCATCCATGCCGTTCACCTGCTCCCGCACCGCCGTCTTCATATCGATCGCCGGATCGACGGTTGCCGCCGGCGGCGTATAGGCCTTGCCGTAGGCGCTGAGCGGGGTGAGGCGGCAGGCATCCTGCAAGGCATGCACGGCGGCGTAGTCCTCGGGCGTCCCGGTGCAGTAAATGCGGCCGAGAATCCAGACGAGGTTGGTCGGCGAGGCGTACTGGGTGACGCCGCTCGGCAGCGTTCCGCTCCAGCCGGGGCCGGTGATGGCGTAAGTCTGAGCGGCGGTGCCGGTTGTGCGGGTGCCCGGAACCTGGAAGACATTGGTCCAGCCGTCGAGCATGGGGAACATGAAGTAGCGCCCCTTCATGTCCGGAAAGCTGAACACCCAGGGCTCCTTGCCGACATCGATCCAGGCGGTGGTGTAGAGGGTGTCGGCGTTCGGCGCGGTCACGTCGCGAAACGAGGCATCGGGATAGGCGCGCATCTTCACGAGCTGGCCCATCGGCGCCCGCGTTGCCCCGGGCGCCACGACGTTCGTCATCACCCGCCGCGTCATCTCCATCGTCACCAGCGAATAGCCGTAGGTGTAAGCCTCGACGGCGAGCCAGAAATCTTCGAGACCCTCGACGCCCTCGGCGATCGGTTTGTCCCATGCGGCGTTGGTCGGGCGAACCGCGGCACCGGTCAACAGGGCGAGACTTCCGATCACCGCGTCACGACGGGAAATGGGCATGCGAGCGCTCCTCAGCGTGGCCTGTCGACACGGTCGTCGCAGACGGTCGCGAAGGCTGCCACGCCTGCGAGTTGAAATCAACGGCAGGCAAGCCCCATGCAGATGGAGCGCTCGACGGAGGCGGGCTCCAACGCTGGAACCGCTGTGGTCGGACGTGAGGAGGGAAGCTGTGTCCGTCGCCGGGCGGGAGCGGCGGCCCGGCACGCCGCCGCCGCACCCGCAGGCCGTGGCGAAACTACTCGCTCGGCGCCTCGTCGATAGTGTCGCCGCCGGTGAGCAGGACGTTGGCGACGAGGCCGGCGTTCTGGCGGATCTTGTTCTCGATGTCGGCGGCCATCGGTGCGTGCTCGCGGAGGTACTGCTTGGCGTTCTCTCGCCCCTGGCCGATGCGCTCGGAGTTGTAGGAGAACCACGAGCCCGACTTGTCGACGATCCCCGACTTGACGCCCAAGTCGATGATCTCGCCGGGCTTTGAAATGCCCTCGCCATACATGATGTCGAACTCGACCATCTTGAACGGCGGCGCCAGCTTGTTCTTGACCACCTTGACCCGGGTCTGGTTGCCGACCACCTCGTCGCGGTCCTTGATCGAGCCGATGCGGCGAATCTCCAGGCGCACCGAGGCATAGAACTTCAGCGCGTTGCCGCCGGTGGTCGTCTCCGGATTGCCGAACATGACGCCGATCTTCATCCGCAGCTGATTGATGAAGATGATCATCGTCTTCGAGCGCGAGACGGTGCCGGTGAGCTTGCGCATCGCCTGGCTCATCAGCCGCGCCTGCAAGCCCGGCTGCACGTCGCCCATCTCCCCTTCCAGCTCGGCGCGGGGCACGAGAGCGGCGACGGAGTCGATGACGAGCACGTCGATGGCACCGGAGCGCACCAGGGTGTCGGCGATCTCCAGCGCCTGCTCGCCGGCGTCCGGCTGGGAGATCAGCAGGTTCTCGATATCGACGCCGAGCTTGCGGGCGTAGATGGGGTCGAGGGCATGCTCCGCATCGATGAAGGCGCAGACGCCGCCCTTCTTCTGCGCCTCGGCGATCGCGTGCAGAGCGAGCGTCGTCTTGCCGGAGCTTTCGGGACCATAGATTTCGATGACGCGGCCGCGCGGCAGCCCGCCGATGCCGAGGGCGATGTCGAGGCCGATGGAGCCGGTGGAGATGGTATCGATCTCCACCGCCTCCCGCTGGCCCATGCGCATGATCGAGCCCTTGCCAAAGGCCCGCTCGATCTGGGTGACGGCGGCGTCGATGGCACGGGTCTTGTCGGGAGAGTCGCGGTCCACGAGACGGAGTGTCCTGATCAGCATTGTTCGGTTCCCCATATGTCACAGGGCAGGTGGTCTGGCAACGCCGATGACGGTATCGATTCGGCCGATGATTCCGAGGGATTCCGCTAAACGATTGAGTCCATGGACTCTTTAATGGACCCGTTTGGGCCTAAAATACCCTATTTGGGGCAAATTCATGCGAATCGGCACAAGCTGTAGGGGCGGCGGCGCCGGCCGTTGCCGAGCGTTCATCTGCTTGCCACATTCCTACCCCAATCGGGGCGCCTAGTCTGAAGGCTGAATTTTATCGTAGCCCGTTCGGGCAAAGCTGGTGTATCGAGACTCGAAAGACCAACAAAAGAGGCTGGAATGCCCAACCCGCCGGCCAGGGATGCCAGGGATGAAGGACACCGCGCATGACCAACGAACTGACCATTGATCGTCGTTCCGGGGTCGATCGGCGCGTCCGCCAGGATCGCTACAGCGGCCCGGAGCGGCGATCCGGTCACGATCGTCGCCACACGGGGATGGCAGTTGCCGCCAACGCGCTGCGCCGTCACGATACCGCAGCGGCGGCAGCAACAACCAAGCCGATCGGCAATTTCAGGGCAACCGGCTTGGGTCACCCTTTCGGCACGACTGAACTGCTCGAACGCGTCGGCGGGACGCTCACCGATCTCGTGGCGAGCTTCTACGAGGCGAGCATGGATAATCGCCTGTGGCCCGATACGCTGACCAAGCTGCGGGCCGCCGTTCACGCCGATGCCTGCGCCATCGTCAATCACGATTTCGTCACCGGGCGCGGCCAGCTTGAACACTCGGTCAACATCCAGTCCATCTACGTCACCGCCTATGCCGATTACTACGGCGCCTACAATCCCTGGATGCACAACCGCGAGACCCTTGGCGAACAGGGACAGGTTCGTATCGGTCAGGATCTCGTCGCCGATAACGAGGTCATCGAATCCGACTTCTACCGTTTCTGGCTGCGGCCCCAGCAGCTGTTCCATCACATGTTCGGGGTCATCGAAACGGCGCCCGACTCCGCCCTGCTCATCGTCTTTTCCCGTGCCAGCGAAATCGGGGCCTTCCGCCCCGAGGACGCCGATCTGTTGCGCCGGCTGCTGCCGACGCTGCAGCGGGGCATCCACGCCGGCCGCGCCTACCAGCACACGCGTCACGTTCAGCGCACCGCGCTGGATACGCTCGACGCCATGCCGATCGCCGTGATGATGATGAACAACGGCGGCGGCATGCTGTCGGCCAACCGCAGCGCCCGCGAACTCCTCGACGGCAGCGATCCGTTTTTCCTGCAGGGCGGACTGCTCAGCCTCAAGCTGCCGACGGGGGCGATCCGGCTGCGCGACTATCTCGAATCCGTGGCGCAGGTGAAACCCTATGACCGCACCGGCGACCTGCTCGCCTTGCCGGTGCCGCGCCCGGGATCGTCGCGGCCGCTGACGATGATCATCGCGCCGGTGAAGGATCTCAGCATCGAGCGCCGGCAGGATGAGCCGGCAGCGGTGATTTTCGTGGCCGATCCGGAGCGGCCGGTGGAAATGGACCCCAAGCGGTTGATCCGCCTCTACGGACTCAGCCGCGCCGAGGCCCGCGTTGCCGCGTTGCTCGGCCAGGGGATGCGGCTCGAGGAAGTGGGGCAGGCGCTCGGCCTCACCTACGAAACGGTGCGCAAGCACCTCAAGCAGATTTTTGCCAAGACGGCGACCGATCGGCAGGCGGAACTCGTCCGTACCCTCAGCCTGGGGCCCGCCGGCCTGCGCATCTGAATGCCGCCGCTCTGACCACGGGGCGGTAACGGTGGTTTCCGCTCACCCCGGTGGCCGGGCGCTCGGCAGGATGCGCCGGGCATCATCGGCCGATGGCGTGCCGGCGAGCGCCGTCGGCCGCGCCGCCGGCACGAAGGGGACGACCGCCGTCCTGCGGGGCTCGATCGCCTTGCGCTTGCCGGGCGCGGCCTTCACCGCCGCCGTGGCACGGTCGGCGGCGGCGCGCTGAAAGCCGCGGTCGAGCAACTGCGCCATCGTCCGGTTGCGCGCATCCGCGGAGTTCGATCCGAGGACGACGCCGATCAGCCGGATGCCGTCCCGCCG
>JALOTH010000040.1 GCA_025458035.1 Rhodospirillales bacterium
AGTTTGCCGCGCATGGATCCCTTGGAGGGTTCGAGCTTGGCGAGGTTGAGGGCGAGGCGGCGCAGGAGTGCGAGGTTTTCGGGTCCGTGGTCCTTGCGATTGCGGGCCTGGTCCTCGTCCATGATCACGTCGAGCACCCAGTGGAGGGTGTTCTCGATGCCCCAATGACTGCGGACGATGGCATTGAAGCGTTCTGGATCATGGACTTGGCTGAGCAGGTAGTAGCGGGTCCTGGTGCTGGTCTCGCCATTGATCTCGCGCGTCGCCGTGACTTTGCCGATCGCCGCGAGACCCGGCCAGGCGTGGCTGTCCTGCAGCCAGTCGATGTCTGCGCTGAGGCTGGCCGTGCGCGTCTCGATGCGGCCGTGCCCGGCATCGGTCTCGGTGGCGCTGGCCAGCGGCGTCTCGGGATCGTCGAGGAAGCGACGCACGTCGTCGAGCAACGCCGGATGGTTGCCTTTCAGCGCGAGGGCGTAGTCGCCGCCCTGCTCGATCACCTGGGCGGCAATCTGCCGCTGGCAGTTGAGCGCGTCGGCGGTGACGATCATTCCTTTCAGCGACAGCAATTCCAGCAGTTTCGGCACGGCGACGATCTCGTTCGACTTCTGGTCGACCGCAAGCTGGCCAAGGACCAGCCGCTGATCCGCCGCCCAGGCACTGACCAGATGCAACGGCGAAGCCGCCGATGCACGGTCGAAGGAGCGTCGCAACGTCTTCCCGTCGAGCGCCACAACCCCTTCGCATGTCTCGGCAAATCGCTGCATGAAGGCGATGAACCAAGTGCGGAAGCTGTGCGGATCGAGCAGCCGGAACAGCCGCGAGAACGTGTCGTGGCTCGGAATCCCGTGCTCAAGCGTCAGAAACTCCTTCAAAAAGCTCTGCTTCAATCGACCAAACAGCGCCATGTCGGCGCATGTCTCGCCGCCGCTGAGAACCGTGCACAGCGCAATCACCACGATCTCATGCAGCGAATGACGCTTGGCATTCCCCGTCCGCGGATCTTCCAGATCCTCGAACAGCTCCGCAAAATCCTCCATGGCACCGCCTCCCTGGCCCTCGGTGCCATTCCGTAGAATCCCTTCACTACCCCTCGCGCAACATCATTCTTCCAAATGCGATTCCCCTGGCGGCGGCGGCGGCCCTTGCTGATCGTCGCACGAAGGCTGTGATGTCGGCAAAGCCAGCATCACCATGTTCGATACGCTGAGCGGCCGGACTGCCGAGCTTGCCAACGATCCGGCCGTGCTGACCGCCTTTGTCGAAGCCCTGCCGCAGGAATGCCTCATCGTCTGCGAGGCCACCGGCGGCTACGAGTGCGCCCTGCTCGCCGCCGCCGCCCTGGCGGGCGTGCCCGCGCACCGCGCCGATGCCCGCAAGGTCAAGGCGTTTATCCGCTCGCTCGGCAGGCTCGGCAAAACCGACGCGATCGATGCCCGCGGCCTCGCCCGCTACGGTCAGGAACGCCACGCCGAACTGCCGCGCTGGCAGCCCGCCGGCAGCGTTCTCGACGAGCTGCGCACGCTCACCCGCCTGCGCACGCAGCTGGTCAAGCAACGCGCCGCGCTCTCCAACCAGATCAAAGCCCCCGGCGGCGAAATCGCCAAAAACCGTCTCCGGATCTTGCGCGACGCCGTCACCAGCCAGATCGCCGCCATCGAAGCCGACATCCACGACCTGATCAACCGCGATCCTGCCACCGCCGAAGTTGTCGCCATCATCGATTCCCGGCTGTGGCCGCGTCACCGCCATCACCGTCGCCGCCTTGATGCCCGAACTCGGCGCCATGACCGGACGGCAGGCCGCGTCCCTGGCCGGGCTCGCCCCGCACCCCCACCAAAGCGGACAGCGCGACGGCTACCGCAGAACCCGCGGCGGACGACCCGAAGTCAAGCGTGCCCTGTTCATGGCCGCCATGGCAGCGCGAAACCACAACCCCACCCGCAAGGCCGTCTACCAGCGCCTCGTCGCCAACGGCAAAAAACCCCTCGTCGCCATCACCGCCCTCATGCGCAAACTCATCACCATCATCAACGCACGCGTCAGAGACGCTCGACTCCAAACCAACCCAAACTGAGTTGATGACGGGGAGGGTTCAGCGCGCAGCGCGGCGGCGGGCAAAGACGGCGAGCGCGCCGAGACCGGCGGCAGCGCCGCAGGCACCGGCACCAGCGCCGTCACCGGGACTGGCCCGTTCCCCGGGCCGAACCGCTGTTCGCTACCAAGACTCGAGCAGGCCTGATCGCCGTTTAAATGCGTGTTCGTTTCCAATAATATCGCCGCCGAAATTCAAATCCTTGTGAATCATGATTTGATTGTGTTGGGTCAAATCCATGGTGATATCGCCGGCCCAGCCTCGAATTGCCAGTCGGTTATCAATAGAGATCCCGAAGGAAACTCGCCCTTCGACTCGCCTATCGGTCGTATACGGACGTAATACTCGGGTGAAACTGCATCCCATATACGCGTACTTGAGGAGGCCGGCGTGAGCGGGTTTTGCGGGATCACGCCTTAGCGCTGGGACGCGCGCTCACCATCTCATACCAGCGGCGCAGTGACGAAAGCTCGCCCGGCATCGGCACCTTGGCCCATGCCGCAAAATCGACGGTCACCAGCAAGGTGATGTCGGCAATGGAGAACGCCTCGCCGCTGACGAACGGGCAATCCGCGAGGCGCTCGTCCAGCATCGCGAAGAATCGCAGGACGCGGGCACGGCCACGATCGGCCAACGCCGAGATCTGCTCCACATCGGTGGCGCCGGTCAAGGCGCGGCCCTTCAGGCCTGGCGCCCGGTTGCGAAACGCCTCCTGCGCGGCAAGGAAGCCGTCGACCTCGCAGCGATGCTCCCACATGGCGATAATCGCCTTTTCGCGGGGATCGCGCCCCATCAGCGGCGAATCGGCGAAACGCTCTTCCAGATAGCGGCAGATGGCCACGGCTTCCGAGATGGCGGTGCCATCATCGAGTTCCAGCACTGGAACGGTACACCATGGGTTGAGCCGCCGGAACGGCTCGCCGAACTGTTCGCCGGCCCGCAGGTCCACTTGTACCGTCGGCACCTCGATGCCCTTCTCGGTAAGAAAGATACGCACGCGACGCGGACTTGGGGCGGTGGCGCAGTCATAGAACTTCATCGTCAACGGACCCTCACGTTCAGGCACCATCATTGTCACGACCTCCGCCCGCCGAGGCAAGCTTGACCGCGGCGGCGTGGCGTTGGCACCATGCGCAGGCTCGTGAATGGATCGTCGAACGAGCGTGAAGGGGAGGCGAGGATGGTAACGGAGCCCGGCGCAGCGGCGCCCGTCAGCGCATTCCCGTTCGCCAGCAACGTCCGCCGCGTTGGCAACGAGGAACCGTTCGCTTGGCTTGCCGCTGGCTGGCGCGACCTGCGGCGCGGCGGCCGGGTCAGCCTAGCCTATGGCTTGATCTTCGTCGGCACCGGTTTCGCCCTCACCGCCGGGCTCGGTTTCACCGGCCATGCCTACCTGATCGGCCCGCTGGTCGGCGGATTTCTGCTGGTCGGCCCGGCGCTGACGGTCGGCCTGTATCAGATCAGCCGCGATCTGGCGGCTGGCCGCCGTCCAAGCCTGATCAGCGCGCTCACCGCCTGGCGGCAAAATCCGGTGCCGCTGCTCGGTCTTGGGCTGCTGCTGGTGGCGTTTCTGATCGTTTGGCTGCGAATCGCCGTCGTTCAATTCGCCGTGTTCTTTCCCTACGACCGGATGAACTTGAAGGCGATGGTGAACACCGTCTTTTTCACCATCGACGGCTGGGCCTACCTCGCCGTCGGCACCGCCATCGGCGCTGTTTTTTCGACCGTCGCCTTCGCCGTGGGTGCCTTTTCGCTGCCGATGCTGCTCGACCGCCGTGCCCATCTGTTGGAAGCGATCGGCAGCAGCGTCGCCGCTGTCGTCCTCAACATCAGGGCGATGGTGCTGTGGGCGGCGCTGATCGTCATCTTCACCCTGGCCGGCATCGTGACCCTGTTTGCCGGCCTCGCCGTCATCCTGCCGCTGATCGGCCATGCGACTTGGCACGCCTACCGTGCCACCATCCTCCCTCGCGAGGTGCCGGCCGACGACGATGCCGCAGCGTCTTTCGTGGAGGAACCATAGCCCACGATGCACCGGATCAGCCGCCAGCCCGGCGAAACCATCTACCAGCAGGGGGAGAACTCCCATTCGGCCTTCCTCGTGCTCGAGGGCACCGTCGCGATGACGCGGGCGCAGGTGGTCACCCGCGCCAGCAAGGGCGGCGTGATCGGCTTTTCCGGGTTGTTCGATCGCGCGTACGGATCGACCGCCACAGCCGAAACAGCGTGCACGTTACTTGTCTTTTCGCGCCGGGAGTTGAAGGCACTCATCCGCTCGAATCCGGTCGAGGCCGATTCGATCATCGAGGGGATCATTGCCGTGCTGGGGGAAGTGGCGGCCGCGCTCGAGGCCCGAGCCAGTGAGTTGTTCCCGGAAGCGACACCACCGCAGGCGGACACAAACGACGGACGGGTTGGCCATGCCGCTCCGTCAAGTAATTCTTAGGGGCTTTCCCGTTAGCTTCCTGCGGGGATTGCCGCCGCTCCCGGCGGGATCACCATCGACCTGATGGAGGCCTCCCGGAACGCCATGGCCGCTGAAATCCTTCGCTTTCCCAACGGCCGGGCCGGCAACGGCCGGCGGCGCGTGGCGCGCGGGCACGATCTCGGGCCGACGCTGGAAACGGCGTTGCGCGTCCACAACCTGATCGTCCAGGGGCTGCGGCTGCGGCGCTTCGTCCGCAATCGGCAGGGTCTTGCCGCGGCCCTCCTGCGCGAACTCAACGAACTGTATGGCGAAGACGCGATGCCGCTTGCCGTCGACGATTTTTCGATCGTCTACGGGTGCGATCCATTCGCCTTCCTCGAACACCTCGCCGAGTGCCGCTGAGCCTTCGCTCTCAGGCAGCGCGGGCGGCGACCGCTGCCGTCACCTGCGGCGGCGGGTAAAGCTCAGCAAGCGGCAGCGAACGGCCGGGGGCGACCACGACCCGGCAATGGGTGCGATCAAGCCTGCGAATCTCATCGAGGCCACAGGCGCGGGCGATGATGCCGACCTCCTTGCGGATCGCCTCCGCGTAACTGCGGACACGCTCGGCCTTGTCGACGGGATCGAGCCCCCGCTGCAACCGCGGATCGTGGGTGGTGATGCCGGCGGCACAGGTGTTGGTGTTGCACTTCATCGACTGGATGCAGCCAAGCGCGAACATGAAGCCACGGGCTGAGGTCACGAAGTTGGCCCCTGCGGCGATCGCCCAGGCAACATCCCCCGGAGTAATCAACTTGCCCGAAGCAATGACCCGAATTCGCTGCGCGAGACCATGGCGCCGCAGCGTGTCGACGACGAGCGGCAGGCTTTCCTGCACCGGCAGCCCAACATAATCCATCAGTGTCATCGGCGCCGCACCGGTGCCGCCATCGGCGCTATCGACGGTGAGGAAATCCGGTGCCGCGTCGGCACCGCGCAGGAGGATCTCCCGGCACAGCACGTCGATCCAGCCGGGATCACCCAGCACGAATTTCGCCCCGACCGGTTTGCCCGTCACCCGCCGGACCCTTGCCACCATGTCCAGCAGATCGCCGACCGAGGCGATCTCGGCATGGCGCGCCGGGCTTTGCGAGTCCCGTCCCATCGGGATGCCGCGGATGGCGGCGATCTCTGCGGTCACCTTCGCCGCAGGCAGAATGCCGCCCTTGCCGGGTTTCGCGCCCTGGCTCAGCTTGATCTCGAACATCTTGACCTGCGGCAGCGCGGCGATCGCCGCCAGCTTGCCGTCATCAAGCTGGCCGTTCTCGTCACGCACACCATACTTCGCCGTGCCGATCTGAAAGACGATGTCGGCACCACCTTCCAGGTGATAGGGGGAGAGCCCACCCTCGCCGGTGTTCATCCAACAGCCGGCCATGCGCGCGCCGTTGGACAGAGCGAGCACGGCGGCGCGCGAGATCGCCCCGAAGCTCATACCAGACACGTTGAAAACGCTCGTTGCCGTGTAGGGACGGGCCGCTCCGGCGCCGATCACCAGCGGCGCCGCAGTCGCCGGGGTCGGGTCGAGGCCAGGGAAGGCGGCATTGGCGAAGAGCACCGTGCCCGGTTGGCTCAAATCGCGTGTCGAGCCGAACGGCTGCGTCGTGTCGAGATGTTTGGCGGCGCGGTAAACCCATGTGCGTTCGGCGCGGTTAAAGGGTTTTTCCTCACGGTCGAGAGCGAAGAAGTACTGCCGGAAAAAAACTCCGAGGTGTTCGAACAGGTAGCGCAAACGGCCGATCACTGGATAGTTGCGACGAATGGCATGTCGCGACTGGGTCACGTCGATGACAAAGAGAACGGCGACGGCGAGCATGGCGAGGCCGACGGCGAAGACGAACATCGCTGACAGCACGGCAAGAAACGTCATCAGAAACTGGGGCAGGGATTGCGTATCCATCGGCTGGCTCCTGGCGCGGCGGCCAAAAAACCCTCGAAGGTTTAATACTATCAGATTTTGCCGCGACTGCGAACAACGGCGAGAGTGCGATGCCCCTGGCATCTTCCCCGACCTGACAACCGGCGCTTTCGCTGTGTTGTCATTGCGGACGGTGCCGGCCGCGCCGTGCTAGGGTCGGCCGTCTGCCCAAGCCGAAGAGCCGCCGCCGTGCGTCCCAACGAAACTGCCGAGGCCCAGCCACTGCCGGCCGCCACTGAAACTGTCCCCGCAGCAGCGGAGACCCCGTCGATCTCGCCCTTGATGGCGCAGTATCACGCGATCAAGGCCGAACACGCCGATACCCTGCTGTTCTTTCGCATGGGCGACTTTTATGAGCTGTTCTTCGAGGACGCCGTTACCGCCGCCGCCGCCCTCGACATCGCGCTGACGAAGCGTGGCAAGCACCTTGGTGAGGATATCCCGATGTGCGGCGTGCCAGTGGTCAGCCACGAGAGCTACCTCGCCCGGTTGATTCGCAAGGGATACCGCGTCGCTGTCTGCGAGCAGGTGGAGCATCCGGCTGAGGCGCGCCGACGCGGTGGCAAGGCGGTGGTACGGCGGGAGGTGCTCCGCATCGTTACCCCCGGTACCGTCGTCGAGGAGCAATTGCTGCAGTCGCGCCACGCCAACTACCTCGCGGCGCTGGCGGAGGCAGCAGGCGGCCTTGGACTTGCCTGGCTCGACGTCTCCACCGGCGAGGTGGCCACCCAGCCGCTGGCCGAAGCGAACCTCGCCGCGGCGCTTGCCCGTTGCGAGCCGAGCGAACTGCTTATCGCCGACACGCTGGCGGCGCGGCCGGCGATCAGTGAAACGCTGACTCCCTTCCGCACACGGACAACGGCGTTGCCGGCGAGCCGCTTCGACAGCCTGAGCGGTCGAAAGCGGCTGGAGGCGACGTTCGGCGTCGCCGCCCTCGACGGGTTTGGCGAGTTCACCCGTGCCGAGATCGCTGCCGCCGGTGCGCTCATCGACTACGTGCAGCTGACGCAGAAGGGGGGTCTGCCGCGGCTGCACTCGCCGGCGCGGCTCTCCGCTGGCGCGGTCATGGAGATCGACGCGGCGAGCCGGCGCAATCTCGAACTGACGGCTACGCTGAATGGTGAGCGGCAGGGCAGTCTGCTCGACACCATCGACCGCACCATCACCGGCGCCGGTGCCCGCCGGCTCGCCGCCCGCCTTGCAGCGCCGCTCACCGATGTTGCCGCCATAAACCGGCGTCTCGACGAAATCTCCGTGTTTGTCGACGGCGACGCGATGCGGCAGACGATCCGCGCTTGCCTGAAGGGCTGCCCCGACATGGAGCGGGCGTTGGCCCGGCTCGCCCTCGCCCGTGGCGGACCGCGCGATCTCGCCGCCATTCGCGACGGTCTCCGCATTGCTGGCCAACTCGCCGCGACGCTGAGAACGGACACGGCATCGGTGTCGCCGGCACTCGCCCCCATCATCGAGCGGCTGCAAGGGCACGACCAGTTGGTGGTGCACTTGACGTCGGCGCTGGCCGATAGCTTGCCACTCAACGCCCGCGACGGTGGCTTTATCGCCGCCGGCTTCGATGCCGCACTCGACGAGTTGCGCGTCCTGCGAGAGGATAGCCGCCGCCTCATCGCCGGACTTGAAGCCCGTTACGCCGAGGCCACCGGCGTTGCCAGCCTTAAGATCCGCCACAACGCGATCTTGGGCTACTTCATCGAGGTGCCGTCAGCGCGCGCAGACCGCCTGCCGACGGCGAGTTTCATCCACCGGCAGACGATGGCCAATGCCATGCGCTTCGTCACAACGGAGCTCGCCGAACTGGAGCGGCGCATCCTCTCCGCCGCCGACGAGGCACTCAGCCGTGAACTGGCCGCCTTCGAGGCCCTGGCCACTGAGGTCCTGGCGGCCGGGACGGCGATCGCCGCTGGCGCGGCCGCGCTTGGCGAGCTGGATGTGGCAACCGCCCTCGCCGATCTCGCCGTCGATGCCCGCTACGTCCGACCGCTCCTCGATGACGGGGCGGGCTTCACCGTCGTCGGCGGGCGTCACCCGGTTGTCGAAGCGGCGCTCCGCTCCGACGGCGGGCAAGATTTCGTCGCCAATGACTGCCGGCTGGAGACCGGACGGCGGTTGTGGCTGCTGACCGGCCCGAACATGGCGGGGAAAAGCACGTTCCTTCGGCAAAACGCGCTGATCGCGATCCTCGCCCAGAGCGGTTCGTTCGTGCCGGCAGACGAAGCCCGCATCGGCATCGTCGACAAGCTGTTCTCGCGGGTTGGCGCGTCGGACGATCTCGCGCGCGGGCGCTCGACGTTCATGGTCGAAATGGTGGAAACGGCTGCGATCCTCAATCAGGCGGGCCCGCGTGCCTTCGTCATCCTCGACGAGATCGGCCGGGGCACCGCCACCTTCGACGGCCTTTCGATCGCCTGGGCGGTCGTCGAGTACCTGCACGACGTCAATCGCTGCCGGGCGCTGTTCGCCACCCATTATCACGAACTGACCGCGTTGTCGGCGCGGCTGCCGAACCTCGCGTGCCATGCCATGCGCGTGAAGAATTGGCGGGGCGAGGTGATCTTCCTGCATGACGTTGAGCCGGGAGCGGCGGATCGCTCCTACGGCATCCACGTCGCCCGCCTCGCCGGCCTGCCGAAGGCCGTGCTGGCGCGGGCCGAACAAGTGCTGAAGCGGCTTGAGAGCGACGAGCGCAGCGGGGCGTTGACCCGACTCGCCGACGACCTGCCACTGTTCGCTGCCGCTGCGGACAAGGTTTCGCCGCCATCATCGGGCTCGCCAAAGGCGTTGACCGAGTTGGAAGCGTTGCTGCGGGCGGTGCGCCCTGACGAACTGACACCGCGCGCCGCCCTCGATCTGGTTTATCGCCTCAGGGGCCTGCTGGACGATGCAGCCCCCTGATGTCCGTCGGCGGCGCGATAACAGCGCTGTTCTTAGTTGTCCGCAAAGCCGCTAAGCTTGTTGCCAACGAGACCTCGGCGGACACGCCGCCGCCGGCAGAAATGGGGGAAACGCCCGAATGAGCGGAACGAAACCGTTCCAACTCGGCTTGGTCATGGCCGGTGCCGTCTCGGCGGGTGCCTATACGGCTGGTGTCGTCGATTACTTGATCGCCGCGCTCGACCACTGGGAACACGCCAAGCGCGAGGATGCGCGGCGGGGCGGACCGCTGACGGTGCCGCGTCATGATGTCATGATCCAGACGATGACCGGCGCTTCGGCCGGCGCCATCACCGCGGCAATCACCTCGGCGGCACTGTTCGCCGAACATCGTCCAGTGCTCAACGCCGCGGCACCGCCCCCGCCGCGCAACAACCGTCTCTATGATTGCTGGGTCGAGCAAATCGACATCGCAAAGCTGCTCGGCACCGCCGATCTCGACCGGTTCGGTCAAGTCGTTTCCCTGCTCGATTCATCGATCCTGGCCGAGATCGGTCAATCTGCGCTGACGGTCGACCGCCTCGCCGCGTCGCCCCGCAGCTACATCGCCGATCCCCTGGCCGTGTTCCTGACCGTCTCGAACCTGCGCGGCGTTCCTTATGCCTTCAGTCTGTTCGGCGAGAAGGAACGGCGCTACGGCATGAACGCCCACATGGACACCTTGCGTTTCGCCATCAGCGAGAACCTTGGGGCACAGAAACCGGCCTTCAGCATCGATGGCATGCAGTCGCTCGATCCCGTCGCCCTGTTCGAGCCCGGTCACTCGGGACGGCCGGCCTGGGATCAGCTGGTCACGGCGGCGCTGGCCAGCGGCGCGTTTCCCATCGGCCTCGAACCGCGCACTATCGAGCGCCCCGGCGCCGACTACCAGGCCCAACCCTATTCGCTGATCGGCTCGCAACCGGGCTGGGACGAAGAGCCGTGGGTCTACCGCTTCGTCGCCGTCGACGGCGGCTTGATGAGCAACGAGCCGATGAGCTTGGCCCATGCGTTTCTGCGCAGCGAAACCGGCCAGCGCCGCAGCGAGGTCGAGCTTCGCCTCGAGCAAAGCGGCCATCGCGCACCGGGAGCCCTTGTGCTCATCGATCCGTTCCCGAATGAAATCGAGTATCATCGCGAGTACTGGCCGGCGAAATCGCTGGTCAGCGTCTTCGGCCAGATGTTCAGCGCCTTGAAGTCCCAGGCGCGCTTCAATGCCGAGGAACTGGAGCTGGCGGCAAACCCGGACGTCTACAATCGCTTCGCCATCGCGCCATCGCGGGTTGACGCCACCGGCGCCGCGCGGGAACCGGCGATCGCGTCGGCGATCATGGGTGGCTTTGGCGGCTTTCTGTCGCGCAGCTTCCGCCGCCACGATTTCCACCTCGGCCGCCGCAATTGCCAGGCGTTTCTCGCCCGTCACTTCTCGCTGCCGGAAACAAACCCGGTGTTCAGCGAGGACAACTTCCCAACGGCCCTACGCGAGGCTTACTACCTGCGCGACCGGGAAGGCCGGCGCATTGAGGTGAGCGTGCCGAAGGGGAGCGGCCGCGGCACCGAGAAACGGCCCCTTCTTCCCATCATTCCACTGTTATCACCGCTCGACACCTCGCCGCCGACGCCGCCATGGCCGCACGCCACCGACATCGACTTTGTCGATCTCGGCCGCGGTGTCGCTCATCGCGTCGAGGAAGCCGGCGCACTGATGATCGAGACCGAGTTGCGGCCGATGCTGGGTCCGGTGACGGCGTGGGCGGCGAAACGGGCGTGGCGCAACGTCCTCGCGAGCCGGGTGACGGCAGCGATCATGCGCGCCATCGAAAGGGAACTCGGCCGCTTGGGCTGAGCGGACGGAGCACGTCTGAGGCTCAGATCACCAGCGGCGCCGTTTCCGTTTCGGCGAGCAAGGTAACGACGCCAGCGATTTCCGCCTTGACCTCGGTCCGCAAGGCCGTCGCCGGGAGGCCGAGGGCGACAAGCGCCATCTCACAGACGATGATGCGCGCCCCCAGTTCGATGCAAGCGGCGAGCAGATCTTCAAACCCAGCGACGCCGCGCGCGCGGTAGCCGGCATCAATATCGGCCGGGCTCTGCCCGCCGGCGGCTGGCAAACGCGCCCAGCCGGGCGGGTTGTACGCATCTGCGGAGGTCAACGCCCGCGCCGCGTCAAGGGTAAAGAACAGGGTTACCGGACGGCCGACGGCGAGCGCCGCGCTCGCCAGCACAAGGGCGTAGTGGACACGGACGAACTCCCCCGACATCACGATCAGCGACAGCCGACCCGCCGCTGGCGCGTCAGCGGCCATGAAGCGACAGGTCGTGGATGGTTGGCCAGTCGCCGCACACCGGGCAGCCGGGGTCCGACGGCACTCGCACCTTGCGTGTCCGAGCCGACAATGCGTCGAGAATGACCAGCCAGCCGGACAGACCTTCGCCGATGCCGAGCAGTTCCTTGACCACCTCGGTCGCTTGCAGCGAGCCAACGACGCCGCAGAAAGCGCCGAGAACGCCGGCTTCGGCACACGATGGCACGGGATCGGGTGGCGGCGCTCCGTAGAGGCAGCGGTAGCAGGGACCGTGACTGCCGTCGGCAGCCTTCGCGAACGCCTTGAAGGTCGTCACCTGCCCATCGAAGCGCAGGATCGCGCCCGAGACCAGTGGGCGGCGCGCAAAGTAACACGCGTCGTTGACGAGAAAGCGGGTGGCGAAGTTGTCGCTGCCGTCGGCGACAATGTCGTACTCGCCGATCAATGGCAGGGCATTCGCCGCCGTGAGCCGCTCGCAATGACCAATCACCCGAACGTCGGCATTGAGCGCCGCCAGTGTCTGCCGAACGCTATCGACTTTCGCTTGGCCCAGCCGATCCTCGCTGTGGACAATCTGCCGTTGAAGATTCGACAGATCGACCCGGTCATCATCGATGATGCCGATGGTACCGACGCCCGCGGCCGCCAAGTAGAGCAGCAACGGCGAGCCGAGACCGCCGGCACCGACGACGAGGACCCGTGCGTTGAGAAGCCGCCGCTGTCCCTCACCGCCGATCTCATCCAGCAGAATGTGACGGGCATAACGGCGAATCTGACGGTCGTTCAGGCCGAGATCGATGGAGCTTGCCGCGGCCGTCGCCCCAATCATTCGACGCCGATGCCCTCGAACAGCGCTGTCGACAGGTAGCGTTCGGCGAACGATGGCAGGATGGCGACGATCACCTTGCCCGCCATGTCCGGCCGTTTGCCCACCTCGATGGCGGCAGCCAACGCCGCGCCGGAGGAAATGCCGACGGGTACGCCTTCCAGCCTTGCCGCGTGGCGGGCGGTGGCGAATGCCGTTTCGTTGCCGATCTTGATCACTTCGTCGATCAGCTCGACGTTGAGCACGGCGGGCACAAACCCGGCGCCGATCCCCTGGATCTTGTGGGGTCCTGGCACGCCGCCTGACAGCACGGGGCTGTCTTCCGGTTCAACGGCGATCATCTTCAATGTGGGCTTGCGCGCCTTCAGCACCTCGCTGCAGCCGGTAATCGTGCCGCCGGTGCCGACGCCGCTGATGATGATGTCCACACGTCCATCGGTGTCGCGCCAGATCTCCTCCGCCGTCGTGCGCCGGTGGATCTCCGGGTTGGCGGGGTTGGAGAACTGCTGCAACATGATTGCGCCCGGCGTCTGGCTGACGAGTTCTTCAGCCTTGGCCACCGCGCCCGGCATCCCCTTGGTTGCCGGCGTCAGTACGATTTTGGCGCCGAGCAGGGCGAGCATCTTGCGCCGCTCCACGGACATGCTCTCCGGCATGGTCAAGATCAGCCGATAGCCGCGCGCCGCGCAGACGAAGGCGAGCGCGATGCCCGTGTTTCCCGATGTCGGTTCGACGAGGGTAGCGCCCGTCCGAATGCGGCCGTCGCGCTCGGCGGCGGCGACCATGGCGAGGCCGATGCGGTCCTTCACCGAACTGAGCGGGTTGAAAAACTCGCACTTGCCGAGCAGCTCCGCGGCGCATCCGGTTTCGGCCGCGAGCTTGCTCAGCCGCACGATCGGCGTATCGCCGATGGTCTCAAGGATGCTGTCATAGATGCGGCCGCGGCCGACCGGAGGCGTATCTCTGCTGGTTTGCGGACTGTCCATGGCCACCGTTCCCTCTCGTTTCATCGCGGATACCGGGACACCAGCGGCAGCGGGCGGGCGCTGACATCACGCGCGCTTCGTTTGTAGCACACCTGCGGCTCAGATGGAGAAATCCAAGTGTTGGCGCCCTTCACTGATGATGCCCACGCTGTTGGCGCGATTACAAAGATCATCGAGCGAGACCCGGTCGAGGTGCTCCATCAATTGCGACTGCAACTCCATCCAAAGCGGCCGCACCACTTGGTGGCCCAATGGGGAGCCGGCCTCACTGTGCAGGGGATCGTCGTCGCCTTCCACCTGGCGGACGACGCGAACGATCTCACCGATGGTGATGCGCCGTCGCTCACGGGCGAGCCGGTAACCGCCGCGCGGCCCGCGAACGCCAATGAGGACACCATGGTGAACCAGCGTCTGCAGCGCCTGTTCGAGGTAGCGCCGCGGGATTCCCTGCCGCCGGGTGATCTCCCGGCTCTGCACCGGCGCCGCACCCGAATGATAGGCAATATCAAGCACCGCCTCGACGGCAAACAATGTTTTTCGCGACATGCGCAACATGCCGTTACTCCCGATCGTCGTTTCTTGTCAGTTCGCCGCTGGTGCCGGTTGAACCGAACCCGTTCACGCCTCGCTCGCTGTCGGGCAGGCTCGCGACCTCCCGCCACGTCACCTGGCGCACCGGCGCGACGATCAGCTGCGCGATCCGCATGCCGCGCTCGACGATAACAGGGTCGGCGCCGTGATTGATCAGCGGCACTTTGATCTCGCCGCGGTAATCAGCATCGATGGTCCCCGGGCTGTTGAGGACGGTCAGCCCGAAACGAACGGCGAGGCCTGAGCGTGGACGCACCTGCGCCTCATAGCCGGCGGGCAAAGCAATGGCGATCCCCGTGGGAATCACCGCCCGCTCACCAGGACCGATGGTGACCGACTGCTCCACCGCCGCTGGCAGGTCCACGCCGGCGCTCTCGGCGGTGGCGTACGCCGGCAGCGTCAGTCCCTCGGCGCCGGCGCACCGACGGAGTGGCACGATCAATGGCAGCGGTGCGACAGCACCCGGCGTGCCCTCACCGCCGCTAGTCATGGGTGCGCCGCAAGATATTCGGCGATGCGGCTTGCCAAACGCGTTGCGACCTCGTGCTTACTCATCGTCGGCCAATTCTCAACGCCGTCGGCGGAGATCAGGTGGACGGTGTTGTCATCGCCGCCAAACGTACCGCTGGCCACGGACACGTCGTTGGCGACAATCCATTCGCATCCCTTGCGCAACCGCTTTTCAATGCCGTTCGCGACAACGCGCTCGGTCTCCGCGGCGAAGCCGACAACGAGCCGAGGTCGGCCGCTGGTCAGCGTCGACAACGTCGCGAGGATGTCCGGCGTTTCGGTCATCTGCAGAGACGGCGGCGGTCCGCCGGCCACTTTCTTGATCTTGCTGTTGGCAACGGCCGCAGCCGTCCAGTCGCTGACCGCCGCCGCACAGACGGCAGCGTCGACGGGCAAGGCGGCGCGACAGGCCGCCAGCATATCCGCCGCCGTCTCGATGTGTACGGTCTTCACCCCCTCGGGGTCGCCCAGCAGCGTGGGGCCTGTCACCAGCGTCGTTGCCGCGCCCAGATCGCGAAGCGCAGCGGCGATGGCGTGCCCTTGCCGCCCCGAGGAGCGATTGGAGAGGAACCGAACGGGATCGATGGGCTCGCGCGTCGGCCCGCTGGTCACGAGCACGCGCCGGCCGCTGAGCCGTCCGTCGACTGGCGCCGCCCATTGAGCAAGGATCGCCGCGACGATTTCCTCCGGCTCGGCCATCCGCCCGTAACCCCACTCGCCGCACGCCATGTCACCCTCGGCAGGGCCGACAACCTGCACGCCGCGTGCTCTCAGGGTCGCGAGGTGGCCTTGCGTCGCCGGGTGCTCCCACATGCGCACGTTCATTGCCGGTGCCACCAGCACCGGCTTGTCAGTCGCCAGCAATGCCGTCGTCGCCAGATCATCGGCGAGACCGATCGCCATCCGCGCCAGCAGATTGGCGGTGGCCGGCGCGACGACGATCAGGTCAGCCTCCCGCGACAGGCGGATGTGCCCCATCTCGCTCTCGTCGGTGAGGGAGAACAGATCCTGATAAACCCTGTCGCCGGAAAGGGCCGCCAGCGAGAGGGGCGTAATGAACTGGCCGCCGGCCTGCGTCAGGATACAGCGCACGGCAAAGCCCCGTTCACGCAGGCGCCGCACCACCTCCAGCGACTTGTAGGCGGCGATACCGCCGGCGACGATCAGGAGAACGCGTTTTTCCACGGGTGGTGCGGGAGTGGTGGACAATTCACGCTTTCAATCTGTTCTAAAGCTAAGAACGGTTATGAAGGTTACAAGTGGCGAGTCAACCCGGCGCTCCGGGCGACTGTCGCTCAATCGAGGATGTGCAGGACCATCAGCACGATGACGGCGGCCGACAACAGCCAAATGACCGCCGCCTCGCCACCGGACCGGCGGTCCGGCGTAGCGGACGGCGAGGGTGCGCTGGCGGCTAACGCCCGGCTTGCCTTGTCGAGACGCCGCACGGTCTCTGGCATATGGACGAGGGCTTCGCGGACGGCACGGGCCGCCTCGCGCAGTTGCGCTTCCGGCCCCATCGTTTCGGCGATCCAGTCCTCGATCAGCGGCCGTGCCAGCATCCAGAAGTTCGCTTCCGGGCAGAGCGCGCGGCTGGTGCCCTCCGCCACCAGCATCGATTTCTGCAACAGCAGCAGGTCCGGCTGCGTTTCCATGCCGAAGGTCGCGGTGACGCGAAACAGTTGCCCCAACAGTTGCGCGATCGAAATCTCGTGTACCGGCTTGTCCAGGATCGGCTCGCCAATGGACCGGCAGGCCTGGGCGAACGTGCCGATCGAGCGGTCGGCCGGCACCCAGCCGGCGGCGAAATGGACTTCCGCGGCGCGCCGGTAGTTCCGATTGAGAAACGCCATCAACAGTTCGCCGAGAAAACGGCGGTTGCGCACGTCGATTCGACCGACGATGCCAAAGTCGACCGCCGCCACCGAACCATCCGCTTGAACGAAAAGGTTGCCGGCATGCAAATCGGCGTGGAAAACGCCGTCGCGGAACACCTGCAGGAAGAAGGCGCGAGCGGCCGCGGCAAGGACCTTCTCCGGGATAAGGCCAGCCGCGATGATGGCCTCACGCTCATCAATCGGCAGCCCGATGATGCGCTCGGTGGTCAGGACCCGTTCGGCGGTGCGCGTCCAATCGACGGCAGGCACGCGGAAGCTGCGATCGCCCCGGAAGTTGTCCGCAATCTCGCTGGCCGCCGCCGCCTCGAAGCGCAAGTCCATCTCGAAGGTGACGGTGTCGGCAAAGGTTTGCACCGTCTGCACCGGCTTCAAACGGCGCGCTTCGGGTACCGTCGCTTCAAGGACCTCGGCGACCCAAAGGAATAGCTCAAGGTCGCGGGCAACCGCCTGCTTTACGCCCGGCCGCAGCACCTTGACGGCAACGGCGCGGCCATCGGTGGTTTCCGCAAGGTGAACCTGGGCGATGGAGGCCGCCGCCACGGGCTGGGGGTCGAGATGGGAGAACAGCGCTTCGACCGGCTGGCCGAGATCTTCCTCGATGATGCGGCGCGCCGCCGCGCCGTCGAACGGGGGCAGCCGGTCCTGAAGGTCCGACAGGTCCGCCGCCATTTCCTCGCCGATCAGGTCGGCGCGGCATGACAAAGCCTGTCCGAGCTTGATGAAGGTGGGGCCGGCCTCCTCCAGCGCTCGCGCTAGCCGCTGGCCCGGTCGGCCCGGTTCCCGGCGACGGTCCAGCAGCCGGGCGATGGCCATCGGCAGAGCCAGCCAGCCGGCGTCGCTCGGCACGAACAGCGCGTCGTGACGGGCGAGGATACGGGCAACATGGAACAGGCGCAGCAGATTGCGGAGGGAGCGTATCATCGCGAGATCCGCGCGCCGGCGGCCGTGGCTCAGGCCACGGGCGGAGCAGCGCGCCGCCGCGACCGCCCCGCCACGGGACCCACTGCGATCAGATCCGCCATGCCGAATGGATGGCCGCGATGCCACCGGAAAGGCTGCGATATCGAACCCGCTGCAGCCCGCTTTCCGCAATCATCCGCGCGAACGGCTGCTGCGCCGGAAACCTCCGGATGCTCTCGGCGAGGTAGCGATACGCATCGGTATCCCCGGCAACCACCCTGCCGAGCGCCGGTAGAACCGTAAACGAGTAGGCGTCGTAAAGGCGGTCGAGTACCGGCAGGGCGACGCGGGAAAACTCAAGACAGAGAAAATGGCCCCCGGGCTTAAGCACACGGCGCGCTTCCCGCAACGCTGCGGGAATGCGCGTGACGTTGCGCAGACAGAAGGCGGTCGTATAGGCGTCGACGGAGGCATCGGCGATCGGCAGGCGTTCGGCGTCGCCGCACAGCCAGGCGATCTCGGCGAGGCGCCCGCGGTCGATCGCCCGGTCGCGGCCAACCGTCAGCATCTCTTCGTTAATGTCGACGACGACAACACTGCCGCCGCCGCCATCGAGAAAGCGAAGGGCGATGTCGCCGGTACCGCCGCCGACGTCAACAAGCCGCATGGAGGGCTGCGGATTGAGCCAGTCGATCATCGCCGCCTTCCACAGCCGGTGGACACCGCCGCTCATCAAATCGTTCATCAGGTCGTAGCGGCGCGCGACGCGCTCGAACACCGATTTGACGAGCGGCGCCTTTTCGCTCTCGGCGACGGTTCGATAGCCGAAGTGAGTCTCGGCTTCCTCACGGGACGGGCGGGGAGAGGTCGGCGACATGGTGGCGCGACCATAGCGGAAGCGTGGCGATCGCGCTACCTTGCCGCCATGCCCGAACTTCCCGAAGTCGAAACCGTGCGGCGCGGCCTCGAACCAGTGCTGGCAGGGCGCCGCCTCGTGCGCGTGGAGGCGCGCCGCCCCGATCTGCGCTTCCCGCTGCCGAACGCGTTCGGCAGCCGCCTCGAAGGACGCCGCGTCATCGACGTGAGTCGGCGGGCCAAGTTTTTGCTGATCACCCTCGACGACGGTCTCGTTTGGCTGGCGCATCTCGGTATGTCCGGCGCGTTCCGCATCGCTGCGCGCGACGGCCATTCGCCGGCCGGCGTGCACGACCACCTGCGAATCGACACCGATGATGGTGCGTCGATCACCTTTCATGATCCCCGCCGCTTCGGATTCATGGACCTGATTGCCGGCGACGACTTGCCCGGCCATCCGCTGCTGGCGCGGCTTGGCCCCGAACCGCTCGGATCCGACTTCCATCCGATCTATCTCGGCGCTCAGTTGACGCGGCGGTCGGCGCCGCTGAAGGCGGTCCTGCTGGATCAGTCAGTGGTCGCCGGCATGGGCAACATCTACGCTTCGGAGAGCCTGTTCCGAGCCGGGCTCTCGCCGGAACGGGCGGCGAGCCAGGTGACGAAAGGGCGCATCCGCCGCCTCACCGCTGCCATCGGCACCGTTTTCAACGAGGCGATCGCTGCCGGCGGGGCGAGCTTGCGGGATCATCGCCGGCCTTCGGGCGAACTTGGCTGCTTTCAGCACGCGTTCGCGGTTTACGGGCGCGCCGGCCTCGCCTGCCCCGGCTGCCGCTGCGAGGTGGCGGCGACGGGCGGTATCCGGCGCATTGTCCAAAGCGGGCGTTCGACCTACTACTGCCCGCGGCGGCAGCGCTAGGAGCGGCTGCGGTCGCGCACGGCAGGTAATCACCGTGTGAAGCGAGAGGAGGAGGAAGTCATGGCTTACGAGAGTATCATCGTCGAGAAGCGGGGCGCCGTCGGGCTGATCATGCTCAACCGGCCGCAGGCGCTGAACGCGCTGAATCAGGCGCTGATGGGCGAACTGGCGGCGGCGCTCGATGTGTTCGAGGCGGACGACGAGGTCGGCGCCATCGTTGTCACTGGCGGCGAGAAGGCGTTTGCCGCCGGCGCCGACATCAAGGAAATGAAGGACAAGTCGTTCATCGACTGCTACCGGGAAGATTTCCTCACCCGCAAGTGGGAGCGGCTCGCCGACTGCCGCAAGCCGACGATCGCTGCGGTCGCCGGCTTCGCCCTCGGCGGCGGTTGCGAGCTGGCGATGATGGCGGACTTGATCATCGCCGCCGACACCGCCGAGTTCGGCCAGCCGGAGATCGCCATCGGCGCCATCCCCGGTCTCGGTGGCACACAGCGCCTCACCCGCGCCATCGGCAAGGCGAAGGCGATGGAACTGTGCCTCACCGGGCGGCGGATGAAGGCGGAGGAGGCTGAACGGGCGGGGCTGGTCGCCCGCGTGGTGCCGGCGGCGGACCTGCTCGCCGACGCGATGAAAACGGCGGAGAAGATCGCGGCGATGTCCCGCCCCCTCGCCATGCTGGCGAAGGAAGCGGTGAACCGCAGCTTCGAGGTCTCATTGACCGAAGGCTTGCGCTTCGAACGCCGCGCCTTCCACGCCGTGTTCGCAACCGAAGACCAGAAGGAGGGAATGAACGCGTTCGCCGAAAAGCGCAAACCGGCCTTTCGCCATCGCTGAACGCGGCGAGACGGGCGGATGGCGGCGGGCTGCCTCAGTCCGACGACGTTGAGCGTTCGCCAAAAATGGCGGTACCGATGCGAACGAAGGTGGCGCCGAAGCGGATCGCCTCGGCGTAATCACCGCTCATCCCCATGCTGAGGTCGGGCACGCCGGTACCGCGGGCAATCTCCCGCAGCAGGGCAAAGTGCAGCCCAGGTGGCTCACCCAGTGGCGGAATGCACATCAATCCGCGGACGGCGAGACCCAACTCATCCCGTGCCAACCGCACCAGGGCTGCGGCCTCGGTCGGTGCGATCCCGGCTTTCTGGATCTCCTCACCGGTGTTGACCTGCACGAACACCTCCGGCCGCCGACCTTCCTCCGCCATTGCCGCGGATAGAGCCTGTGCCAGCTCGGGCCGGTCGACGGTCTCGATGGCGTCGAACAGGCGTACGGCGCGGCGCACCTTATTGCGCTGTAAGGGGCCAATCAGATGCAGCCGCAGGTTCGGAAAGTCCTGCTTGAGCGCCGGCCACTTCTCCTCCGCCTCCTGCACCCGGTTCTCGCCAAAGACGCGGTGGCCGGCCGCCAGCGCCGGTCGAATGCTCGCTGCGCCGTGGGTCTTGGTGACCGCCACCAGCGTGATCTCCGCCGGCGCCCGGTCGGCGCCACGCGCCGCGG
>JALOTH010000041.1 GCA_025458035.1 Rhodospirillales bacterium
GGCTATACCAGCGGGGATCGGTGACGCCGCCAGTCGGAGACCAACGCATGCGCGCAGAAACGGCGGCTGAGCCGCTGGCCGGAGACCTCGGCAAGCCGCGGAACGCGTTCATTGCGCCGGCCCGCACCGCCGCACGGTGGATTTCTCGCCGGCTGCTGCCGGCCCGCGCCGGTCAGCGGCTGTACGACACCCTGCGCGGGGGCTACGGCTACCTCTTTCGCCGCGGCATCCTGATCGCCAGCGTCGTCTACGACACGCGCCGCTTCATCCGCTGGTCCTTCGCGCTGCGCAAGCCGCGGACCCGTGCGCAGCAGCGCGCGTTCCTGACGATGAAATATCACACCTTCGAGAAGGGGCTGGCGCTGCCGCAGCCGCGACCGGGATTCGGTCAGGACCGGCTCGCCGAACTGCTGTCCGTGCTGGTCCCCTACGAGCGGCGCTTCGGCTGCGACGAGGTGGTGGCCGTCTGCGTCAAGGCGCTCGCCGCCTACCAGGCGTTCAACGCCGACCACGGCGTTCGCTCGGCCGACCTCGATGCGCTGCTCGACGGCTACCTCGCAAAGCATCCGCAGCTGGCGCAACCGGGCGAGGGCGGCACCAAACCGGTCACCCGCGACGGCATCACCCGCGCGGCGGCCGTCGATTTCGAGAGCTTCGTCCTTCACCGCCACAGCATCCGGGATTTCGCGTCCAAGCCTGTCGATCGGGCACAGATCGCGGCGGCCGTCCGCCTGGCGCAGCGCTCGCCCTCGGTCTGCAACCGTCAGGCGGGCCGCGTGCATGTCTATGATGACGCCTCGCGGATCGGCGAACTGCTGCGTTACCAGAGCGGCAACCGCGGTTTCGGGCACATCGTGCCGGCGCTGTGCGTGATCACCGCCGATCTGCAGGTGTTCGCCAGTCCGGGCGAGCGCTTTCAGGGCTGGATCGATGGCGGGCTGTTCGCGATGACCCTGATCTACGCCCTGCATGCGCAGGGCCTCGGCAGCTGTTGCCTGAACTGGAGCGTCACCCTGGACATCGATAAGCCGATGCGCAGGGCGGCCGGCATCGCCGACAACGAACTCGTCATCATGATGCTGGCCGTCGGCCATCTGCCGGAGACGTTGCGCGTCGCCTGCTCGCCGCGCAAGCCGCTCGACGAGGTCCTCGTCTATCACGAGGCGCGGCCGTGACCACCGCCGGGGCGGCGTCGAGGCGATGAAAATCGGCGTTCTGACATTCCACGACAGCTACAATTTCGGCGCCAATCTGCAAACGCTGGCGACCCAGTCCGTGCTTGAGCAGCATGGCGCCACCGCCGTCGTCATCAACTACGTCGATCGGCGCAAACGCGCCCATTACGACACCATCACCTCGCCGGCGCAGGCGGCGTGCCATCACCGCTTCGTTCAGCGCTACCTGCATGTCTCGCCGGAGTTTGACAGCACCGCGGACATCGAAGCCTATTGCCTCGACCACCTCGATGGCGTGGTCGTCGGCTCCGACGCGGTGTTTCGCCTGGCGACCGCCTACCATCCGCGCAATCTGTTCCGCCGCCTCGTCTACCGTCACGACTCCTCGTCGCACTTCAACAATGCCGCGGTGTTTCCGCCATACTGGCTCGACTGGCGGGCGCGCACCAAAGACAGCGCCTTCGGCAAGTTCGCCATCGCCGCCAGTTCCACCGGCACCGAGTTCATTTTCGTCAGCGTGCCGTTCCTGAAACGGGCATGGCGGGCGCTTGGCGATTTCGATGGCGTCACCGTCCGCGATGGCTGGACGCGCCTGATGGTCCGCTGCCTGTCCTTCGGCCGGGTCCGCCCGGAGATCTGTCCTGACCCGGTATTCGCGCTGCCAAAGGTCTTTGCCATCCCGGCCGATGAGCGGCCGGCCGCCGATCTGACACGGACGGTGCTGCTGTCGGGCAAGTTCCCGGCGGCATGGCGCGGCGCCGTTATCGACCGGCTGCACGCGCGCGGCTACCGCGTCGCCAATCTGCCCAATCCGGACCAGGACTTTGCCTTCCCCGAGGCGGATACCACCATCGGCCTGCCGATCTCGCCGGTCGCCTGGTACGCGACGCTGGCGGGCGCCGGCGGTTTTGTCGGCCGCCGCTTTCACGCCATGGTCTCGTGCGTGGCCAACGGCGTGCCGATCGTCAGTTGTGAACGGCGGCCGAAGGCCGACCCGCTGTTCCATGCCAAGCACAAGTCGTACGACCTGTGCCGCCGGGCCGGCATGCCCGGCCGCTTCATGAGCGAACAGGCGCTGATGGAAACACCGGCCGCCGCCGTCGTCGACCTGTTGTTCGAGCCCGCCTCCCAGGCGGCGGCGCGGCACTATGCCGATCGGGCCGCGCAGCGGTTTTCGGAGATCATCGCCGCCCATCTCCACGTCCTTGCCGAAAAGCGGCGGGCACGGCCGCCGCAGCGGGCGCTGAGCGCCTCCGCCATCCCCTGAACGCCCGACGGGGTGAATACATGAAGAGGGCGCCGCGGCTTTCGCCGGGCGCCCGTCGTCGCGCTCCGTGCGGAAGGCGGAGCGGTGGGTCAGATCATCAGCAGCGCCACGGCCGCCGCCACCGAACCGAAGCCGGCGGCGCTGTAGACGATCCACGCCACCAGTTCGTCGGCACGGATGCCGAAGTCGTGGGCGCACACGCGCAGCCGGTGCGCCGCGTGCCACAGCCCGAGCGTCAGGATGCCGAGGACGGCGAGCTTGACGATCCACCAGCTCAAGAAGCCGCTCATCCCCTCATACGACATCGCCGACGGGAAGAAGCCGAGGTTGGTGACGATCAGCATCACCGGCAGCACGAACGCCGTCACCGTGCCGCCCGCCGCGAACAGGAACCAGGGAATGGCCTTTGCGGAGCCGCGGGAAGAGTGCGCCATGGTCAAGCCACCCATGCCAGAATGATGACGAACAGGGACACCGCCGCCCAGATGCCGTAGTGGGCGGTGACGAGGATCTTGCCGGGCAGCACCTCCTCGCCGCGCATGATGCGGGTCGCCTGCGGCACCGCCTTGAACCACGAGGTGGTGTGGATGACGAAGAAGACGAGGCCGACGAGGGTGAGCAGGATGACCACCGGGCTGCGCAGGAAGGCGAGGTAGCTTTCCCATTCCTCCGGCCCGGCGGCGAGATAGAACAGGCCGGCGACCAGCTGGATCATGTACAGGGCGACGAAGATCGAGCTGACCTCGTGCACCATGTACGACTTGTAGCGGGCGCTGGTGAGGAACCACGAGGTCTTCGAGATCGGGCGAACGTAGGGCTTGCGCGGGTTCGCGGTGTCGGTGGTGGCCGCGGACATCACTTGTCTCCCTTGACCATGCCGGTGACGAAGTTGAGGGCCGAATACAGCTTCGCCTGCTGGATGGCGCCGGCCGGATCGACATCCTTCGGACACACCTGGCTGCAGGCGCCGACGAACGAGCAGGCCCAGACGCCCTCGTGCGCCGCCACCAGGTCGCCGCGCGCTTCGGGACCGGCATCGCGGCTGTCGGTGTTGTAGCGGTGGGCGAGGGTCAGCGCCGCCGGACCGATGAAGCTGGGTTCGAGGCCGTACTGCGGGCAGGCGGCGTAGCAGCACAGGCAGTTGATGCACAGCGAATACTGCTTGTACTTCTTCAGCTCCGCCGGGGTTTGCAGATACTCGCCCTGCTCGACGGTCTTGTCCTGCTTCGGCAGCAGGTAGGGTTTGACCGCGGTGAGCTTCTCGACGAAGTCGTCCTGCACGATCACCAGGTCGCGTTCGATCGGGAAGTTGGACAGCGGCTCGACGCGGATCTTGCCGCTCGGGTAGTCCTGCATGAACGCCTTGCAGGCCAGCTTCGGCTCGCCGTTGATCATCATGCCGCAGCTGCCGCAGACGAACATGTGGCAGGACCAGCGATAGCTGAGCGTGCGGTCCAGCTCGTCCTTGACGTAGTTGAGGGCGTCGAGAACGACCCACTCGTCCTCCACCGGCACCGCATAGGTCTGGAAGAACGGCTTGGCGTCCTGCTCCGGCCGGTAGCGCAGGACTTCGAGCTGGATCGTGCGTGTCGCGGTCATGCTGTCACCTGTCCACCAGCGGCGGCGCCGTACACGCGCTCGGCCGGCTGTGATTTGGTAATGACGACATCGAGGTAGTCGATCCTCGGATCGCCGTTGGGGTTGTAGTAGGCCATGGAGTGCTTCAGGTAGTTGACATCGTCCCGCTGCACGTAATCGAGCCGCTGATGGGCGCCGCGCGATTCCTTGCGCTCGATCGCCGAAACGACCAGCGCCTGCGCCACCTCGATCATGCAGCCCAGTTCCAGCGTCTGGAACAGGTCGGTGTTGTAGACGTAGCTCTTGTCCTCCAGCGCCACGTCCTTGAAGCGGGCGCGCACCTCGGCGACGACGTCGCACGTCGCCTTCAGCGACACTTCGTCGCGGTAGATGCCGCAACCCTCTTCCATCGACATCGTCATCTGCTGGCGCAGCGCCGGCACCCGCTCCTTGCCGGAGGTCCGCTTGTAGAGGGCGGCGATGCGGTTCTCGACATCGCTCGCCTGCGCCGTCGCCGCGGCGTCGGTCATCGGCCTCGCCGTCTTGACGTACTCGACCGCGTGCCGGGCGGCGCGGGCGCCGAACACCAGCAGTTCGCCGAGGGAGTTGGAGCCGAGCCGGTTGGCGCCGTTGATGCTGACGCAGGCGCACTCGCCGGCGGCATACAGCCCGTCGACGGTGGTCGCGCCGTTGATGTCGGTGGAGATGCCACCCATCATGTAGTGGACGACGGGCCGTACCGGCACGAGATCGGTGACCGGATCGGCATTGACGTAGTTGCGGGACAGGTCACGGACGAGCGGCAGCCGCTCGTTGATCAGCTTCTCGCCGAGGTGGCGCATGTCGAGGTGGATGACCGAGCCCCATTTCGTCGGGATCGTCCGCCCCTTCTTCTCCTCGTGCCAGAAGGCTTGCGACAGGCGGTCGCGCGGTCCCAGCTCCATCGCCTTCAGCACCGGCTTCTCCGTCGCCGGGCCGAGGCCATAGTCCTGCAGGTAGCGGTAGCCGTCCTTGTTGAGCAGGTAGCCGCCTTCGCCGCGGCAGCCCTCGGTCAACAGGATGCCGGTGCCGGGCAGGCCGGTGGGGTGGTACTGCACGAACTCCATGTCCTTCAGCGGCACGCCGGCGCGGTAGGCCATGGCCATGCCGTCGCCGGTCTTGATGGCGCCGTTGGTGGTGAACGGGAAGACGCGGCCGGCGCCGCCGGAGCAGACGATCACCGCCTTGCCGCGGAAGGTGCGCAGCTGGCCGGTGCGCATCTCGATGGCGGTGATGCCGCCGCAGCGGCCGTCCTCCACCAGCAGATCGGTGGTGAAGAATTCATCGAAGCGCTTGATCGACGGATATTTCAGCGACGTCTGGAACAGCGTGTGCAGCATGTGGAAGCCGGTCTTGTCCGAGGCATACCACGTGCGCATGATCTTCATGCCGCCGAACGGCCGCACCGCGACGTGGCCGTCGCCCTCGCGGCTCCACGGACAGCCCCAGTGCTCCATCTGCGTCAGTTCTTTGGGGATCTCGTTGACGAACAGTTCCACCGCGTCCTGATCGGTGAGCCAGTCGCCGCCGGCGACCGTGTCGTCGAAGTGATAGTCGAGCTTGTCGTTGCTCTTGATCACCCCCGCTGCCCCGCCTTCCGCCGCGCACGTATGGCTGCGCATCGGATAAACCTTGGAGACGAGGGCGATGCTGACGTTGGGATCGGCTTCGGCGACGGCGATCGCCGCACGCAAGCCGGCGCCGCCGGCACCGACGATGATGATATCCGCAGTTTCGACCCGCATCCGCTTCTCCCGTTGCCACCCCCTGATGATGGCTTGAATATACCGTCTCGGCCGGCGATTACCAGCAATGCGACGCCGGAAACGCGGCGGCTTTGCCTGACGGCGGCCGGGTGCTAGGCTCGCCGCCGATGCATCGGCGGCCGCTCCGGCCACGGGGTCAGCCAAGGGGTCTGGATGAGCACGAAGAACAGGGAAAAGGCCTGGTCCGAGTTCGTCTCGTGGTGCCGGGTGCGTGGCCTGAAGGCGCTGCCGGCGCATCCATGGACGCTCGCCGCCTATGCCCGCTGGTGCGAGCCGCGGCACAAGTACGCGCACATCGTTGCCCGCGTCCGTGCCATCGCCCGCGCCCACCTTCTCGCCTGTACGGCGGCGCCCGACCGGCATCCGACGGTGACGCGCACCCTGCGCACCATCGAGATCAGGCAGCGCACGCGGAGCCAGCGGGCGGCGCTGTTCGCCGACGACATCGCCGTTGCGGCGAAGGCGCCGGCGAAACCGAAGCTGCCGGCGGCGACGCGGCGGCCGCGCGGCCTGCGCCAGGGGCCGCGGCTGGTCTCGCGGCGGCCATCCCCATCCTGATCGCACCGCCGCCGCCCGGCGGCGAGGCTTGGGGCGCGGTTGACGGGCGCCGCGGAAAACGATAGCGTCCCGCGCCTGTTTTTTCGCAAACCGTTGCAAAGGGATCAGCGATGGCGCATCACGCCTCGGCTCGCAAGCGCGTGCGGCAGACGAAGCGACGCACGAAAGTTAACCGGGCACGCGTTTCGCGCGTGCGCACGTTCATCGGCAAGGTGGAAGCGGCGATCGCCAGCGGCGATCAGCAGCAGGCGCTCGCCGCGTTCAAGGCGATGCAGCCGGAACTCATGCGCGGCGCCGGCGCCGGCGTCGTTCACCGCAACCTGGTCGCCCGCAAGCTGTCGCGGCTGTCCGCCCGCATCAAGGCGATGGCGCGTTAGCCCGTGGCGATGGCCGTCCGTCCCGCCCCTCGCCGTCGCCCCTCGCCGTCGCCCGTCGGGCGGATGACCGGCAGGCGGGATCGCCGGTCAAATCACTGAAACATTACTGTCAAGTGCTTTTTTTCGGCCGTTCCGGCTTCGGTCTTGTTGAATGCATTGGAGAGCGCATTTACGATCATCGCAATCTCACGGGCCGGCAGCGACTTTCCCCAGTAATGGATGAATGTAACGGCGCGCTCCGGGCTCTATGCAAAATAATACCGTGAGAACCCGCACTGGGAGTTGTCGTTGGGCGACGGTGTAGCTTACTTGCTCCCCGTAATACACGGAGGCAGGCGAGTCCTCGCTACCACTGTATGCGTTGTGTTGACTTGCGTGCCGGAAGCCGAGAGGGTATCCCTCGCGGTGCGCGAACAGAGTGCGAGTGTCCGGCCGGTGCGGTGAACGGTTTCGGAAGCCTGGGGTGGGGGTGGCCCATGGGAGCAACGCACGATGACAGATGAACCCGGTGGCGCGGTTCATGTTTCCTCGTTCGCCACGGCGGCGATCGCAAGACAATCAAAAAACTCACCCCGAGTGGAGTATGTCGGCGTCCCGGGACAAGTGGACAACAGACGTCATGCGGTTGACGGGGCGAGCATGGGAAATGAAGCACTCCACGCGCTTGATGCGCAGTGGCGGAAGGTGAGCGGCCTGCTGCGGGCCGAGATCGGCGAGGCGGCGTACCGAAGCTGGCTGAAGCCGATCGCGATCCGCGGCGAGCGCAACGGTCTGGTGACGATGGCGGTGCCGACGCGGTTCATGCGCGACTGGGTCGCCGCCCATTACTCGGACCGCTTGCGGACGCTGTGGGGCAGCGAAAATCCATCGATCCTCGGGGTCGACATCGTCGTGCAGACGGAGCGGCCGGCGCCGATCAACGGCAACCGGCCGGCGATCGCCGTGCCGGCGGCCGGCGGCGACGCGGCCGGCGGCTGCCTCGCCGACTGCGCGGCCGAGCCGGTCGACGCCCTCGGCCACTCGCTGGGCGCCGCCCTCGACACGCGCTTTACCTTCGAGCGGTTCGTCGTCGGCAAGCCGAACGAATTCGCCTACGCCGCCGCCCGCCGTGTCGCCGAGGCGACCAAGGTGTCCTTCAACCCGCTGTTCCTCTATGGCGGCGTCGGCCTCGGCAAGACGCACCTGATGCATGCCATCGCCTGGAACATCCGCCAGCGGGACGCCCGGCGATCGGTGCTCTACCTGTCGGCGGAAAAGTTCATGTACCGCTTCATCCGGGCGCTGCGCGAACAGAACACCGTCGATTTCAAGGATCAGTTCCGCTCCGTCGACGTGCTGATGATCGACGACGTGCAGTTCATCAGCGGCAAGGAGTCGACGCAGGAGGAGTTTTTCCACACCTTCAACAGCCTCGTCGACCAGGGCCGGCAGATCGTGCTGTCCGCCGATAAATCGCCGAGCGACCTGGAGGGGATGCAGGAACGGCTGCGCTCGCGGCTCAACTGCGGCCTCGTCGCCGACATCCACGCCACCACCTACGAACTGCGCCTCGGCATCCTGCAATCGAAAGCCGAGCAGATGGGCGCGAACGTGCACATCCCGCGCAAGGTGATGGAATTCCTCGGCCACCGCATCACCGCCAACGTCCGCGAGCTGGAAGGCGCGCTCAACCGGGTGGTTGCCCACGCGCAACTGGTCGGGCACGAAATCACCATCGAATCGACGCAGGAGGTGCTGCACGACCTGCTGCGCGCCAATGACCGGCGGATCACCATCGACGAGATCCAGCGGCAGGTGGCGTCCCACTACAACATCCGCCTGTCGGACATGTCGTCGGCACGCCGGGCGCGCGCCGTCGCCCGCCCGCGGCAGGTGGCGATGTACCTCGCCAAGCAGCTGACCACCCGCTCGCTGCCGGAGATCGGCCGCCGATTCGGCGGTCGCGACCACACCACGGTGATGCACGCGGTGCGCAAGGTGGAGGAGCTGATCACCCAGGATGCCGCCTTCGCCGAAGATCTCGAGCTGTTAAAGCGCATGCTTCAGGGGTAGAGCCGCGTCGCCGGCCCGGCGGACGGATGGCGCCGCACGAGGGGCTGCGCGACCGGCACAGGGTCTGCTATAGTCCGGCACTTTTCGCGCCGCCGCGCCCCGCGCGCGCACCGGCGTCATTGCCAGCCAAAAAGTCGGGCCGGGATCCGGGATGAAAGCCACCATCGATCGCAACCAGCTGCTGCGCCTGCTCGCCCATACCCAAAGCATCGTCGAGCGCCGCAACACCATTCCGATCCTGCTCAATGTCCGGATCGAGGCGACCGCCGGCGGGCTCGGCGTGTGCGCCACCGACATGGACCTGGAAATCGTCGAGACGGCCGGCGCCACCGTCGCCACCGACGGCGCGACGACGGTGCCGGCGCACACCCTGTTCGACATCGTCCGCAAGCTGCCGGACGGCCAGCCGGTGGAGATCGACGGCGGCGGCGAGCGCCTGACCCTGCGCTGCGGCCGCGCCCGCTTCACCCTCTCGTGCCTGCCGGTGGAGGACTTCCCGGTGATGTCGGCGGGCACCCTGCCCTGGCGGTTCGCGCTGGCGGCCAAGGACCTGCGCGCGCTCATCGAGCGGACGCGCTTTGCCATCTCGACGGAGGAGACCCGCTACTACCTCAACGGCATCTATCTGCACGCGGTGCGCCAGAACGGCGTCGACGTGCTGCGTGCGGTCGCCACCGACGGCCATCGCCTCGCCAGCGTGCAGGTGCCGCTGCCGCCGGGCGCCGACGGCATGACCGGCGTCATCGTGCCGCGCAAGTGTGTGGGCGAGGTCCACAAGCTGCTGGACGACGTCACCGACGAGGTGACGATCGCCCTGTCGGACACCAAGATCCGCTTTTCCATCGGCGCCGCCGTGCTCACCTCCAAGCTCATCGACGGCACCTTCCCGGATTACGAGCGGGTGATCCCCGCCGGCAACGACCGCATCCTCGACGTCGATCGCCGCGCCTTCGCCGAGGCGGTGGATCGCGTCTCCGCCATCGCCTCGGATCGTTCGCGCGCCGTCAAGCTGGCGATCAGCGACGGCACGCTGATGCTGATCGCGACCAGCCCGGAACAGGGCTCGGCGAGCGAGGAGCTGGAGGTGCACTATGCCGGGGAAAGCATCGAAATCGGCTTCAATTCCCGCTATCTTCTCGACATCGCCCAGCAGATCGAGGGCGACAGCGCGCGCCTGCTGCTGGCCGATGCCGCGTCGCCGACGATGATCTCGGCGGTCGGCGATGCCAACGCCCTTTACGTCCTGATGCCGATGCGGGTGTGAGCCGCGACCGCAGCGGCCGGACCAGGAATTGACGACGATCGAACGGACCATGCAGTCGGACTCATCGGCGATGACGGCGGCCGGCCGCGTCAGCATCCGCCGGCTGACGCTCACCGACTTCCGCTGTCATGCCGGTCTGCGCCTCGACGTCGGCGATGGCGCGATCGCCCTCGTCGGCGGCAACGGCGTCGGCAAGACCAGCGTGCTGGAAGCCATCTCGCTGCTCGCCCCGGGGCGGGGGCTCAGGCGGGCGCGGCTGGCGGAACTCGGCCGCTGGCAGGGGCCGCGGCGGGAGCCGCTGCGGTGGGCGGTCTCGGCACGGCTCGTCAGCGCCGAGGGCGTCATCGATATCGGCACCGGCCTGGATGCCAGCACGGGGGGCGCCAGCGCGGGTAGCGACCGCCGTGCCGTGCGCATCGACGGCCAGCCGGCGCGCAATCAGTCGGCGCTGGCGGCGGCGGTCAGCGTCCTTTGGCTGACGCCGGAGATGGACCGCCTGTTCACCGATGCCCCGGCGGCGCGGCGGCGGTTTCTCGACCGCATCGTCTTCGGGCTGGAGCCGGAGCATGCGACGCGGGTCAATAGCTATGAGCGGGCGATGCGCGAGCGCCTGCGCCTGCTGGCCGGCGGCGGCGCCGATGGCGCCTGGCTGAAGGCGCTGGAGTGGACGATGGCGCAGGCGGGGATCGCCATCGCCGAGGCGCGGCGAACGATGGCGTCGCGGCTCAGCGAGGCCGCCGACCGCGCCGATGCCGGGCCGTTTCCCAGCGCCCGCGTCGCCGTCGACGGGGCGGTGGATGGCTGGCTGGACAGCCTCGATGCCGGCGCCGCCGCCGGCCGCTTCGCCGAGGCGCTGGCCCGGGCACGCGCCGCCGACGGCGCCGCCGGCACGACGACGCTGGGACCGCACCGCAGCGAGATCGCCATCCGCCATGGGCGGAGCGGGCGGGCGGCCCGGGACTGTTCCACCGGCGAGCAGAAGGCGCTGCTCATCGCCATCGTTCTTGCCGCCGCCGGCCTGCTCGCCGCCGCCCGCGGCGGGCCGCCGATCCTGCTGCTCGACGAGGTGGCGGCGCACCTCGATGCGGAGCGGCGGCAGCAGCTGTTCGCCGCCGTCGCCGCGCTCGGCGGTCAGGCCTGGTATGCCGGCACCGATGCCGCGACCTTCGCGCCGCTGGCCGCCGGCGGCAGTGACATCGTGACCCTCCCGCCCGCCAGCCGGTCGGCCGGCGGCTATGGCGGGGGTCCAACCGTGGGAGCGGTAGTCAACGGATGACGACGAAAGCGAAGGCGGAGGCGGCCGAGGCGTACGACGCCTCCTCGATCAAGGTGCTGCGTGGCCTCGATGCGGTGCGCAAGCGGCCCGGCATGTACATCGGCGATACCGATGACGGCTCCGGCCTGCATCACATGGTCTACGAGGCGGTGGACAACGCCATCGACGAGGCGCTGGCCGGCTATTGCGACCGCATCACCGTGCAGCTCAACGCCGACGGCTCGGCGACGGTCACCGACAACGGCCGTGGCATTCCCGTCGACATGCACGAGGAGGAGGGGGTGTCGGCGGCGGAGGTGATCATGACCCGCCTGCACGCCGGCGGCAAATTCGACCAGAATTCCTACAAGGTGTCGGGCGGCCTGCACGGTGTCGGCATCTCCGTGGTCAACGCCCTGTCCGATTGGCTGGACTTGCGGATCTGGCGCGGCGGCAAGGAATACCGCATGCGCTTTCGCGGCGGCGAGGCGGAGGCGCCGCTCGCCGTCGTCGGCGAGGCGCCGATGAAATGGCGCCGGCCGCTGACCGGCACTTCGCTGACCTTCCTGCCATCGCCGGCGATCTTCGCCGGCAAGACCGACTTCGACTTTGCCACCCTCGAACACCGCCTGCGCGAACTGGCGTTCCTCAATTCCGGCGTGCACATCAAGCTGAACGACGCCCGCCTGGTCACGCCGCAGGTGGTGGAGATGCATTACGAGGGCGGGCTGAAGGCGTTCGTCGTCTATCTCGACCGCTCGAAGACGCCGCTGATCAAGGAGCCGCTGCTGATCACCGGCGAGAAGGACGGCATCAGCGTCGAAGCGGCGATCCAGTGGAACGACAGCTATCACGAGACGATGCTGTGCTTCACCAACAACATCCCGCAGCGCGACGGCGGCAGCCATCTCGCCGGCTTCCGCGGCGCGCTCACCCGCACCGTGCAGAACTACGCGGCGTCGGTGGTGACGAAGAGCCAGAAGAATGTGACGATCACCGGCGATGACGCCCGCGAGGGGCTGACCTGCGTGCTTTCGGTGAAGGTGCCGGACCCCAAGTTCTCGTCGCAAACCAAGGACAAGCTCGTCTCGTCCGAGGTCAAGCCGGTGGTGGAGGGCATCGTCAGCGATCAGCTCGAACGCTGGTTCGAGGAGCACCCCGCCGACGGCAAGCGCATCGTCGGCAAGATCGTCGAGGCGGCGGTGGCGCGCGAGGCGGCGCGCAAGGCGCGCGAGCTGACCCGCCGCAAGGGCGCCCTCGACATCACGACGCTGCCCGGCAAGCTCGCCGACTGCCAGGAACGGGATCCGGCGAAGAGCGAGCTGTTCCTCGTCGAGGGCGATTCCGCCGGCGGTTCCGCCAAGCAGGCGCGCAACCGGGTGAACCAGGCGATCTTGCCGTTGCGCGGCAAGATCCTCAACGTCGAGCGGGCGCGCTTCGACAAGATCCTGAGCTCGGCGGAAATCGGCACGCTGATCGCCGCCCTCGGCACCGGCATCGGCCGCGAGGACTTCGACGCCGGCAAGTGCCGCTACCATCGCATCGTCATCATGACCGACGCCGATGTCGACGGCAGCCACATCCGCACCCTGCTGCTGACCTTCTTCTTCCGGCAGATGCCCGAGCTGATCGAGCGCGGCTACCTGTACATCGCGCAGCCGCCGCTTTATCGGGCGAAGCGCGGCAACTCCGAGGTCTACCTGAAGGACGACGCCGCCCTCGAGGACTACCTGTTCTCGGCGGCGATCGACGAGGGCACGGTGTTGCGTACCGGCAGCGGCGGCGAGATCGCCGGACGCGATCTGCGGCGCGTCGCCGACGAGGCGCGCGGCCTGACGCAGCGGCTGCGCCGGCTGGCACAGACCGTTCCCATCGAGGTGCTGGAGCAGGCGGCGATCGCCGGCAGCCTCGACGCGGCGCTGCTCGCCGATGCGGCGGCGGCCGACGCGGCGGTGCGCCGTCTCGCCGAACGTCTCGACCGTCTCGCCGCGCTGGAAGCCCGCGGCTGGCAGGGGCGCGCCGACGACGCCCTCGGCTTCGTGCTGACGCGCCGGGTGCGCGGCGTTGAGGACACCCACGTGATCGGCCGCTCGCTCGTCGAATCCGCCGAGGCCCGGCGCGTGCACGCGCGCGCCGACTCGCTCATGGAAATCTATGACCAGCCGGCGACGCTGCGGCTGAAGGGGGGCGGCGAGCATCCCGTCGTCGGTCCGGTTGCCTTCACCGAGATCCTGACCTCGCAGGCGCGCAAGGGCATCGGCATCCAGCGCTATAAAGGCCTTGGCGAGATGAACGCCGACCAGCTCTGGCAGACGACGCTCGATCCGGATGCGCGCACGCTGCTGCAGGTCAAGGTCAACCACGCCGATGACGCGGAGGAGATCTTTTCGACGCTGATGGGCGACACGGTGGAAACCCGCCGCGAATTCATCGAGCAGAACGCGCTGAAGGTGGCCAATCTCGACATTTGACCGGCGCCGTCGGCCATCGCCCTCGCGGCGGGTGACCGCCGTCACAGGCCGGTAGGGCGCGTTTCTGCTACAACATCACCGTCACGGGTTTTCCCCCGAACTCGCGACGGCCCCCACCGGGGTAGCCGGGCCTTCCCCCCTCGAGGCCCGGCTCCTTCCCTTCCCCGCCCGGCTGCCCGTCATCGCCAACGCATCGGCTCGCCGCGCGCCGAACGCGGCAGCGGCCGGAGGGGGTAGGCCCCGCCGGCCGCCTGATCGCCCGCGAACGAAAGCCTGCGGAGGAGCCCCGCAGCGGCACGATGTCCGTCTACTGCACCACCTCGCCGTGCAGGTTGAGGTCAAGGCCGGCGACCTCGGTTTCCGCGTCGACGCGCAGGCCAACGATCGCCTTGATGACGAGCAGGATCACCGCCGAGGCGACCGCGCACCAGACGATGGTGGCGATGATGCCTTCGATCTGCGTCCACACCTGTCCCGGGTTGCCGTACAGCAGTCCCGCCGCCGCCTCGCCGCCGATGGAGGGGTCGGCGAAGACGCCGGTGAGGATGGCGCCGACGATGCCGCCGATGCCATGCACGCCGAACACGTCGAGGGAGTCGTCATAGCCGAGCTGGTGCTTCAGCCACACCGCGCCCCAGTAGCACAGGGCGCCGGCGGCGATGCCGATCCACAAGGCGCCGGTGGGGTTGACGAAGCCCGAGGCCGGGGTGATGGCGACGAGGCCGCCGACGGCGCCGGAGATGATGCCGAGCACGCTCGGCTTGCCGCGCATCGCCCACTCGATGAACATCCAGGTCAACGCCGCCGCGGCGCTGGCGATCTGGGTGACCACCATCGCCATGCCGGCGCGCTCACCGGCGGCGACGGCGGAGCCGGCGTTGAAGCCGAACCAGCCGACCCACAGCAGCGATGCGCCGACGAGGCTGAGCGCGACGTTGTGGGGGGCCATGTTGTCCATGCCGTAGCCCTTGCGCTTGCCGACCATGATGCAGCAGACGAGGCCGGCGATGCCGGCGTTGATGTGCACGACGGTGCCGCCGGCGAAATCGAGGACGCCGGCGCCGCCGAGGAAGCCGCCGCCCCACACCCAGTGGGTGACCGGCACGTAGACGATCAGCACCCAGGCGGCCATGAACAGGACGACGGCGGAAAACTTCATCCGTTCCGCGAACGCCCCGGTGATCAGCGCCGGGGTGATGATGGCGAACGTCATCTGGAACATCATGAACACGGATTCGGGGATGGTCGGCGCCAGCGGATGGGTGCTGTCGAGGGTCAGGCCGCTGAGGAAGATCTTGCCGAGGCCGCCGATGTAGGCCTGCATGGTCTCATCGGGATTTTCCGCAAACGCCAGCGAGTAGCCCACCAGGTACCACAGCACCGTCGACATGCAGCACACCATGAAGCACTGCATGGTCACGTCGAGCAGGTTCTTCTTGCGCACCATCCCGCCGTAGAACAGGGCAACGCCGGGGATCGTCATCAGCAGCACCAGCGCGGTTGCCGTCAGCATCCACGCCGTATCGCCCGTATCGATGGCCGGCGGCGTCTCCGCGACCACCGCCTCCACGGCCTCGACGGTCACCTCCTGGGCCAAAGCGGTATCGATCAGCGCCACCACGGCGAGAGCCGCCACCGCAAGCGGGCGTTTCAGAACGGATAAAGATAACATGGCGAGAACTCTCCTCGTACGGGTCGTTGCGGGCTTCCTGGGCCTTGCCGCGCCCGGCCGTCGGGCCGAGCTCCGGGTTCGCCGAGGTGGCAGCGGCTCATCGGAACCGCCGAAGCTTTCTCAAAAGCCGTGCCAGCCTCGCGCGCGGCATCCAGCCCATTGAATCAGAAAGCAGAATAGGCATGGCGCGAAGCCGCCGGGGCCGCCGCTGCCGGCTGGCGCCTGCTCACGAATTGCGCACCGGCCATGGATTGGATGAAAAGTTGGGCATGGAATTCAGAATCTGCCCCACTTGTAGGCAGCGCCGGCACCGGGCGCACGACGACGGGAGCCGCCGCCCCTCGCGGGTGGCGTCGGCGGTGGCGGCACCGTGTCGCGGTGCGGGACGGAGGCAGCGCACGCATCATCGGCTTGCCGATGCCGGCGGGTGCCGGAATTTTCCGGGCGCCGGCCAGCCTCGGGGCGGTTACAGCGCTTCGCCGCCGGCCTCGCCGGTGCGAATCCGATAGGCGTTTTCCACGTCGATGACGAAGATCTTGCCGTCGCCGATCTTGTCGGTGCGCGCCGCCACCTGGATCGTTTCGATGACACGGTCGGCGATGTCCGAGGGGACGACCACCTCGATCTTGACCTTCGGCAGGAACTGGATCGTGTATTCGGCGCCGCGGTAGATTTCCGTCTGCCCCTTCTGGCGGCCGAAGCCTTTGACCTCGCTCACCGTCATGCCCTGCACGCCGATCCCGGTGAGCGCTTGCCGCACTTCGTCGAGTTTGAACGGCTTGATGATTGCAATGATCATTTTCATTTGGATATCCTCATTCTTGCGCGCCTTCGCCGTGGCTCCGCCGCCGGCGCGGCGCCAACGCGGCTTTCCGGACCGCCGGCTCCGTCTCTCGGGTTCCGGCATGCCGGCGCCCGCACTTCACGAACCGTGCCAGCCACCCGGCTGGCGCAAAAACAATGGGAATTCAGCCTCGTGAGGGACATTCGCCGACCGCCCGCGGCAAGCCCGAACCATTGACCGGCGCTTGATTCTTGAGCATTGACGCACAAATGACTACGAATTGGGCAGGCGGCAACGATGGCGAAGCGCCGTCAACGGCCGGCCGCTGCCCCTAGCCGGATGGGATGATGATGCACGCCTCGGTGCCACAACAGGATATTCTCGCGGCGGACGTGGTGATCGTCGGTGGCGGCTTCGTTGGCGGCGCGCTCGCCTGCGCGCTCGGCGATCAGGGCCTGCGCGCGGTCGTCATCGAGGCGGCGGAGCCGTCGGCGCTGACCGAGCAGGGCTTCGATGGCCGCGCCTCGGCGATCTCGCTGACCTCGCGCCGCCTGCTGGAGCGGCTCGGCATCTGGGACGAGGTGGCGGACGCGGCCTGCCCGATGCTGGACATCCGGGTCGCCGACGCCGATTCCCGCCTGTTCCTCCACTACGATCATCGCGAGGTCGGCGACGAGCCGTTCGGCCACATGCTGGAAAACCGGCTGCTGCGGCGGGCGACGCAGCAGCGGCTGCTGCGCCATCCGACGGCGATGCTGATCGCGCCGGCGAGCCTCGTCGCGCTGACCCGCGGCAGCGACGGCGTCGAGGCGCGCCTTGCCGGCGGCGGGCGCGTGCGTGCGCCGCTCGCCGTCGCCGCCGACGGCCGCGATTCGCCAACCCGGGAACAGGCGGGCATCCGCACCACCGGCTGGAACTACGGGCAGACGGCGATCGTCTGCACGGTGGCGCACGCCGAGCCGCACCGCTTCGTCGCCGTCGAGCACTTCCTGCCGGCGGGTCCGTTCGCCATCCTGCCGCTCAACGGCAACCGCTCGTCGATCGTGTGGACGGAGCGGACGCGGCTGGCGCCGACGATCATGGCCCTGGACGAGGCCGCCTTCACCCGCGAGCTCGCCCGCCGCTTCGGCGACTTTCTCGGCGCGCTGCGGGTCGTCGGGCCGCGCTGGTCCTACCCGCTGTCGCTGCAGTATGCGGCACGGGCGACGGCGCCGCGGCTGGCCCTCGTCGGCGATGCCCTGCACGCCATGCACCCCATCGCCGGACAGGGCCTGAACATGGGCTACCGGGACGTCGCCGCCCTCACCGACGTGCTGGCGACGGCGGCGGCGGATGGCCGTGATCTCGGCAGCGAGGCCGTGCTGGCCCGCTATGCGCGCTGGCGGCGGTTCGACAATTTGCAGATGCTGCTCGCCACCGATGGCCTCAACCGGCTGTTTTCCAACGATATTCCGCCGATCCGCATGGCCCGCGACGTCGGCCTTGCGATCGTCAACCGGCTGCCGCCGGTCAAAAGGGTGCTGATGCGCCACGCCATGGGCATGATCGGCGACCTGCCGCCGCTGATGCGGGCGTAACCCGCCACCGCGCCGCCGCGTAAGCCGGCGGGACACCGCCTTGACGGCCGCCGAAAATTCAGGCAAATCTACGCGGGCAAAAGAACAAAACAGGATTTTGCAGCGTTGCGAAGGCTGCTCTGCGCTGACTGCTGGGCGACGGATACGAGGCTACGCCATCAGGAGAGGGGGAGGCCATGAATGACGAGCCGCACCAGCGCGACGCGGTCGCAGAGCTGCGCCAAGCCTTACGCGGGTCGACGTTCACGACGGTGCTGGCCGATCCCCCTTGGCAGTTCATCAACAGGACCGGCAAGGTGGCGCCCGAACATCGCAGACTATCGCGATACGGCACCCTGTCGGTCGATGAAATCTGCGCGCTGCCGGTCAGTGAATTCGTTGCGCCGACCGCACATCTTTACCTGTGGGTGCCGAATGCACTGCTGCCGGAAGGCCTGCGTGTTCTGGCCGCTTGGGGCTTTCAGTACAAATCGAATATTGTCTGGCACAAGGTGCGGAAAGACGGCGGATCGGACGGCCGGGGCGTCGGATTTTATTTCCGCAACGTCACCGAACTGGTGCTTTTCGGGGTGCGTGGAAAAAACGCCCGCACGCTGGCGCCGGGACGCCGCCAGGTCAATTACCTTTGCTCGCGCAAACGCGAACACAGCCGTAAGCCCGACGAGTTGTACCGCTTGATCGAAGCGTGCAGCGGCGGCCCCTATCTCGAGATGTTCGCTCGGGGCATCCGTCCGGGGTGGACAGCATGGGGCAACCAAGCGGTCGAGGATTATGAGCCGACTTGGAAGACATATGCCCACAATTCCGCGGCGAGCCGTAGTCCGATAACGATCCCGAATAGCGAAATTTGACGCCGCCAGTGTCAGGCCCGCTCTTTCCATGTTCGAATCGCTAATCGAACGCGGCTTTCAAGTCGAGTTCGTCTCCCATGCGAGGGCGATTCTCGGCACCGATTTCCCCGAAGCCGCCGCCGAACTGGAAAGCGCCTTGCGTGAAACGACTGTCCCCATCGAAGAAATCATCGCCGGCGGTGGTGGCGAAGCGAAGGGAACACAGAGACTGCGGCGCGCCTTAACCAACATGGATTGGAAAAAGACCACGTTTATCATCGAAAAACGAATCAACAACGTGCCGCGCGAAAGCCAGTCGCATGAGGTCGATCATGTGCGGGAAATCGGGGGAGAAATGCGGATCGCGCTTGAGATCGAGTGGAATAACAAAGATCCTTTCTACGATAGGGATTTAGAAAATTTCAAACGGCTTCATGCCGATGGCGCCATATCTGTTGGCATCATCGTAACCAGAGGCCGCTCTTTACAAGATAACATGCGGCAGTTGGTGAGACGGTTTCTCGATGAACGCGCAATCGACTCGTTCGAAGACCTTGAACGGTGGGGCTACATTCCAACGCCGCGGCAAAAAAGTGAAATAAGGCAACGGGTCGAACGACCTCATCAACCGCTGACCTTTCGTGACGCGTTCACAGCCAAGTTCGTTGCGGACAAGTTCGGGGAAGCGTCGACGCACTGGAGAAAGCTGGAGGATCGGGTTCGCCGCGGCGTCGGCAATCCCTGTCCGTTGGTTCTGATCGGCTTGCCCGACTCGATCGTGACGTTTCACGAAGGAGAAACAGCCCTGGCCGAAATTGACGCTGACAGCGCCGGCGCCGAGGACTGACCATCGCGCGAACGGAAGGCGACAGCCCCTGGCCCGATGCGGGCGTAAGCCGGCGTCAGTGCCGGTGCGGGCGGCCGAGGCTCGGCGGCGGCGGCGCGTCGCGGCTGAGCCCGCGTGCCGTCAGCGCCTCCTCATAGGCCTGCCAGATCGCCTCCTGCTCATCGCCGAGGCGGTAGAGATAGTCCCAGGTGTAAAGGCCGGTGTCGTGCCCGTCGTCGAAGATCAGCCGCACCGCGTAGCTGCCCACCGGCTCGATGCCGGTGATGGCGACCCGCCGCTTGCCGGCGACGATCGTCTTGTCGTTGGGGCCATGCCCCTGCACGTCCGCCGACGGGCTTTCTACCCGCAGCAGTTCCGCCGGCAGCGCGAACGACCGGCCATCCTCGAAATCCAGCTCCAGCCGCCGCTCGTCCCGCTTCAGCCGGATCTCCCGCGGCTGGTGGCGGTTGCCGTAGCCGTAGCCGCCCGTCATCGCTCGCCCTCGTTCAGCGCCGCCGCCGCCGCGGCCGCCCGCTCCTCGGCCTCGTCGCCGAGCGGGCGCGCCTCGTCGATGAGCATGATCGGGATGCCCTCGCGGATCGGATAGGCGAGGCCGGCCTGCCGGCTGATCAGTTCCTGGCGCTCGGCGTCGTAGACCAGCGGCCCCTTGGTCAGCGGGCAGATGAGGATTTCCAGCAGCTTCGGATCAACGGCGCGAACGGTCATCGCAGCGGCTCCAGCCTCGTCAGCGGTCAGTGGTGGGAGCGCGACGAGGTGCCGTCGCCGTGGCCGAGGGCGGCCATTTCGAACAGCGAGATCAGCATGTCGCCGCGCGCGGCAACATCGGCGCATTCCAGCAGCGCCTGTTTTTCCCGCGGCTCGAACGGGCAGGTCATGGCGAAGGTGGTGATCAGCGCCGGCAGCGGCGCCGCGTCCGCCGCCTGCCAGTCGCAGCCGATCTCCTTGACCGTCAGGTAGCTGCGGGCGGCGGCGATCAGCCGCGCGCGGTCGACGGCCGGCTCCTCGGGCGGGTCATAGTCGGCGACGAAGGCGGAATAATCGGGAACGATGCGGCGGAAGCCGTCCGCATGCAGCGCCAGTTCGTCCATCACCGTGAACCGGCACAGGCCCTTCAGGGTGATGAAATAGCGCCCGTCGTCGGTCTCGGCGAACGAGACGATGCGGCCGGCGCAGCCGGTG
>JALOTH010000042.1 GCA_025458035.1 Rhodospirillales bacterium
GGCGGCCTGTGCCCAGGCAGACGAAAACACCATGCAACGATCTCCTCAGCTTCGATCTGTGCGTGGAGCGGGACTATAGCCGTCACGGCCGTCAGTGCAAACGCTATCGCCGCCGCCCCGCGTTGCCGTGCCATGAATGGGGAGAGCCTACGCCATGACCGGTCCCGATATCCAGCACCTGCTTGGCCGCATCGCCGACGCCCTCGATCGCATGATGCCGCCGGCACCGCCCCCTGCCGACCTTGCCGCTGCCGACGCGTTCATCTGGCACGCGGAACGCCAGCGCCTGGCACCCGTGCTCACCGTCAATGCCGTCGCCCTGCCGCTGCTGCGCGGCATCGAACGGCAGGCACAGGCGCTGCTCGCCAACACCCGGCGCTTTGCCGATGGCCTGCCGGCGAACAATGCGCTGTTGTGGGGCGCCCGCGGCACCGGCAAGAGTTCGCTGGTGAAAGCCGTGCACGCGGCCCTCAACGGCGAGCGCCCCGGCGCCCTGGCGTTGGTGGAGATCCACCGGGAGGACATCGGCGGGCTGCCGCTGCTGCTGGCTGAGTTGCGGCCGGCGCGGCGCCGCTTTGTCCTGTTCTGCGATGATCTGTCATTCGAAGCGGGCGAGGCCGCCTTCAAATCGCTAAAGGCGGTTCTGGAGGGCGGCATCGAGGGCCGGCCCGACAATGTCGTGTTCTATGCCACCTCGAACCGACGGCACCTGATGCCGCGCGACATGATCGAGAACGAACGGGCGACGGCGATCAACCCCGGCGAAGCGGTCGAGGAAAAAGTCTCCCTGTCCGACCGCTTTGGCCTGTGGCTCGGCTTTCACGCCATCGATCAGGCGACGTTCCTCGACATCGTCGCCGGCTACGTGCGCCATTACCAGTTGCCGATCGCGCCGGAACCGCTCGCTGCCGAGGCGCTGGCGTGGGCGCATGGCCGCGGCGCCCGTTCCGGCCGTGTTGCCTGGCAGTTCGTGCAGGACCTCGCCGGACGTCTCGGCCGCCGCCTGGATTAGCCGGCTCCGTCCGCCGACAGCGCGAGATACTCCCAAACCACCGTTGCGGCAGCGAGCGCGGTGATCTCGGCAACGTCGTAGGGCGGCGCCACCTCGACGACATCCATGCCGATGAAGGCGAGGCCCGCCAGGCGCCGAAGGATCGCTTGCGCCTGCCAGGATGCAAGGCCGCCGACCTCCGGCGTGCCGGTACCGGGAGCGAACGCGGGATCGAGGGCATCGATATCGAAGCTCAGGTAAACGGGACCCGAGCCGAGCACGGCACGCGCCCGCTCCGCCGCCGCCGCGACCCCCTCCTCGTGCACGCTCAACGCCGGAACGATGGTCACGCCCCGCGAGCGGGTCCACTCGTAGACCTCCCGCTGCATGGGCGAGCGGATGCCGATCTGCACCATCCGCTTCGGCTCGATCAGCCCCTCGTTGATGGCGTGATAGAAGGGCGAGCCGTGGCCGTATCGCTGGCCAATGCTGTCCGGCCAGGTGTCGACGTGGGCATCGAAGTGAAGGAGGCCGACCGGGCCGTGGCGAGCGGCAACGGCGCGCAAAATCGGCAGGGTGATCGAGTGGTCGCCGCCGAGCGCGATCAGATGCGGAACACTGCGCGCCTGCTCCTCGATCAGGCGCAGGCTTTCGGTCAAATCGCCAAGCGCGATGGTGAAATCGCCGGCATCGGCGACCGCGAGGACGAGCGGATCGACCCAATTGCCGGGATGGTGGCCGTCGCACAGCATACGGCTGGCCATGCGGATCGCCGTCGGGCCGAAACGGGCGCCGGCGCGGTTGCTCGTCCCCAGATCGAAGGGAACGCCGTAGATGTGCTTCGTCGCGTCAGCGGCAGGGCGCTCAAGAGCGAGAAAGGTCGGCGGCAGGGCGAAGGTGGGTGTTGGGGCCATGGCATCCGTCGTGGGCACGATTGATGGTGATCGGAGTTAATGGTGGTCGGAGTGCCGACGGCGCGCGGGTCGGCGCCGGAGTGTTGACCTTAGCGCCATTATCCACCCACTTAAATGCGCAGAAAGCGGCCTTTCGGTTCACTTCGGCCGCGACAAGGGCGCGTGGGCGCGCGCGGGAGGCGAGGAGATGAGCAGTTACCCGATCGAAAGCATTGAGGGAATCGGTCCTGTCCACGGCAAGACGCTGAGCGATGCCGGCATCAGGACGACCACGGACCTGCTGGAGCGTTGCGGAAGCGCGAAGGGCCGGGCCGAGGTGAGTTCCGCCTCGGGCGTGTCGGCGGCAGCGTTGCTGAAGTGGGTGAACATGGCGGACCTGATGCGGGTCTCCGGTATTGGCACGGAGTTCTCAGAGCTGCTGGAGGCCGCGGGGGTCGACACCGTCAAGGAACTGGCGCAACGCAACGCCGATCATCTCACCGCGAAAATGGCGGAGGTGAACGCCGACAGGAAGCTGACGCGGCGGGTGCCCACGGTGTCGGAGGTGACGAAATGGATCGAGGCGGCGAAAACCATGCCGGCCGCAGTCAGCCACTGAGACTGGCGGGCACGGCGTGAACGACCTGCAAAAACGCGAAGAACGGCCGCTGCAGTGGCGGTGGCTGCGGGCCGTGGGCTATGCCATTCTGCTGGTCACCGTCGGCGTCGTCAGTTGCCAATCCCTGTTCAGCGCGCCGCTGCCCACGGTGCCCGTCACCACGCCGCCCGCCGCCGAGCGATCGCCGCGATGACGGAGTTCAGGCCGCCCACTGTCGGCGGCGGCGGCCGGTGGGCATTGACGCTCTACCTGCTGCCCCTGCCGTTGGTTCTCGATGCGGTGTTGTCCCTGTGGTTCGGGAATTTCCATGGAGTGCTAAGCAGCAGCATCGGCTACGCGCTGTTTGTCGCGGCGGCGCAGGCGGTGCGGCAGGGCAGCCAGCAGGAGGCGGCCGTGCGGCGCCGGCCGCGCGCCCTGGCCCGCCGCTGGCCGTGGAAAAGCCTCGGTGCGGTACTTGCCGGCATCGCCACGGCGGTGACGGCTGCCGCTTCGGCGGGCCACGATCTGGGTGTTGCCGTGGCCTTTGGCGTCGCCGCCGGCCTCGGCGCTCGCCTCGTTTACGGTGCCGACCCACCGCTGCGTGCGGAAGCCGTGGCCGGGGCGGCGGGCAATGGCGATGACGTGCAACAGGCGCTTGCCACCGCCTATGGCCGGCTCGACCGCATCGAGGCGATCGCCGCCGCCCTGCCCTCCCGGGAATTCCAGCAGCGGCTACGCACGATCGGCCGGCAACTGGCCACGCTGCTGGCCATGATCGAACAGGAACCGGCGAATTTTGCGCTGTCCCGCCGTTTCCTCAATGTCTATCTCGACCACTCCCTTGACGTGATGGAAAAATACAGTCGGGTTTTCCCGCGCGGTGCCAGTGCCGAACTGGAGCACAATTTTCGGTCCCTGCTGGTCGATATCGAAAACACCTGCGATCAGCAACACCGCTCGTTGGTGCAGCGGGATCTCATGGACCTCGACGTTCAGATCGAAGTGCTCAGCCAGCGCCTGCGCCAGGACGGTCTGCGTTAGCCGATTGCATCAGAGGACGAAAGCGGAATTCTTCAGATGACCAAACCCGCCGATACCACCACCCCGCCGCCCGCCCCGCGCCCGGCCGACAGCCGTTCGCCGCAGGCCCACGCAAGCTCAGAGCCGCCCGCGGCCGTGGACTGGCGGCAGGATCCGCAGCGGCGGCAACGCATCGAGGCGTTGATCGCCGACCTCGATCTCGGCGACAGCAACGCCGTGCTGACCTTCGGCGCGCGCGCACAAGACCAACTGACAGAGGTTTCCGAAACGATCCTCGAAGGCGTCCGCACCAAGGATCTCGGTCCGACCGGTGAGGCATTGACGGCGATCGTGACGACGCTGCGTGGCTTCAACGTCTCGGCCCTTGACCCGAAGCGGTCGTCGGGATGGCTCGGCAGGCTATTCGGCGGCGCCGGCTCGCTCAATGCCTTCCTTTCGCGGTATCAGGAGGTGCGCAGCCAGGTCGATGTCATCGGCGACCGCCTCGATCGGCACAAGGGGCAGCTGATGGTGGACGTCGCCCACCTCGATCGACTCTACGAAGCGACACTTGAATACTTTCACGCCCTTGCCGATTACATCGCTGCCGGCCGCGAAAAGCTGCGCCAGCTCGACGAGGAAGTGCTGCCGGAACGCGAACGCGCCGCCGCCAGCAGCGGTGACGTGCTGGCGGCGCAGCGGCTTCGCGACCTGCGGTCGGTGCGCGACGATCTCGAACGGCGCGTGCACGATCTGGAGTTGACGCGCCAAGTGACGATGCAGAACCTGCCGGGCATCCGCCTCGTACAGGAAAACAACAAGAGTTTGGTCAACAAGATCACCTCGGTCCTGGCCAACACCGTGCCACTCTGGCGAACCCAGCTCGCCCAGGCGATTACGCTCTATCGCTCGCGGCAAGCCGCCGGCACGCTGAAGAGCGCCACCGACCTCACCAACGAGTTGCTGCGCTCCAACGCCGAGATGCTCAAGGAAGCCAACGTCGAGGTGCGCACGCAGGTGGAGCGCGGCATCGTCGACATCGAGACGGTGACGGCAGCGCACAAGCTGCTGATCGAAACCTTGGAAGATACCGTGCGCATTGCGGCCGAGGGCCGGCAGCGGCGCCTTGCCGCCGAAACGCAGCTGCGCGCCGGCGAGGCGGAGTTGCGCAGCGTGCTGGCGGCGGCGCGGGTGCGCGAGGCGCCGGCCGGAGGCTGAGCGTGCCACCCGCAATCAGCCGCCCTGCGACTTGGGTGCCGTTGCCTTGCGGCGGGGGTGTCTCTAGGCTGATTATCGGCGGGAATGGCGGAAGCGCATGGCTGTCGACGTTACGACGATACTGTCGCAGCATTTTTTGTTGAAGCATTTGTCCGGCGCCGACCTCCAGCGGTTGGCGCAGTTGGCGACGACACGGTCTTACAAAGCAAACGAGGTTGTATTCATGAAAGGCGACCCGGGGACGGCGATGATGGCTGTACTCAGCGGTCGCGTGCGCATCTGCTCATACTCGCCCGAAGGCCGCGAGGTGGTGCTCAACGTGATCCAGCCCGGCGAGGTGTTCGGCGAAATCGCCCTCATCGACGGCGGCGAACGGACGGCGGACGCCTTCGCCATGGATCCGACGCTGCTGCTCGTGCTCAGCCGGCGCGAGTTCCTGCCTTTCCTCGAACACAGCCCACAGGTTTGCATCCGCCTGCTTGAGGTCATGTGCAGCCGGCTGCGCCTGACGAGTTCTCAGGTGGAGGATTTTTTCTTTCTCGATCTCCGCGCGCGGCTGGCGAAGCGGCTGCTTCAGCTGTCCGAAACGCACGGTGAGCCGATGCCCGACGGCAAGCGCGGCGTGCGCGTCTCCCAGCACATGCTCGCCAGCATGATTGGCACGTCGCGCGAGGCGGTGAACAAGCAACTCCGCGCCTGGGAAGGTTTGGGCATCCTTGACGTGAAGCGCGGCTCGATCACCATTCTCAAACAGCAAAGACTCGAACGGATCGTCGATGACGAGTGAACGCCGTCAGTATTTGCGGACGACGGCGACGACCCGCCCCTGCAGCTTCACTTGGTCAGGACCAAAGATGCGGATTTCATAGGCAGGATTGGCCGGTTCGAGGGCGATCGATTTGCCGCGCCGGCGCAGCCGCTTCAGCGTCACTTCCGAATTTTCCACCAGCGCGACAACGATGGTACCGTTCTCGACCGTGCTGGTGCGTTCGACGATGACCCAATCGCCGTTGAGGATCCCCGCCTCGATCATCGAATCGCCCTCGACCTCCAGAGCGAAGTATTCGCCGCGGCCGAGCAGGCAGTCCGGCAGGTCGAGCGTCGTATTCTGGTCACGGAAGGCTTCGATCGGTGTTCCCGCCGCGATCCGGCCGAACAGCGGCAGCCGAGAGCCTTCATGGCGCTCGGCATCGCGGCGATCCCGCTCGGTGTAGGCAACGACGGGCCGGCGGACTTCCGCTGCCGCCTCCGTGTTGGCCGCCGTCGTCGGCGTCAGGCCCGGCAGTTTGACGATCTCCACCGCCCGCGCCCGATGCGCAAGCCGGCGAATGAAGCCCCGCTCCTCGAGTCCGGTGATCAGCCGGTGGATCCCGGACTTGGAACGCAGCGCCAGCGCGTCCCGCATTTCGTCGTAGGACGGCGATGTACCCGTGTCCCGCACGTACTTGTCGATGTAAAGGAGGAGTTGGTACTGCTTTTTCGTCAACACCGGAAAAGGCTCCCCGCCGGCAGGCGTCGAAATAGCGGAACGCACGGCTACGGAAATGATTATCGAACAAAACCAAAACAATTGTAGGTAACCCTAATATTTTGTCCCGTCAAGGGCAACGTGAACGCTGCCGGCCGGCCCTCGCCGCCATAGGTGCGATCCCCTCGCAGTAGCATCCCGTTGTCGGCGCCATGGGATTGGACTAGCGTTAGATGAAACACGCGCAATGGTCCGGATCCACGATGACCGCCGCTCCCGAGCGCCAGCCCCCGCCGCTCTCCGTGCCGATCTGGCGCCAGCCGGACGGAGACCCGGTGAGCTGCGCGGAAAAAATCAAGGTCCTCAATGAGAACCTCGCCGAGATCCGGCAGATGTGTCAGGACGCCTTCGAAGACGCGCTGCTGATGGGCTGCGACGAACGGCAGATCCGAGACGTCCTGGCGGGCGTCGTCGAGGGGCTGGCCAACCCGTTCGACGCCGCCGGCGATCCCACACCATCGGCGGCCGCCGGGGGCACCGTCAACGAAGATGGGCGGGCGGGGAGTCAGCGCGGCGCGGCGGATGGGGATAGCTAAATAGCTAAATCCGTCGGCAGTGCTGCATGGCGACCTGGATGAGGCCGCGGGCATCGGCGGCGATGGTGAAGCGGTATTCGTTGCCGCCGAGTCGCACCAGGGGGTGCAAGGGTAGCGGCCCGCTCCAGCGCTCGTTGCGACCGCCGGGACGCACGACCTGGACGGTGACCGGCTTGCCGGGGTCGAACCAGGCTTCCGGCTGTCCCTGCGCATTGCGCGCCGCCAGACCGCTGACCTTGAGCGTCAGCGCGCCGTCACCGAACGAGCCGAGGCCATTATCGGTGGCCGACGTGTCGGTACCGACACGCAGCCGCTTGCGCTCCAAGGTGCCGGCGCAATCGAGAGCCGCTTCCGCCGCGCCGACGCTGGCCCGCAGTTCGGCGGCGGACAGGCCGGCGGCGAGCCGTTCGGCGATCAGCGCGTTGAGCTCGCGAATCGCTCCCTGCGGGACGTCCCTGTCGTAGGCTTGGCGCAGCTCCGTCAACCGCTGACGCTCCTGGTTCAGGGCTTCGGTGAGCCGGCGATTCTCGTCGGCGATACCATCACGATCGCGGCCAAGCGCATCCACCTGCTCGGCGAGGGCACGCACGTCGCCGGCCCCCTGGCGGCGGCCAAAATCATAGACGAAGGCGGCCGCGATGCCGACGATGGCGAGCGCGGCCAGCCACTTGAGGGCGACGAGACCGAAGCGGCCGCGGCGGCGCCGGCGGCTATAGCCGGATAGCGCCATCGGACGATCTCATTGCGCAGGGGGTATCGGCATCGCGCGTCCACCTACAGGGCGCGGCGGCGGGAAACATCGAGGCTCGCGTTCCAAGCGGCGAAGTCCGCCGCCGGCAGCGGTCGACTGAATAGAAAGCCTTGCGCCAAGTGGCAGCCCCGGCTGCGGATGAACTCCAACTCGTGATCGGTTTCAACTCCTTCAGCAACCACCCGGATCCCCATGCGATGGGCCATCGCCAGGATGGCCTCGACGACCGTCGCTTTCTTGGCATCGCCATCGACGCCCCGGATGAATGACCGATCAATTTTGACCGTGTCAACCGGCAGATCGGTCAGATAGGAAAGACAGGAATAGCCGGTGCCGAAGTCGTCGAGGGCAACGCGAACGCCAAGCCGGTCAAGGGCACGAATGGATGCGCCCGCTTCCCCGAGATCCTGCATCAGGCAGCCCTCGGTGATCTCCAGCTCAAGACAGTGCGGCGGCAGCGCGCTCGCCGCCAGCACCTTTTCCAGCCGCGCGAACAGACTCCGGGTGCGCAGCTGGCGGGCCGAGATGTTGACCGACAGCGTCAGTCGGGAGAGCCCGGCCGCGCGCCAGGCAACCAGCTGATCGCACGCGGCGCCGAGCAGCCAGTCCCCGAGCGCAACGATCAGGCCAGTATCCTCGGCGAGGGGGATGAATACCTCCGGGTTCAGCGCACCGAGCTCGGGGCTGTGCCAGCGCATCAGCGCCTCCGCGCCTTCGGTCTGGCCCGACCGCAGGTCGACGATGGGCTGATAGTGGATCGCCAACTCGCCGCGCTCGAGGGCATGCACCAAGTGGCTTTCGATCCGCATGCGCTCCATCGCCCGCTGGTTCAGCTCCGGCGTGAAGTACTGGAACGTCCGCCGTCCTTCCTCCTTCGCCCGATACATCGCCGCATCGGCGTTCTGCATCAGTTGCTGCGGGTCGTCGGAGTCGTCGGGGAAGATCGTGACGCCAATCGACGCGGTGACGAACGCCTCGTGTCGGTCCAGCTGGAACGGTTGCGAAAACGCGGCAAGGATCTTGTGCACCACCGGTTCGCTGTGGGCGGCGGTGGCAAGCTTCGGCAGGATGACGGTGAATTCGTCGCCGCCGAGGCGGGCAACCGTATCTTCTTCGCGCACGCAGCCGCGCAACCGTTCCGCCGCCTGTCGAAGGAGTTGATCGCCAATGGCGTGGCCCCACGTATCGTTGATTTTCTTGAAGTTATCGAGATCTAAAAACAGCACGCCGCCCCGGTGATGGTGGCGCGAGGCGCTGACGACGGCGCTGCGCAGCCGATCCAGTGCCAGCACGCGGTTGGGCAGTCCCGTGACTTCGTCATAGTTGGCACGCCGGTGCAGGCGCTCCTCGTAGGCCTTGCGCAGGGTGATGTCGGCGATCGTCGATTGCAGCGCCGGCCGCCCTTCCCACACCACCTGCTGCGAAACCATTTCGACGGAGATCCTCTCGCCGTCACGTCGCACGCAGGTGTATTCGTCGATATCGACACCCGCGCCATCGGCGGCCGGCTGTTCATGGCGCAACCGTCCCATCTCGGGCGGGACAAACAGCTCATCGAGGCGGCGAAGGGCCAGAATGTCCGCCGGTGCTTCATAACCGAAGATGCGCGCGCAGGTCTGGTTAGCGAACACGGGCACGCCGTCACATTCGATGACAATGCCGAGCACCGAGCCCTCGACCAGGCTGCGGAAGCGAAGCTCGCTTTCGCGCAGTTCGCGCTCCCATCGCTTGCGTTCGGTGATGTCAACGGAGACGGTGACGATCTGTTCAACCGAGCCGTCATCGGCGCGGAGCGGGGCTTTCGTCGTCAGCAGCACGCGGGCGTCACCATCGCGATCAACGACCGTTTCCTCGACGTCGCTCAACCCGCGCGCCGTCGCGACAACCTGCCGGTCCCAGGCGAGATGGCGCTCGCCATAATCGCCGTCGGGAAACAACCGGTCCTGTGCCACGCCGATTGCCGCGTCCGGGTCGACACGGAAAAAGCACTGATGGCCGTCGTTGAGGACGAGGACGCGGCCGTCGGGGTCACTGGCCCGCATCAAGGCCGGCACCGTATCGATCATCCGGCGCAACTGCCGCTCGCGTCTCAGGATCTCCGCGGCGTGCTGTCGAGTCGCCGTCTCAAGCTCGCCCTCGATGCGCAACGCCCGCTCGCGGAGCGCCACCTGCTGACGCCGCAGCATCAACAGGTTACGGGCGCGGGTGACGAACTCGCGGTGATCCACGGGGCTGAGCAGAAAATCGCTGGCTCCTGCATCCAGCGCCCGGTAGCGATAGTCCCGATCCTCGAAGGCGGTGATGACGATGATCGGCACGTCGGCTGCCACCGCTGTCTGCCGGCAATTGCGCACGAAGTCTTCCCCGTTCATGCCCGGCATCACGAAGTCGGTGACGATCAGATCGGGGCACAATGTTGGCAGCGCGCTTAGGGCCTGCTCCGCCCGCTCAAAGACGGCGACAGCAATAGCCGGTTGGATGAGTTCGGCAAAGCGGGCGAGAATTTTCAGATTGATCGGCTGGTCGTCGATAATGACGATGCTGGCCGTCGCCGCCGCGCCGTTGAGCGTGGTCACAGCGTTGCCGCCGGCCGAACTCGAAAACGTCGTGACAGGGTCGTACCGCGGCGGCGTGTCCTCAGGCATGCTTTCGCGTTCCTCGCTCGATTAGCCGCACGCGTATCACCCCGCTTTCTCATCGCAGCTATAGCATTCGTTGACGAACCTCGGAACCCCCGCGGCCATTTCCGGCAGCGCCCGCACGGATGTCAACACTCTGACGCTTATTATCAGCCCCCGGCAGCGCGCCGGGATTGTGCACCAAAAACGTGTGCTGTTATCGCGAAATGGTAACGGAATCGTTTTTTCGCTCAACACTGAGTAATATGCTCAGTGATTCTTTCTCTCAGAAGAACACTTGCTCGATCACTCGACAGCAAACAGGAGAAAAAAATGAGCGTTTTCGTCCCGATGTCCTCGTATTGTCACAAAACGGCCACGCCTGGGCTCGACTATCCATTTTATCCGGCGGTTCGAGCCATGTCGGCGGTGCCATCGCGCCTTGAAACCGTCCCCCGCACGGCGGAGCATGACGCGAACCCCGCTCACCAGCAGTGCGCGCCGTCACACCCGGACTTATCCGAACTCAGGCTTCGATTCGACGCCGAGCGGGCGATCCTTTGGCAGTACATGCAACCGCATGCCCGACCGAGCTTCACCACTGGCCTCCTTGCGGACATGAATGCAGCGCTCGATTGGGTGACCGAGGTAAGCGGCAGCGGTGCCGGCGCCTTGCCCGTGCGCTACCTCGTGCTTGCCTCGGGGGTTCCCGGCACCTTCAACCTCGGCGGCGATCTGTCGCTGTTTCTGCGGGCCATTGAGGCGCGCGATGCAGCGGCCCTGCGCCGTTACGCCCGTGCCTGCATCGCCGTTCAATACCGCCGCGCCAGTAACCTGTCGCTGCCGGTCGCGACCATCGCCCTCGTACAGGGCGACGCCCTCGGCGGTGGTTTCGAGGCGGCGCTGGCACACGAGGTGATCATCGCCGAGCGGCACGCGAAGTTCGGCCTGCCGGAAGTGTTGTTCAATCTGTTTCCGGGTATGGGCGCCCTCAGCTTTCTCTCGCGGCGGATGCCCCCGGCACAGGCGGAACGGATGGTGCTGAGCGGCCGCGTCTACACGGCCGATGAGATGGCCGCACTCGGCGTGATCGATCGCGTTGTCAGGGAGGGCGAAGGCGAAGCGGCGGTTCTCGACTTCATCCGCGACGCCGAGCGCAGCTGGCGGACCCGCAGCGCCGTCAGCGCGGCGCGCCGCATCGTCAGCCCGGTGACCGAGGACGAACTGCTGCGCGTCGTCGACCTGTGGGTCGATACGGCGATGACGCTGTCGCCGATGGATCTGCGCAAGATGAAGCATCTGATCAGCGCCCAGGACCGCCGCTGGGCCAAGCAGCACGCCAACTGATCTCCGTACCGCGTGAAGGTGGGCGGGCGCCGGTCACACCGGGTGCTCGCCCGCCTTCCGTCTTTCCGCGAGATGGTGCTTGAGTTCCGTGGAAAACCGTTCGAACTCACTGCGCAACCCGAGTAGCGCTGCATCGCCGCCGCTGGCCAGGCGATCACGGGTCATCCCGTGCAGATCGCGACAGATGCGAGCAAGGCCGGTGGCGCCGACATTGCCGGCGGTGCCGCGCAACGCGTGCACGAGTTCACGGAATCTCAGGACATCGTCCGCAGCGACGGACATCCGCAGCTGTTCAAGCAGGCCGGCGGTGTTGTCGGCAAACTCCTGCAGCAGTTCCGCTACGAATGCCTCGTCGGCAAAACTCCGAAGATGAGCAACGGCCTGCCAATCGATCGGCGGGGCGAGGTCGCCGCGAAAGCGCGGGTGCGCGGAGATTTCGGTGACGATCTCGCTGCCGGCGCCGGTGGCAGCGACGAGTGGCCTCGCCGCCAGCAGGCCATCGACGGCATCCAGCAACCGCAGCGCCTCGACCGGTTTCGTCAGGTACAGGTCGACGCCCGCCGCCTCGCATTCCTGCCGCGTCTCCGTGGTGGCGTCGGCGCTCAGCGCGATGATCGGCAGCCGCTCGCCATCGCCCCCCAGCGCCGCCATGCGGATCAGCTTGGTCAACTCGATGCCGCTGATCCCCGGCATGTTGACATCGACGATCAGCAGGTCATGCGCCGCGCGGGCGAGCGCATCGAGCGCGGCTTCGCCGCTGCCGACCGTCTCGACGCGGTGGCCGGCGTGTTCGAGAATTCGGCGCGTCACCTTCTGATTGATCGGGCTGTCCTCGGCAACGAGGATGGTGCCGACCACCGGGGCGATGATCGGCCTCGCCGGCGACGGCACGGCGATCACCGCGCCGCCAAGTATCGCGGTTGCACGCAGTGCGCGGGCAAGCGCTTGCGCCTCGGCAGCGGCGGCGATGGCGGTCACGAACGGCAATGGCAGGGCTTCGTCGATGCTGCCGGCATCGTCCGTAAGCAGGGTGCAGGCGAACTCGGGCGCCGCATCGGCGAGGCGCGTCGCCAGCGCGATCGCCCGATTGCGGTCACCGCGACCGTCGATGAGCAGAATCGCGCCCGGCTCGGGTGGCTCGCTGATCATCGCCCCCGCACTGCCGGCGGCGGCAAGTGGTTGACGCCGGACGGAGAACGGCATGTCGGCGAGGCGGAGGGCCAGCGTTTCGGCAAGCTCGGCGTCGTCGGAGACGACGATGACGGACATCGGCACCAACTCCGAGAGCGCTGTCGATGCATCCTCGACGCGAACCGGGATCTCGAACCAGAAGGTGCTGCCGGAACCGGGGGCGGACACCACGCCGATCTCGCCGCCCATGAGGTGGATCAGGGCTTTGGCGATGGCGAGGCCGAGGCCGGTGCCGCCGTAGCGGCGATTGACCGTGTCGTCGGCTTGCGTGAACCGCTCGAAGATGCGGGCGTGCTCCTTGGCAGGAATGCCGATGCCGGTGTCGGTCACGCAGCAGCGCAGACGCATCGGGCCATCGGCGGCGATATCGGCGGGGCCCGCTTCGATGCGGATCAGGACATGGCCGGCTTCCGTAAACTTGACGGCGTTGGCCGTGAGATTGAGCAGCACCTGACGCCAGTGACGGCGATCGCCCGAGAGCCGATGGGGAACATTTGCCGCAATCTGGACGGCCAGCTTCAGTCCCTTGTTCGCCGCCGCCAACTGCAGGATCGACAGCACCTCGGCCAGTTCCTGACAGACGTCGAAGGGTTCGGCGACAACCGCCGTGCGTCCCGCTTCGATCCGCGTCAAGTCAAGGATATCGTCGATGAGTGACAGCAGGGCGCGCCCGGATGACCGGACCGTGTTGACCATCTCCTGCTGGTCGCTGCGCAACGGCGTGTCGGCAAGCACGTCGCTCATGCCGATGACCGCGTTCAGCGGTGTTCGCAACTCGTGGCTCATGCTGGCGAGAAAACGGCTCTTCGCAACGTTCGCCGCTTCCGCCTGCGCCTTCGCCACCGTCAGTTTGCGGATGAGACTGGCCGTATAGCCGGGCAAGATGATCAACGCGAACAGCAGGCCCGCGGCGAGGGGCCACTCCTCACGCCAGAACGGCGTCGTCAGCACGACAATGAGAAAGCCGATGAAGCCGAGAACGACGGCGGCGGCGAGGTAGCGCACGCCGTAGCGGAAGCCATAGCCGAAAGCGATCCACAGGTAGATGGGGTAGATCGCCGCCGCCGCCTCATTGCCGAAGTGGAGCAGCAGCGTCATCGTCGTGAAATCACCGACCATGGCGAACAGCCGCCGCGGTGGTGAGACGGCCGGCCGGGCGATGATCGCGGCGACGATGCCGATGGCGATGAGCAGGTAGGCACCGGCGGTGATGACCGCCGCCGGATAGCGAGTGTTGGCGGGCGGATGCTCGACGGTGGCGAGCGACACGAATAACGCCAGCAGCAGGGCGACGATGACAACGCGGATGATCGCCTGCTCATGCTCGCTGTCGGCGCGGCCGGCGAGGCGCCGTTTCAGCTGAGCGAGGGGCCCCGCAGCGGGCATCGAACTCGCGTCTGGCGACATGGACTGGCGCTGATCCCGTGTCTGAGAGCCAGGGTCATCGGTTCGAGAATGGCGTCCGTCCTCGCCGGCACACCTCTGGCGAGGCGCCACCATCCTAACAAAACCCGCGGTCTGTCAAATGCCGACGACGGCCGCGGCTCAGGTGATCGCAAGCTTCTGCAAACGCACGCCCGCCGGATCGGACCGATTGAGCGATGGCGCGCCGGAGAGGATGAAACTGGGAACTATGTTTTCGCCGCATCACTCTGACACTCCCGCCATTAACCCCTGAACACCGCCGCGAACATCCAAGAGCCCGTCAAAGGCACTACCACTGTTCGAAAGCAATCCTCCTTGAAATGCACGGCAAAATACCGTACATGTCTTTCGAAGGAGAACACCATGCCCTCAGCCTCAAATCGTCGGCAATCGTCCGGCGAAATCAAACGCAAACGCATAGAACTGCGCGTCGGCGCCTCGGCCAAGGAACTGATCCAGCGGGCCATGGCCGTCACTGGCCTGACGGCGGGCGAACTGGCCTATGAGGGCGCGCGCCGGGTGCTGGACGAGCACGAACGGATGATGCTGACCGGTGCCGACCGGGAAGCCTTCTTCGCAGCACTGATGAAGCCGCCGGAACCGTCCGAGGCGCTCATTGCCGCCCTTCGCCGCCATCGCGACCTGATGGGCTGACGATTGGGCATCATCCTCGAGCCGCTCGGAAAGCAGCATGATCGGTCAAAGTTCGCCTGTGGGGAAGGCGAGTTGGATGACTGGTTCCGGCGGCGGGCCGGCCAGGACGAGCGCCGCAACATCGCTCGCGTGTTCGTTGCCGTGGATTCCGAGTTGGGCGTCGTTGGCTTTTACAGTCTCAGCTCCTTCAAGCTGGACGTCGACGAACTATCGGAAGAGATCACCCACAAGCTTCCCCGTTATGATGGAATTCCGGCCGCGCTGATCGGACGCCTGGCGCGCGACAGCCGTGTGCGCGGCCAGGGTATCGGTGAGCTTTTGGTGGCGGACGCGGTGCGGCGCATCCTGAGCGCCGCGCAATCGCTCGCTGTCTTCGCCATCATCGTTGACGCCAAGGATGAGCGAGCGGCGACATTCTACGCGAGGTTCGGTTTCCGCCGTTTCCCGCTGCGTCCGAACCGTCTGTTCCTGCTGACATCGTCGGCTCTAGCGGCGTTGGAGAGGATGTAGGCATGGCTCCGATCCCGTATTTTGCCTACGGCTCGAATATGCTGACCGAACGTTTGCGAGCGCGGTGCAAGTCTGCAACGGAGTGGCGCGCCCGGCGGGATTCGAACCCACGACCCCAGGATTAGGAATCCTGTGCTCTATCCTGCTGAGCTACGGGCGCTGACGGCGATCTCGACGGCCGAACCCACCATTGCCTTTGGCTTCGCCGACGGAACTATAGGATACATCGGGCGCACCCCGCTGGCCAGTGCGGCAGCGCGCCGGGTCGGATCACCGCTGAGGGCGCGGGGTCCGGGCCTGAGAGCGGTCGTCAAGAGCCGCCTGTTCTTGCCGCTCGCGGGCAATACGGCGTTCGCAGGCGCGCCGTTCGCTGAGGATTTCGAGGCGCTTGCTGGCGGTGAAGGCGGCGCGCAGCCGGTGGCTCGCCTCGCCGACGTCGGCGCGGGCCCCGTCGAGCCGCTGCTCAAGCTCCGCGACGCGCTCCGTTGCGCGCTCGGCATAGGGGCGCCAGGCGGCGAGCGCATTGACGTTTTCCATCGCCACCGCCGCTTCGCAAGCCATCTCAGCCGTCACACCATCGCGCGTCACCGACAGGGTTGTGAGCGTCTGGCGGGTGGCAGCGAGGGAGCGCCGGTCGGCGTCAAGCCGCCACGCGGCCAAGCGAATGAGGATGGCGAGTGGATCCCTCATGCCCGGCGCGCCGCTACGGCGAGAGTGGTCGACCGCGGCGTTGCCGCAGGTTCGGCAAGGATCTGCTCAAGCGTCGAATAAACCTCGGCGAGCGGCGCCGACTCGGACTTTTTCTGAGACAGGAAGGCATCGAGAGCGGGCATCAGGCGCACGGCGCGGTCAACCTCGGGATCACTGCCGGACTGGTAGGCGCCGAGCCGGATCAGCTCCGCCATATCGTCGTAAACGGCCAGCAGCCGCCGGGCGCGGGCGATCACATCGTTCTCCGCGTCCGTGTTGCAGCGGGGAAGCGAGCGCGAAACGCTCTTCAGAATATTGATGGCGGGATACCGGCCTCGTTCGGCGATCGCCCGATCGAGCACCACGTGGCCGTCGAGAATACCGCGCACCGCGTCGGCGATCGGCTCGTTGTGATCGTCGCCATCGACGAGAACGGTGAACAGGCCGGTAATGCTGCCGACGTCGTCGCAGCCGGGGCCGGCGCGCTCGAGCAGGCGGGGCAACTCGGCGAAGACCGACGGCGTATACCCTTTCGTCGCCGGAGGCTCGCCGGCGGCAAGGCCGATCTCGCGCTGGGCCAACGCCAACCGCGTCACGCTATCCAGCAGGCAGAGAACGTGACGGCCCTGATCGCGGAAATACTCGGCAACGGCGAGCGTCGTGTGGGCTGCCTGGCGGCGTAGCGCTGGCGCCTGATCGGAAGTGGCGACAACAACGACACTGCGGGCAAGGCCCTCCGCACCGAGATCGTCCTCGATGAACTCGCGCGCCTCACGCCCCCGCTCACCGATGAGGCCGATGACGTTGACATCGGCCGACGCATAGCGGGCGATCATCGACAGCAGGCTCGACTTGCCGACACCGGAGCCGGCAAAGATCCCGAGCCGCTGCCCGCGGCAGCAGGTGAGGAATGCGTTCATCGCGCGCACGCCGACGTCGATCTTGGCGCCGACGCGGCCGCGGCGGTGGGCGGCGGGAGGCGCGGCGCGCGGTGGACGCAGCGCATCGCCGGCCGGCAGCGGCCCCAAGCCATCGGCGGGACGACCGAGACCGTCGATAACGCGGCCAATCCAGCCATCGCCAACCGCCAGACCGCCATCGCCGCGCCGCAGTTCGACGCGCGTGCCGGGACGGATCCCGTCAGCCGCACCGAAGGGCACGATCAGCGAGCGGCCGTCGCGAAATCCGAAGACCTCTCCCTCGAGGGCGCCATCGGCGGCGTGATCGGCACCGATCCGCAAGCGGCAGCGGTCGCCCACGGCGGCGTGACCGGCGAAACCGGCGACCTCAAGGCTCAGCCCGACGACGCTGGAGACGTGCCCGTGAACGGTAAAATCGGGCAGTTGGTTGATGCGGTTCGACGTTGAAGGCGTTGATGTCACGGGATCACGCGACTCCAATGTACGGGCCGGCCAGTCCGGTTGATCGCCGCAGCCTGCGCCGGCAAACGTTAAGCCGCGGTAAAAGCTGGACAGACAGCCCGCATACTCGTATAAGATGTATTAGTATCGAGAATATATTTTTTTGGTTGCATACCCCTCAAATGCGTACTATCTTCGCTGGCAGATTTAATCAGTTATCCACCCTTTAGGTTGCAAACGGGGGCTTTCCAGATGCGTGTACTGCTGATTGAAGACGATGCGACGACGACCCGCGCCGTGGAGCTGATGCTGAAGGGTCAGGGCATGGTGGTTGATGCCACGCACCTCGGTGAGGACGGCCTCGACCTCGCCAAGATCTACGACTACGATATTGTCATTCTCGACCTTGGCCTGCCCGACATGGAGGGCATGGAAGTCCTGCGCCGCCTGCGCAACGCCCGGGTTGGCACGCCTGTCATCATCCTGTCCGGATCAACCCATGCCGATATCAAGGTGCGCGGTCTCGGCTGCGGCGCCGATGACTATTTGGCCAAGCCCTTCGACAAGAAGGAACTCATCGCCCGCATCCACGCCATCGTCCGCCGATCGAAGGGACACGCCCAGTCGGTGATCCGTACCGGCCGCCTCGCCGTCAACCTCGCCGCGCGCACCGTTGAGGTCGACGGCAAGCCGCTGCACCTGACCGGCAAGGAGTACGGGATCATCGAACTCCTCAGCCTGCGCAAGGGCACCACGCTGACCAAGGAAATGTTCCTCAATCACCTTTATGGGGGCATCGACGAGCCGGAACTGAAGATCGTCGATGTCTTCATCTGCAAGCTGCGCAAGAAACTGGCGACAGCGACCCACAACGAGCAGTACATCGAAACGGTGTGGGGTCGCGGCTACGTGCTGCGCGACCCGGTTGGCCACGGCGAGACGGCGACGGCGGCGGCGGCGTGAGCGGTGGCGTCGAAGATGGGGTCAGCAGCGCTGCCGGCGCAGCGCTGCCAGGACCTCTGGCAACTCGCCGTAGGTCTCGAATACGGCATCGGCGCCGAGCGTCGCTGCCGGTTGCCGCGAGTAGCCGCCGGCGCGAATGACGACCGGCACGCCGGCGTTGCGTGCCACCCCGACATCGGGGGCGGCATCGCCGACCATCACCGCCGACGCACCATCAACGCCGAGAGCGGCAAGCGTCGCCTGCAGCATTCGGGCATCGGGCTTCTGAACCCCCGCGAGGGTTCCCGAGCCGACGATGGCGCCGAACAAGGGCGCCAGGCCCAGTTGCCCGAGAACGGCGCGTGTCGCCCCCTCCGGCTTGTTGCTACAGATGCCGAGACGGGCGCCTTCGGCTTTCAGCCGGCATAGCGCCTCAGCCACGCCGGCATATGGCCGTGTATGGATCACCGGCATTGCATCGTACCGGGCGATGAAGCGTTCGACGAGGGCAGCCGCTTGCACCGATGCGCAATCGGGGTCCGTGCCGCCGGCCGCCAGCGCCCGCTCCAGCAGCTTGCCGGGACCATCTCCGATCATCGCCGTGACCGCCGAGAGCGTTAGTGGCTCCCGGCCGATGTCGGCGAGGACCTCGTTGAGCACGAGCTGAATGTCGGCGGCGGAATCGACGAGAGTGCCGTCGAGATCGAAAACGACGGCGGCGAACAGCGCCATGGCAAGCCTTTCTTTACCCGTTTGCGGTCAGATTACGGATCAAGGGCGGTGCCCAGCACTTGGCGGCCAGCGCCGGTTGTGGCACTTTCCCGGTCTCGACACGCGCGCGGCCACCGATACTCCAACCTCCGCCGATATGCCATCATGACCCTCTCGCAAACGGCCATCGTCGTCCTCGCCGCCGGCCTCGGAACACGCATGAAATCCCGCCGGCCGAAGGTGATGCATCCGCTCGCCGGTCGCCCGATGATCGCACACCTGATTGGAACGCTGCGGGAACTGGACCCGAACCGGATCGTCGTCGTCATCGGACCCGACATGCCGGACGTCGCCGCGGCGGTCGCACCGTGGCCGGTGGCGGTGCAGCAGGATCGGCTCGGCACCGGTCATGCCGTCCTTGCGGCCGGGGACCGCCTGCGCGATTTCGCCGGCGACGTTCTCGTCGTCTATGGCGATACGCCGTTGCTGACGTCGGCTACCCTGCGCCGCATGCTGGAAGCCCGCCATTCACCCCCGTATCCCGCCGTCGTCGTCCTCGGCTTTGAGCCGACGGAGCCCGGCGGCTACGGCCGCCTGATTGTCGGCGCAGGCAACAGCCTCGAGGCGATCATCGAAGCCAAGGACGCCAGCGCCGAGCAGCTTTCGATCCGTCTGTGCAACTCGGGCGTCATGGCCATTGCCGGGGACCGGCTGTTTGGCCTGCTCGATCGCTTGAGCAACGACAATGCGAAGGGCGAATACTATCTGACCGACATCGTCAGCCTCGCCCGTCGCGACGGGCTGCCTTGCGGCTTTGTCATCGGCGACGAACAGGAATTGATCGGCATTAACAGCCGCTCCGAACTCGCCAGCGCGGAAAGCTTCGTTCAGAACGGCCTGCGCCGCCGCGCGATGGAGGGCGGCGCAACCCTGACTGCGCCCGAAACCGTATTTTTTTCCTGGGACACGCGGCTCGGCCGCGACGTCACCGTTGGCCCGCACGTCGTCTTTGGTCCTGGCGTCGAGGTCGCCGACGACGTTGACATCCGCGCCTTCTGCCACATCGAGGGCGCAACGGTGGCGGCGGGCGCGCAAGTCGGTCCGTTTGCGCGACTGCGCCCGGGTGCGCGCATCGGTCCTGCCGCCCATGTCGGCAATTTCGTCGAGATCAAGAACGCCAGCATCGAGGACGGCGCCAAGGTCAATCACCTGACCTACATCGGCGATGCCCGCATCGGCGCCAAGGCGAACATCGGTGCCGGCACGATCACCTGCAATTACGACGGCTTTTTCAAGGCGCACACCGACATCGGCGCCGGCGCCTTCATCGGCTCCAACAGCGCGCTGGTTGCGCCGGTGACCATCGGCGATGGCGCCATCATCGGTGCCGGCAGCGCCATAGCCCGCGACGTGCCGGCCGACGCGCTGGTACTCACCCGCGGCCAACACACCGTCAAGGCGGGTTGGGCCAGTGCGTTCCGCCGCCGCCAGCGGGCTGCCGCGGCGGGCGCCGATCATGAAGCCGTGCTGACCGGCGAACAGGATCGCCAGTGCGAACGCGCCGTCGAGCCGTTCGAGCGCTGCCTCCACTACTCATCGATGGCTTGAAACGGCTGGAGTATCGCGGCTACGACTCCGCGGGCATCGCCACCTTGAGCAACGGCAGCATCGTCCGGCGGCGGGCGCAGGGCAAACTCGCCGCCCTGGAAGCGGTTCTCGCCACCGAACCGGTCGAGGGCACCATCGGTATCGGTCACACCCGCTGGGCGACCCATGGTGCACCGACCGAACAGAACGCTCATCCCCACGCGGACGATCGGGTCTGTCTCGTCCACAACGGGATTATCGAGAACTTTCACGCGTTGCGCCGTGAGCTGACGGCAAGCGGCGTCCGCTTCCAGACAGAGACCGACACCGAGGTCGTCGTCCACCTGATCAGCAGCCATCTCGCCGCAGGCATGACGCCTCAGCAAGCCACGGCGGCAGCGCTCGAACGGCTCGACGGCGCGTTCGCACTGGCGATCCTGTTCGCCGGTCAGCACGGCTTCATGATCGGCGCCCGCCGCGGCAGCCCGCTGGCTGGCGCCACTGACGCGGCGGATCTGCTATCTGGAGGAGGGTGACTGGGCCGAAGTCACCTGCGATGGAGCAATCGTGCACGACGCCAGCGGGGCGATCGTCGAACGGCCAGTCAAGTTGACCGCCACCTCGGGGGCGTTGATCGGCAAGGGCAATTTCCCGCACTTCATGCTGAAGGAGATCTACGAGCAACCTTCGGTAGTGGGCGACTGCCTGCACAGCCTGCTCAATCCCTGGAACGAACGAATGGCCTTGCCGGCACTGCCGTTCGATCCGACGCGGATCAACCGCATCACCCTCATCGGCTGCGGCACGTCCTATCATGCCGCGCTCGTCGCCCGATACTGGCTTGAAGGCATTGCCCGGGTGCCGACGGAGGTCGATATCGCGTCCGAGTTCCGCTACCGCGGGCTGGATATGGCCCCGGGGGGACTGTCGGTTTTCATTTCCCAGTCCGGTGAAACGGCCGACACGCTGGCCGCGATGGCTTATGCCCGACGCCAGGGGCAGTCGACGCTGGCCATCGTCAACGTGCCGGAAAGCTCGATGGCGCGCGCTGCCGATGCCAGCCTGTTAACCCATGCCGGGCCGGAAATCGGCGTCGCTTCGACGAAGGCGTTCACCACCCAACTGACAGTCCTCGCCTGCTTTGCCATCGCCGTCGCCGCGGCGCGGGGTACGATCGACCGCGATGGTGAGCGCCGATTGGCACGGGCATTGACGGAGGTGCCGAGCCGCATCAACGAGGTCCTCAATCACGACCAACGGCTGGCGGAGATCGCCCGCGACATCGTCGAGGCCCGCGACGTGCTCTACCTCGGCCGCGGCACCGGCTATCCGATCGCCCTTGAAGGCGCCCTGAAACTGAAAGAGATCAGCTATATCCATGCGGAGGGTTACGCCGCCGGCGAAATGAAGCACGGGCCAATCGCGCTGATCGACGAAAATATGCCGATCATCGTCATCGCCCCGTCCGACCCGCTGTTCGACAAGACCGCGTCGAACATGCAGGAGGTGATCGCCCGCGGCGGCCGCGTGGTGTTTCTCTCCGATGCGCCAGGCATCGACAAACTGGGCGAAGTGGCGGCGGCAACGGTCGAACTGCCGCAGGTCGACCCCTTCGTGGCGCCCATTCTCTACACGATCCCGGTTCAGCTCCTCGCCTACCACGTCGCCGTGCTGAAGGGCACCGACGTCGATCAGCCGCGCAACCTCGCCAAGAGCGTCACGGTGGAATAGGCAAACGGCTTGCAATGGTCGTCGGGGGCGTGTTGCCGGCAGCACTGCCCTGCGGCCCGCTTCTCCGTCCGGTTGCAGCGCGCCTATGGATGGTCAGCAGGCGTCCCGCTCGGCTTCCGGCGTACGGATGTCGTCAAGGAGCATTTGCAGCCGCAACGGGTCGCTCTCGTTCATCATCGCTTTCGCACGCTCCTGCGCCTTCGGAATATCCAGTTCCAGAACCCGCTTCTTGACCCGCGGAATGCTCGCTGGCGCCATGGACAACTCGCGGAAGCCGAGGCCGAGCAGCAACGCCGTGAACCGGGGATCGCCCGCAATCTCGCCACAGATCGAGCACGGAATGCCGAAAGCGCGAGCCGTTGCCGCCGCATATTCGATCATCCGCATCACGCCGAGATGCAACGGATTGTAAAGGTGCGCGACGCGCTCGTCGGCGCGATCGATGGCGAGCGTGTACATGGTCAGGTCGTTGGAGCCGATGGCAAAGAAGTCGCAAGCGCGGGCCAGCGCTTCCGCCGTCAGCGCGGCCCCCGGCACTTCGATCATCGCGCCCAGCGGCGGCAGTGCCGAGGGTATGGGCACGCCGCGACGAAGCAGCCGCCTGGCCGCGCGACCCAGGATATCGCGTGCCGCCCGCACTTCCTCCACGGTGGTAACCATCGGCAGCATGATGCGGACGGGGCCGTGTGCAGCGGCGCGCAGAATGGCGCAAAACTGCACGTCCAGGACCTCGCTGCGCGCCAGCGACAGACGGATGCCGCGCAAGCCGAGCGGCGAAGCGGCGCTTTCGCCAAACTGCCCGATCATCGCCGCCCCCCCCTTGTCACCACCGAGATCAAGGGTGCGGACGGTGACCGGAACGCCACCACATCGCACGATGATGCTGCGCAGAACCTCATACTGTTCGTCTTCGCTGGGCATCTGCGGCCGGCTCAGAAACAAGAACTCCGTGCGCAACAGCCCGATGCCGCAGGCGCCCACCTCGACGACATGGTCCATCTCGATGGGCAGCTCGACATTGGCCTGCAAGCCGATGGCGACACCGTCGCGGGTGACGGCCGGCTGGCCCTTCAGCCGCCGGAGTTCCTTCTCCTCCCGGCGCCGGGCACCCTGCCGCTGCTGGAAGCTCAGCAGCGACCGCGGTGTCGGGTTGATGATGACCTGACCGACGTCGCCATCAAGCAGAATGGGATCGCCTGAGCGCACGATGTCGAGGAGGCCCGGCGCGCCGAGCACCGCCGGCAGGCCCAGCGCGCGTGCCATGATCGCCGTATGGCCCTGCGGTCCCCCAAGTTGGGCGGCGATGCCGACGACCGAATCCGGATCGAGCTGCGCCGTATCGGCGGGCGTCAATTCGTCGGCGATAATGATGCTGCCGCGCGGCACGTTCGATAACGGCGTCGGGTTGGCCTTGGTCAACTGTTGCAACAGACGGTTGCCGACCTCGCGGATGTCGTCGATGCGGGCCGCAAGGTAGGAGTCGTTCATCTCCTTGAACGCCGTACCGATGGCGGCGACTTCCGCCTGCACCGCGGCCTCGGCGCTCAAGCGGTCACGGCTGATGCGATCGGCGGCGCCGCGGATCAGCCGCGAGTCCCGCAGCATATGCAGATAGGCGTCGAGAAGGTAGTCGAAGTCTTCCGTCGACAGCTGCGGCATCGCCCGGGCGCGACTGCGCAATCGGCCGCGAAGCCGGCTGACCTGGCGGCGCGCCTTGATCACGGCGTCGCGCAGCCGTTGCAACTCGGCGTCGGCGCGCCCGGGCGCAATGCGGAGTTCGGGAACGCGCACGCGACCGCTGTCGACCACGTAGGCGAAGCCGATGCCGATGCCCGATGAAACGCCGAGCCCCTCGACCGTACGTTCTGTCGCCACCTGTTGAACCATTTCCATCCCTGAACCGGTACGTTGACCGATGCCGTGGTTATCGGCGCCGGGCGTGCCGCTGGCCCGGACACCGCTCCATGGTCATTCCTCTTCGAAACGCGCTTCGATAATATTCCCTAAGACCTCGATCGCCTCCTCTGCTTCCCGCCCCACCGCCGCAATCTCCAACTCCGTACCGGGCCCAGCGCCGAGCATCATCAGACCGAGGATGGAGCGCCCGGATACCGTCGTGCCCCGCTTCGACACGGTGATTTCCGCATCAAATCCTGTCGCCAGTTTGACGAACTTCGCCGCTGCGCGCGCATGTAGCCCCTTGCGGTTCACGATCATCGCCGTGCAGCGGAGAATGTTTCCGTCGCGGCAAACCTCCACCATGCCGGTCACGCGTCTTCCTGCGTTAGTAGCCTCGACGCGATGTTGATGTACTTGCGTCCGGCTTCCTGTGCACTCTGCGCCGCTTCCTCAAGGGATTCGGTCTGGCGAACGCTCGCCAGCTTGATCAGCATCGGCAGGTTGACGCCGGCGATGACCTCGACGTTGGCGCTGCCGAGGATGGAAATGGCGAGATTTGATGGTGTCCCGCCGAACATGTCCGTGAGCAGGATGACGCCGTTGCCCTCCTCGGCGTTGGCGACACTGTCGACAATCTGGCAGCGCCGCGCCTCCATATCGTCATCGGGACCGATACAGATCGCAGCGATGTTCGACTGCGGCCCGACAACGTGCTCCAGGGCGTGGATCATCTCCTGACCCAACAGGCCGTGCGTGACAATAACCAGACCGATCATCGACGGCCGCTGCCTTCTGCCTGTGTCACCCGTTCACTCGCCGAAGCGGATCGACCGAGTTCGCGATGGTGCACCTCCACCCGTTCACCGGACGCCTTCAGCCACTGCGCGAGGCACTCCGCAACGTACACCGACCGATGCCGCCCGCCGGTACAGCCGACGGCGATGGTCAGATAGCTTTTGCCCTCCATCACATAGCGAGGTAATAGCGGCGCGAGCAACCGTGTCAGTGTCGAGAAGAATTCCGGGTAAGCCGGATCGGCGCTGATGACGGCGCCCACCGCGTCGTCGCAGCCGGTCAGCGCGCGCAACTCGCCGATATAGTGGGGATTGGCGAGGAAGCGCACATCCAGAACCATGTCGGCATCGCGCGGCAGCCCGCCGCGAAAGGAGAAGGAGACGACCGACACGGTCAGGCCACGGGAAGCCCGAAGGGCGTAATGACCTTCGAGGATTCGCTTCAGTTCGCCGGGACTGACATGTGTGGTGTCGATCGCGAGATCGGCGGCGCGCCGCAGGGGGTCCAGCATCTCGCGCTCGCGGCCGATCGCTTCGATCAGCGGACGATCGGCGGCGAGTGGATGCCGGTGACGGCTCACGCTGTAGCGTCGGCGCAGTTCCTCCTCCTCGCAGTGGAGAAAAACCAGCCGCACGTCGAGATCGCGATCACTGCGCATCTGCTCGATCGCCTTCAAACAGGCATCGACGGAAAAATCGCGGGTCCGCACGTCGATGCCGGCCGCCAGCGGCCGCGCCACGTCGTCATCCTCCGCAGCGTCCGGCCGCACCAGCCGGCGCAACAGGTGCAGGGGAACGTGGTCGACACACTCATAACCGAGATCCTCAAGGCATTTGAGCGCGGTCGTCTTGCCGGCACCGGACATCCCGCTCACCACCAGCACCGGTTGTTCATCCGTCCCGGCGAATGGTCCCGAGGGCGCCAGTGCCTCGGTCGTCGTCGGTGGGTGTGACCGTTCCATCATCCTAGTTCCATTATACCGCGGGTGGCGAGGCCAACGGCAAGCCGAACCTTCAGCGGCGCCGAGGCCTCAAATGGTGCAATACGATAGGTCCGCACCGACACGCCGAGGATGGTCAGCGTCTCCGTTTCTGGCAGCCGCGGGATATCATCACGGGCAGCGGTCAACGCGATGATGACGGCCAACGGCACCGGCAACGCCGCGGTCGGCAGCCTGAGGATGCCTAACCCACGCACCTCGAGCAGGCCGGCAATCTCCGGCGGTGGCGCGGCATACACCCTGCCGGCACTGGCGCGCAGCCGCGTGTAGTCGTCGGCGACGAGCAAGGCCCCGCTGTCGATCAAGCGCAGCGCAAGGTCGGATTTGCCGGCACCGGACGCGCCTTGCAAAAGCACGCCAACGCCATCCATGGCAACGCAGCTGCCACGGACCGTTTGCGCGGCGTCGGTCGCTGCGCTGGCCGTGCTCAACGCCGGCCCACCCCTACCCAATGACGATCCGCATTCAGCATGGCAGTTCCACGACAAAACGAGCGCCGGCGACGCTGCCATCGGCATGGCGGCGGTTCTCGGCGAAGATGCGGCCGCCGTGCGCTTCGATGATCTGTTTCGAGATGCTGAGGCCGAGACCCGAATGATCGCCGAAACGCTCGCCGCGTGGCCGCTCCGAATAGAAGCGCTCGAAGATTTGCTGTTCCTTCCCCTCCGGCAGACCCGGGCCCTCGTCGAGGACCTCGGCCACGAGCTGGCGCCCGCGACGCGCCGCCGCCAGCGTGATGATCCCGCCCGATGGGCTGAACGACAGGGCGTTGGCAATCAGGTTGCGGAAGACCTGCACCAGCCGATCCTCGAGGCCGATGACGGACAGCGAGCCGTCTCCGCTGGCGATACTCAGGCGGAAGGCAACGCCCCGGTCGGCGGCGGTCATTTCCGTGACCTCCACCAGCGTTTCGAGCATACGACCAATGTCGACCGGCTCGCCGCCCGCCCGCGACATTTCGGCATCAACGCGGGACGCCTCCGCAATATCGCTGATCAGCCGGTCAAGCCGGCCGACATCCTGTTTAATGATCGCCATCAGCTGTTCGCGCCGTTCGGGGTCGTTGATGCGGGTCGCCGTTTCGACGGCGCTGCGCAGCGATGTCAACGGGTTCTTGATCTCATGAGAAACATCCGCGGCAAACCGTTCGATCGCGTCCATGCGTTGCCAGAGTGCCTCCGTCATTTCGCGAAGCGCCGCCGCCAATTCGCCAATTTCATCGCGCCGCCATTCCAGGTTGGGGATGCGATGACGACGATGCCGGTCGCGGCGCACCCGCTCCGCCGCCAGTGCCAAGCGCAGGATCGGACGGGCAATGGTCTGCGCAAGATACAGCGAAAGGAGGACGGTCACCGCGAGCGCGGCCAGAAACCACTTGAAGACGTCGAGTCGAACCTTGAGCACCGCGGCATCGATGGCCTGCGAGCCCTTGGTCAGGATGAGAGCGCCAACCACCTGCTGGTAGCGCTGCACCGGCACGGCGACGCTCAAGATCAGGCTGCCATAATCGCCGGCGCGGACCATTTGCGCGGCTTCTCCGCTGAGCGCCCGCACGACCTCCGGGAGATCTTCGGCGCGGGCGACGTCATCGCCCTGATAGCGCGGCAGCGGCTCACGCGCCCACAGCCCGGACAGCATCCGGTCATACTGGGCCAGCAAATGCTTCAAGCGATCACTTGCGGAGAGTGGCGGCGGCAGTGGTTCGATGTGAACGCCGCCGCGTCGACCGAGCAGCTGTTGACTGTCCGCCGACAGCGTCCCGTCGCGAGCAAACAGCCTCGCCCGCGCCCCCGAGGCCTCGACGAGCCGGCGGACGATCTGCTGGGCGATCGGCGCGATCAGCTGTTCCTGGCCTGCATCCGATGTGGTGGCGCTTTCGCCGAGGGCGGCGGCAAACAATCGCGCCTCGCTGTTCAGCGTCTTCAACTCGGCTGCAATCAGGCCGCGGCGGTACTCGTCAAGATAGATCATGCCGGCGAACAGAAAGCCGAGCGCCAGCAGATTAACGGCAAGAATGCGCCAGGTGATCGGAGAGATGGCGCGCCGGCGTCGCGCCACGGCGCCGAGGGCGGCCATTATTCCGCTTAAGCCGCCCGGTAGCGATAGCCGACGCCGTAAAGCGTCTCGATCTGCACAAAATCAGCGTCGACATCCTTGAACTTGCGCCGCAACCGCTTGATGTGGCTGTCGATCGTGCGGTCGTCGATATAGATGTTTTCGCCATAGGCGGCATCGATGAGCTGGTCTCGGCTTTTGACATGTCCCGGACGGCGCGCCAGCGCCTGAACCAGAAGGAATTCGGTGACCGTGAGATTCACTTCGAGGCCCTTCCAGGTGCACAGGTGGCGTGTGGGATCAAGCACGAGATCGCCGCGGCGGATGACGTCAACGACTGTCGCATCGTCGGCGGCGGCGCGGCGCCGGAGAATGGCGCGGATGCGCTCCACCAGCAACTGCTGAGAGAACGGTTTCTTGATGTAGTCGTCCGCGCCCATGCGTAGGCCCTGCACCTCGTCAAGCTCGTCGTCCTTCGAGGTCAGAAAGATGACCGGCATGTCCGACTGCTGGCGCAACCGCTTCAGCAGTTCCATGCCGTCCAGCCGCGGCATCTTGATGTCGACGACGGCGAGATCCACCGGCGTTCTCGCCAACCCGGCAAGCGCCTCCGAGCCATCGCCATAGGTGACGACACGAAAGCCCTCCGCTTCCAGTGCCATGGACACCGAAACCAGGATGTTCCGATCGTCATCGACGAGCGCGATCGTTTCTGCCATGCCCCTTGCCTCCCCATCATTTGCGGTCGCAGTTCCCACGACGCCGTAGACACGTTCCCGATCAATATGGCCGCATGATTGACGGTTCGAACGGTCAGCAACTATAGTCCGTTTCGATAGGCGATGGGATGCAGGATGATGTGTCGCTGGCGGGCGGTGTCGCGGGAAGAATCAGGCTCCCGTGTCGCCCTTCTCTAACAACATGCGGTTAACAAAGTTATGAAAAATTATACACTCCCCGTGATGGTCGTGGCAGCGATGCTGTCTTTGCCCCCCGCCGCCTTCGGCCACTTCCTCGAATTGATCCCGTCCGCTGACATCGTCAGCGCCGAAGGCGGCCGGACCATCACCATCGAGGCAGTGTTCACCCACCCATTCGATCGCGGACCGGCGATGGAGATGGCTGCGCCAACCCGCTTCGGCGTCCGCACGGGAGCAACCGACCGCGACCTCACGGCGCAACTCGAAGCCTTCAAGGTCGACGGGAAAACCGCCTTTCGCGCCCGTCACACCTTCACCGAACCGGGTGACTACGTGTTCTACATGGCGCCGGCACCATACTGGGAAGCGGCGGAAGGGAAATCGATCATCCACTATACAAAGGTTGTGGTAGACGCCTTCGGCGGCGAGGAAGGCTGGGACACCGTTGTCGGCCTTCCCGTCGAGATTGAACCCCTCGTCCGACCCTACGGCCTTTGGACCGGCAATGCCTTCAGCGGCATCGTCCGCCAGAATGGCAAGCCGGTGCCGTTCGCAACGGTGGAAGTGGAATGGAAGAATGATGGTTCGCTGACGGCGCCAGCCGACCCATTCATCACGCAGGTGGTCAAAACGGATGGGAACGGTGTGTTCACCTACGTGATGCCCCGCGCCGGCTGGTGGGGCTTTGCCGCGCTGGTGGATGGCGACAAGCCGCTGCCCGGACCCGACGGCAAACCGGCGCCGGTTGAACTCGGCGGGCTGATCTGGGTCCGCACCGTCGACATGAAATAGCGGCCGCGCGCCTTCGCTGCCGGCGCCGAGCCGGCGGCACAGCGTCCGCGGCGGAGCACGAAAGCGATGGCGCACATCAGCGATGGGGTCCTGGCTGCCCCGGTTCTCATCGGCGGGGCGGCGATGGCGGCCGTGTTGCTGGCGGCGGGGCTGAGACGGCTCGATCCGGAACGCCTGCCACAGGCGGCGGTGATGAGCGCGGCCTTCTTCGTCGCCTCACTCGTTCACGTCCCGCTGGGGCCATCGAGCGTGCACCTGATCCTCAACGGCCTCGTGGGAATTGTCCTTGGATGGGCCGCAATCCCGGCAATCTTCGTCGCCCTGCTGTTGCAGGCCTTCTTCTTTGGCTATGGCGGCATCACCACGCTTGGCGTGAACACCGTGATCATCGCACTGCCGGCCGTACTCTCCTTCGTGTTGTTCGCCGAGGGGGCGCGACGCGGCGCGCCGATGCTGTGGGGCGCTGCTGCCGGCGCGACGGCGGTGATCGCGACCAGCATCGGGGCGGCGGCGGCTCTCGCGGTCGGCGGTGCCAGCTTCGCGACGGCAGCGAAACTCGTGCTCATCGCCCATCTTCCCGTCATTGCCGTCGAGGCCCTGCTGACCGGTATCATCGTTGGCTTTTTGCGGCGTGTCCGCCCGGAAATCTTGAGCTTCGGTCGCATCGCGGCACGGCCGAACGAGGCCTGAGAGTGTGGCGGTTTCGGCTCCTCGTTACGATCTTCGCGGTGCTGCTGTTCGCCGCGGCGCCGGCCGCCGCCCACAAGATCAGGCTGTTCGCGACGGTCGTCGGCGATGCCATCACGGGCACGGTCTTTTTCAGCGGCAATGCGGCGGCCCGTGCCGTCCCCATCCAGATCGTGGATCCGGCGGGACGTCTCCTCGCCGAAACCGTCAGTGACGCGGACGGACGATTCCACGCCGGCCTTGCCGGTCCGTTCGACCACCGCATCATCGCCGACACCGGCGACGGCCACCGCGCCGAGTTCGTCCTCCGCGTCGCAGACTTCACCGCGCCGCTGGCAGCGCCGCTGCCAACGTCGCTCGAACCCGCCGCTGCCGCGCTGGCGTTACCGGACGATTTGGAACGGGCGGTCGAGCAAGCCGTGGCGCGACAGGTGGCGCCGCTGCGTGAGCAGCTCGACGCCTTCGAGCAACGGGTGCTTTGGCGCGACGTGCTGGGCGGAATCGGTTACATCATCGGTCTGTTTGGCCTCGCCGCGTGGCTGATCACCCGGCATAAACGGGCACATGGCGGCACGCCGGCCGAGTGACTGGCGATGCCGCCGCACCACTCATTCGACATGGATGGCGCCGAGGCCGGCGCCCCAGGCATCGAGCGGCAGCAGGCTGTTGGCCAGAGAAAAGTGGCCGCGGCGTGCCGGCTTGACGGTGATTTCCGCCGTGGTTCGCGCTGGCACGAGCAACTGACCGGGACAGTCATCGTCCGCCGGTGAGCCGCCAACGTAAATGCCACCGATCTGCGCGGAGCGAAGAAACCCGGGAGCGTAGAAAATACGCGTTTCGTCGTCACGGTTATCGATGACGAGGCGGTAAAGCCGCCCATGGCGCAGGTCAATGACCATCGGCTGAAACTCACCGGAGCTGATGGTGATCGGGACCTGCGCCGCTTCCTGCCGGCCCGCCGCAATCTTTGCGCGAGCCGCCGTGCTGCCGCAGGCTGCGTCAGGCATCAGCCAGGCCGGTTGCAGCCAGGCACAACCCGGAAGGCCGGCGAGCGCAAACAACGCGATGACACGGCGCAAGGTGAGTGCGCGCTTTGCCATGATTTTCGTGACCAATAACTTCCCCAAACAGGGTAACAAAATCTCGGGGCCGCCACCACCGCTGTTGCTCGTCTCGCCACCGTTGTTCAACCGCCAGCCATGTGGCAGGGTATGGCCCATGACTCCGGTGCTTGTGCTGACCGGCGGAACGACCGATCGAGCCGCCCATTACCGCAGCGATACGGCGTGGATTGCGGCTCGGCTTGCCGACGGCGAGAGCGGCGTTCTCCCCGTTTGGCGGGATTTGAGCCTCGTTGACGAGGATGGCGGCGCAAGCCCCAGCGTTCTGCGCGGCGCGGCGGCCACCCAACTGCTCGCCGCCGCCGAAGACTCGGCCTTCCTCGGCCTTGACGACCGTGGCCGTGCGCTGTTCGCGGCATCGCTGCCACTGGCGACGGGGGAAGCGCTTTGCCGGGCATGGGCACCCGCTGCCGCCTTTAAGGATTTGGCGAAGCTGGCGCCGGTGCTGGACGCCGCCGGCGGCGCACTCCTCGCCTACGCGCGAGCATTGCTGCGTTGGCACCGCCATCATCGCTTTTGCGGCTGCTGCGGCGCACCGACGGAGAGTTCGAACGGCGGCCATCTGCGCCTCTGTACCAACGCCGCCTGCGGTGAGCGTCAATTCCCGCGAACCGACCCGGTGGTGATCATGCTTGTGACGCGCGTGGATGCCTGCCTGCTCGCCCGCCAGCCGGCATGGATCGCCGGCCTTTACTCCACCCTTGCCGGCTTCGTGGAGCCCGGCGAATCGCTGGAAGAAGCGGTGATTCGTGAGGTGCGCGAGGAAACCGGCCTTTCGGCAGTAGCGGTCACCTACATCGCGTCGCAGCCGTGGCCCTTCCCGCAGTCGCTGATGCTGGGGTTTCGCGTCGAGGTCCGCGGCGGCGAGCGGCTTGCCTTCGATACGGCCGAGATCGAGGACGCCCGCTGGTTCACCCGCGATGACTTCGCCGCTCTTCGCCAGAGCGGCATCCGACTGCCCTATCGCGGAACCATCGCGCGGTCGATGATTGACGCGTGGCTCGCCGAGTCCGCGGCCTTGTCGTCACGTCGGCCCGAACCGGCGATCGGGCGGTGATCCCCTCCCCCGTCCCCTCGTCGCCGCCGCCGCTGCTGCGGCTGCGCAGTGCGCGCGTGACCGACGCACCCCTCATCGCCGAAATCTACGTCGAGGGCTGGCGTCAAGCCTACCCGGGATTGGTGCCGAACACCGTTCTGCTGCAGCTTTCGCCCAACGCTCAAGCGCGGCAATGGGCGGTGGCGCTGGCGCGCCAGGGTGTCGCCGAAAGCGTTGTCGTCGCTGAGCGAGCCAATGGCCGGATCGTTGGCTTTGGCAGTTGCGGCGAGGCGCGGGCAACGCGGTTGCCGCAGGCTGGCGAGATCTTCACCCTCTATGTGGCTTCGGACGCACAGGAACAGGGGGTCGGCCGGGCGGTGCTCTGGCGGCTGTTCGACACGCTGCTCGATCGCGGCCTCAACTCGGCACTGGTCTGGGTTCTCGCTGGCAATCCCGCTCGCTTTTTTTACGAATCCATGGGCGCGCGCCGCATCGCCGAGCGCACGGAGCACCTGTGGAATACGGACTTGCCTCAGGTTGCCTTTGGTTGGGATGACTTGCGTGCCGTCCCCCGCGACCGTTCCCCATGGCCGCGATAGGCGTGCGGCGGCCGATGCGGCTTTGCCGCACCGCAGGCTAAACGGAGAGCAGCCACAGGGCGCGGCGCAGCCGGTCCTGCCGCTCGGTCAGGCGATGCCGGCCGCCGGTGATCACCTCGGTGATGGCCACGAGGTCGCCACCGTCCGCATGGGCGTTCGAGCCACTCACCGCCCAGAACCAGCCGGCGGCATCGGCGGCAACTGCCGCATCGGTAGCGAGGCGATGCGGATCGGCAACGACGTCGTGGCCGCGCGCGGCATGATAGCGGGCATAGGCGGCGCGTCCGGCCAACGGCAACAGACCGCGGGCCCGATACCGTTCCGCCTCGGGGTCTGGACAAGTATCGCCGTTTGCCGGCATCGACGCGACGAGGGACGACAGATCGCGGCTCTCTTCGCCGATCTGTGCAAAAAAATGAGCGCGGCGCTTTGGCGAGGAGATGCCATGGGCGCGCAGGGCGTCCCGCAGCGGTTTGTAGAAACGACAGATATCCTTCGTCGTTGCGTCCGGCATGGTGGCGTGCAGCGTCTCTGCCAACACCTGTGCCGGTAAGGCGTCGCGCAACGCCTCAAGGGTTTGGTCCGCTGGCTCGATACAGCCGGTCGGACGGCGCTGCCCCATGGCGTGGCGCTGAAAGCGATGGATCGCCGCCTCCGTGGCGGGACCGACGATGCCGTCGACAACGAGTCGCCGACCATGGTCGACACGCGCGAGGCCGGCGTTCAAGAGAATTTGGACAAGCCGGACGTCGGCGGTGGCGTTGACGCCGCCCACGCCGACAGTGGATCGTATGCTCATGACTGCCCCCTTCTTGAACGCTCTGCCCACTAATAGGTAAATATACCTATTACCATGGCGCGAAGCAACCTCTATCGTGCACGCGTCTCGCGATACTGATCGGCACGGAGCGGTTTGGGGAGTCTGTCGCGCCTTTGCTGGGAAGCCAGCGGCTGCGAGGTGACTTCGCATCACGAACTTGCTATTGACTCAGGTAGTGGGCACGCAAGGGCGCGCGTCGCCAAGTTGAGGGAGCAGGGCAGCCGATGAAGAATCTCGGCCAAATGATGAAGCAAGCGCAGAAACTGCAGGAAAAAATGGGTGAACTGCAGGCTCAGTTGGCCAACGCTGAAATGACCGGAGCATCCGGCGGCGGCATGGTCCAGGTCACGGTCACCGGGAAGGGCGAGGTCCGCCGCATCAAGATCGACCCGGCGCTGGTCGATCCGGCCGAGGTGGAAGTGCTCGAGGATCTGATCGTCGCCGCCTGCAACGACGCAAAGGCCAAGGTGGAAGCCTACATGCAGGAACGGATGGGCGAACTGACGGGCGGGCTCAAGCTGCCCCCCGGTATGTCCCTGCCATTCTGAACGCTCCCGCCCAGCGCCGAAGTGCCAAACTGCGGCGTGTTCCCTTGGTGCCGTAGCTCCTGCCGTCCACGATGACCGAGATCGAGCGGCTGATCCAGTTGATGGCGAAGCTGCCGGGACTTGGCCCGCGGTCGGCACGCCGCGTCGTGCTCACCCTGTTGAAACGACGCGAGACGCTCCTCGAACCGTTGCTCGCCGCGCTGCAGGCGACCGCCGACGCCGTATCGCGCTGCCATGTCTGTGGCAATCTCGATACCGTCGATCCTTGCCGGATCTGCACCGACGCGCGCCGCGATGCGGCGAGCTTGTGTGTCGTCGAGGACGTCGCCGACTTGTGGGCACTGGAGCGGGCTGGCTGTCACCGCGGTCGCTATCACGTTCTTGGCGGCGTGCTCTCGGCGATCGACGGCGTCGGCCCGGAGGACCTCGGCATTCGGCGCCTGATCGCCCGTGCCGGAAGCGGCGGGGTGCGCGAAGTGATCCTCGCCCTCAGCTTCACCGTCGATGGCCAGGCGACCGCCCATTACATCGCGGACGCCTTGCGCGATTGCGGTGTGACGTTGACAGGAATCGCCCACGGCGTGCCGCTGGGCGGCGAGCTCCACTACCTTGACGATGCGACGCTGGCGACGGCGCTGGGCGCAAGGCGCGGTCTCGATCCTGGGTGATCCGGTGCGGGACTTTCCTGCGCCATGACGAGAAGACGTGTTGCATGCCCCCTTCGAGCGCCTCATCTCTCGCGGAAGTGATCGGATAATTTCGGGCGTGATCCACAGATGTTGTCGAGGTTAATGGCATGCATGAACTCCGTCCGGCGGGTGAGCGTGGTCCGACCAACTTGGGCTGGCTGGACAGCCGCCACACCTTCTCCTTTGGCGGTTATCACGATCCGCGCCACGCCGGGTTCCGCGATCTGCTTGTCATCAATGAAGATCGCGTTGCCGCCGGCGCCGGCTTCGCCCCGCATGACCACCGGGACATGGAGATCGTCTCCTACGTGATCAGCGGCGCCCTCAAGCACCGTGACAGCCTCGGCAACGGCTCGGTGATCCGGCCGGGGGAGATCCAGCGAATGAGCGCCGGGACCGGCATTCGCCACAGTGAAGACAACGCCTCCGACCGGGAGACCGTCCACTTCCTGCAGATGTGGATCCGTCCGGAGCGCGCCGGCTTGCCGCCGGGCTACGAACAGAAGACGCTGCCGCCGGCGGGTGCAGCTTCGCGTCTCGACCTGATCGGCGCCCGCACCGGTGGCGACAACTGCGTGACCATCCATCAGGACGTCAGCCTCTGGCGGGCGCTGCTGGCGGGAGGTGACGCTGGCGTTGTCCTGCCAATCCTGCGGGGCCGTCACGCCTGGGTTCAGGCGGTGCATGGGCAGGCGGTCGTCAACGGCGTTGGCCTCGGCGCCGGCGACGGCCTGAAGCTGTCTGATGAGGCGGAAGTGGCCATCGGCGCGCAAGCGCCGGCGGAGTTGCTGATTTTCGACTTGGCGTAAGGCGGCGACGCTGGCAGCAGGGGGGTGCGCCACGCCGCACCGATGATCCGGCAGGAAACTCGCCGGCGCCGGCCGTAACATCGCGACGCAGGATATCGCGGTGTTCAGCGCAGCGGCGGCGAGTCAGCCTCCCCAGGCTGTACGTAAGGGTCTCTGCGAGGTGTGCCGCCCCCATGGTCCGCTTTCCCGCACCCGCCGAAAATGAGGACATCTCGTTCTCGGCGGGCTTTGCCCGAGCGGCAGCACACCGTAGCAGACGATACAGATTTTCGCTTAAGTTGTATATTGCCCGTCTGGGTAATGACGCGGTCGGCCCCGCGCGGAGGCGCCGTCACCGTGGTGCCGGCGGCATTCAGCGCCACCGGCTGACGGAACGCAGCGGCTTCGTGCGGGAGTTTACTCGGCTCGGAACCGCGAGTGACAGAAAACGGGCGGCCAGTCGGCCGCCCTTATCCCTTTTGTCGGAACGCTGCGGAAATTATGCCGCGTTGCGCTTTAGCCGCCATCCCGCAAAGCCGAAGCCGGCCAGCGCCGCGGCGAGGATCGGCAATGCCGCCGGCACCGGGATCGGCACCGTTGGCACCGCGAACGGCGTGATGCGGCCAACCGCTGGGACACCATCGTCTATGTCAGGGCCGTTGACCGCCATCGCCAGCGAGAACAGCGCCAGCGATGTAACGGAACTTGAAGCAACTGTTCCCACATCCGAGGCGGGAGGAACGATGTCCCCGCTCGACTTCAAGGAAGCCGGGACAGTGGCGTTGATACCCTTTGCCAGATACGTCGCCGGCGCGATGCCGGGGAACCCATACAAGAACACCGTTTTCGCCTGCGCATCCGAGGCGGTCAGTCCCACTATGACGCCAAGGGCGAGCGCCCCGGCGTATTTTACGGCCGTATTCGCCATTTATCCCTTCTCCCCTTCCGGCACGCCAGCCCCCGGGCTCACCTCAGGATCGACAACCGTGGTACGGAAAGGAACACGCCTTCTGCACCGGCCCCGTGCTGCCATCCTGTCGATCCGCGCACCCTTGGTAACTCGATCGTTGATGATAGTAAGACACTAACGCGTCCCGCAGAACTTGTATAGGACCCGTTTGGAGCATTCAAGCGCAAGGCTCCAGCGCACCCAGTTAACGATCGCATGGCCGGCTAGCCGGTGGTCCCGAGGCCGCCGGCGATGGCATTAACGATCAGCAGCAGCCGGTGCAACAGCTCCGCCTCCGCCGCGACATCACCCTGCTGTTGTGCCAGCCGCCACTCCGTGAGCAGGCGGATCTGTTCCAAATGCAACGGGCGAAGGCCGGCCGACCTGAGGGCGATCGAACGGGTGAGGATCGGCCGCTGGCTTTCCAGGCTCTCGCCGAACAACTCCTCGAGGTGGACGCGGGTTGCGGTAAATTCGGCGAGAATGGTGGCAAGATGGCGCTCCCGCAGCATCCGGTCCGAAACCATGGCCGCGTAAGTCCGCATCAGTGATGCATCAGCCGTAATCACACTGGTCACCGCGTTGCCGAACACGTAGACCAGCGGCGGCCACGCATGGTTTCGCACCGCGTCCGCCAAGGCTGTAAATGTGTGCGGCCGATCCGCTTTGAGCTGCGATAGCGCACTGCCCACGCCGTACCAACCGGACAGATAAAAACGCGACTGGCTCCAGGCGAACACCCACGGGATGGCACGCAGGTCGGCAAGGGTGCGCTCGCCGCTGCGGCGGGCGGGACGCGAGCCGATGCGGGTCTGCTCGATGACATCGATCGGCGTGGCGTGCGAAAAAAAGCTGACAAAACCATCGGCTTCGAGCAATGCGCGGTAGGCACTCCGGTCAGCAATTCCAGATTGTGGGCGGCGGTGATGCGGTTCGCATACTTCTGTTCGATCGTCTCGCCCTGCTCGGTCAGCCGCAGATCGCCGGCCACCGAGCCCGGCGGCAGCGCATCGACGAACCGGTGGGTCGGACCGGCACCGCGGCTGATAGTGCCGCCGCGGCCATGGAAAAAACGGACCTGCACGCCGGCAGCGGTCGCCGTTCGCGCCAGCTCGCCCTGCGCCCGGTAGATGGACCAGAAGCTGGCGAGGATGCCGCCATCCTTGTTGGAATCACTGTAGCCGATCATCACCTGTTGCTGGCACTGCGCTTCGCCGCGCGCCGCCGCACTCGCCTGAAGACTGCGCCGGGTGATGGGATGGGCGAGAAACTCGCCGAGGATCTGCGGCGCATGGTGCAGATCCTCGATCGTCTCGAACAGCGGAACGACCGGCAGCCGGCAAATGGGACCGTCGCCATCGACGACGAGCAGCCCCGCCTCACGCGCCAGCACGTAGACCACCAACAGGTCGGAAACGCTGCGGGTCATGCTGACGATGAGCGCGCCGAGACCCTCCGACCCGTGCGCGGCGAAATGCTCGGTGAGCACGCCGTAGCAATCGAGGACGGCGCGCGCCTCGGCGCCGACCGGTGTCTCGGGACGGGTAAACGGCCTTGGGCTCGCCAGCTCGTGTTCGAGAAAGGCCCGCCGGCGCGCCTCGTCCCAGGTTTCGAAGGCGTTATCGGCAAAGCCGGCGGCGCGCAACAGTTGACCGACGGCCATGTCGTGGAACCGTGAATTCTGCCGGATGTCGAGGCTCGCGGCATGAAACCCGAAGGTACGCACGATCTCGGCGACAGCATCCACGTCGATACGGGCAAGCCGTGCGGCGCCCACGTGCGCGAGATCGCGGCGAAGCAGCAGCAGGTCATCGAGAAGCTCGCCGGCGCGGCGATAGCCGGCACCGTCGGCGGCACCCTGGCCTGGCAGCATGGCAAGCATGGCGTTGACGAACTGGCGCCAGGGCTCATCGGGATTGCGGCGCAAGGCCGCCTCGCCGCGGCTGCCAAGTCCCGCAACCAGCGCCGCCAGGCGCTGCTTCAACGCTTCACCAGGGTGCTGCAAGTGTTGCGACAGGCTGAGCCGCTGGGTCAGGCGGATCAATTGGTCGCGCACTAACGTAACGGCCAGCCCGTGCAGTTGGTGCAGCATGTCCCGGGTGATGGCGGCGGTCACCAACGGATGGCCGTCCCGGTCGCCGCCAACCCAGTTGCCGAAGGATAGCCGGGGCAGCACCGGCGCGTGGTCGTCGAGCAACGCGAGATCGAAGCCGGCATCCTGCCACGCCTCCCGCAGCCGCCGCGTCAAAATCGGCGGGATGGTGGGAAAGACGGTGCGCAGATAATGGAGGATGTTGCGAATTTCGCTGGTGATTTCGGGTTTCTCGTGTTGCACCTCGCCCGATCGCCACAACCGTTCCAGGACAGCCTTGATCTGATCGCGGATGTCGGCCTGTTCGCCCGGCGTCCACATCTGGTTTTCCCGCTGAACCAGCAGCAGGTAGAGTTCGCGGCTGTGTTCAAGGATCGTGCTGCGCTTGGCCTGCGTCGGGTGGGCCGTCAGCGCCGGCTCGACGCAAACCGTTGGCAGCACCGCGGCGATCTCCTCCGCCGTATGGCCTTCGGCGGCCAGCAGATGCAGTGTGTCCTCCCATGAGCCGGGATGGTCGCGCAGCTGGCCGGTCGTCGCCATTTGTCGGTGGTTTTGCGCATAGGCGTTCTCCTCGATCATGTTGAGGAGACTGAAGGCGGTGGAATAGGCCTGCGCCAAGCGGTCGGAGACCGGCAGGTCGGCCGTCGCCATTCCGCCGCCGGGCCATGGCAGGGCAGCGGCGATGTCGTTCTGGCCCTGCTCTCGCAGCATTTCACGAAAGCAGGTCATCAGGAAATCGAGATCCCGATCGATCTTCGGCATGAACGGCCGGCGCAGCGTCATCGTCGTGGTTGGTCCTTACGCCAAAAACAAGCAGCCCCACATGGCGTGCACTCGCCTCCCTGTCGACTTGGCAACGATACGATGGGCGAATGTGGCAAGCTTGGGAACGACAGGGGCAGCGCCATTCAACCAAGCCGGCCCCGCAGGAGATGCGTTGACGATACGGCGCCCCGCGACCCATAAGCAACCCGCTTGAGCGACGGGCGGTGACGGCACGCCCGGCGGGGGGCCGGACGTGCCGTTGGCGAAGTCTCAATCGAGGATATGATTTCCCGCCAAGGAACTACCGTTCACCAAAGCCGGAGCACTGATCCTCCGCACTGCCCTCGACGACGTTGCCACCCTCGTTCAGTGGCGGCGGCGTGTTTTCCTTGCATTGCAGATTGCCGTCGATGGTGTTGCCTCCCAAGCGGACGCGGGCGGCATTCTGGAACACCTGCACGTCGGATCCGACGTCATTGAAGCGGACGACGATCGGGGCGGCATTGCTGTCGAGTTGGATGCTTCCGCCAACGTTGACGTCGGTAATGGCACTGGTCAGGCCGGCAACCGTGTCAAAGATCTGAATATCGCCGTTGACCGCCGTTTCCCGGCCGTTCGCCGGATTTGTCTGAAGCCGAACGCGCGAACCGCCTTCCGACTGCACGCTTCCTTTAATTGTTGAGCCCTGAACCAGCAGATCTCCTTTCGTCGAAACGACAATGTTACCTTCAACAGTCGAGTTTCTGATAATGCAACTGCCGTTGACGAAAACGTTATCGACTGTCCGATTGATGATATTTCCCGGACAATTGGTTGTTCCTGCCGATGCTGGCGCAATCCCGGCAATAGAAACTGCCATGAGCGCCATAGCCGAGTAGCTTAAACGAGACATTTCAACACCTCTATCCAAAATTGCAGCCTGCATGGCATATAGACTTTCATGCTGGCAAAAAAAGGGCGAATAATATTTTCCTTTATTTTGCCACAATGTTTTTAGAATGCGGCCACAATTGGGTAATTATGTTCCCATATCCCAACTTTACAGGCTAACAACAGTCGGCAGTCTTCGCGCCTGAATCCCAAGCGTTCCACCGCGACGCCGACGCTGCTCAGGTGACGTCGGCGGGGGCAAGCCGGCAGCGTTCGCGGATCGTCCTCGACGCCGCGCGCATCGATGGCGGCCGTTGGCAGAGCAACCCGATTTCCGAGAGGCTGGTGTGACGAGTGCCGTGGGACTCGTAACGCTCGACGTGATGGCAGGAAACGCGTTCGCGGCTATGGCGTCGGCGCCCGCGCGTCGACATCGGCGCGAAGCTCGGGGCGGTTCCGTCCTAACGTCAATACGCGATTTTGCAGTCCGCCCATTCGCAAGCCTTCATCACGGCAGGGCGCCGAGTAGGTTATCGTGTGAAACGCCAGATTTGCGAGTATCAAACTGCCCACGGCGGCCTCAAGGGGCGCGGACAACATCGGCCCCACCTCCGCCGCGAGACGACGCCGGAACAAGGCGGAGGAGAAAGCCATGCGAAAAACGATCTGTCTGCTGTTCGCCACGGTCGCGGCTGTAAGCCTTTTCGTTGCCGCGGCGACCGCTGCCGAGCGGCAAACGACGCTGACTGAACTCGGACGAACTCTCAAACTCGACCCCGCACGGATCTCGGTCTCCGGTGTGTCTTCGGGCGGCTTCATGGCGCATCAGTTCCATGTTGCCCACTCCAAGACCATCATCGGTGCCGGTATCATGGCCGGCGGCCCCTACGCTTGCACCAAGGGCGATGTCATGCGGGGTTTGACCGTTTGCACGGCGTTCCTCGCTGACGGCTTCTGCCAAGGTTATGACGGATGCAATCAGATCGCCTACGCCGGGCCCGGCCCCGCCACTGCCGGTCAGGCAGCAAGCCCCGAGGCGATGGCGATGGCGCAGCAATCGGCCGATGCGACCTTCACTGCCGGACAGAATGCCACGATTGACGACCCGTCGGGGATCATCGGCGATAAGGTCGTTATCCTGCACGGCGTGAAGGACTCGTTGCTGCGGGTCGGTGTCAGCGATGCGCTCGCCCAGTACTTTCCTGCCCTCTACCAGCGTACCGGCAGCGCCTTGCCGGAGGGCACGGTCGTCTACCTGAAGGATGTCCCGGCGCCGCATGCGGTGGTCACGGATAACCACGTCGGCCTCGATCCCGAGCGGGGCCAAGTCAACGCCTGCAACCGCTTCGGCTCACCATTCGTGAATGCGTGCGGGCAGAACGACTGTGCGGCAGGGTGTAAGCAAGCCTGTGAGACGGCGGCCACGCCCGGCGAGTGCGATACGGCGTGCGACCTGTCCTGCGGTATCGCTCTCGACAATGCCGGCCGCATCCTGAGCCACATCTACGGGCCCTTACAGCCTCGCCCCGATCCGTCCCTCATCGGCGTCAAGCAGTACGACCCTCACCTCTGGCCGACCGTGTCCCACGACTGCAAGGCCGGAGAAGTAACGGACAGCCGCTGCCAATGGCTGCGGCGACGCCTGTTTGCGTTCCCTCAGAAAGAGATGTTCGGCAACAGTGCACTCGCGACCGAAGACGCCGTGATGGCGGAGAAAGGGTATGTGTTCGTGCCACCGCAGTGTCTCGACGGCACAGCGAGGTGCAAGCTGCACGTCGCCTTCCACGGCTGCCGGCAGGGCTTCGGTTTCACCGGCATCGAGCCGGACGGTCAGCCGGTCAAGAAAGCGTTGTATGGGGCGCGGGCGACCGAGGAGGAACAGCAACTCCGCGGCTGGACCTACTTCATTGAGAACGCGGGCTACAACGAGTGGGCCGATACCAACGATATCGTCGTGCTGTACCCGCAGGCGACGACAAATTCCAACACCATCCTGCAGCACATGAACCCAATGGGTTGCTGGGACTTCTGGGGCTATACGAACCAGGACTTCAACACCAGGACTGGTCTACAGATCGCTGCCGTCTGGCGGATGATCCAGGCGCTGGCGCCGTAGCCCGCCAAAGAAGCGAGCAGCGGGCGGCGCCGGCGCTCCTCAGATGACGTCGGCGGGGGCGAGCCGGCAGCCCACGCCGCCGTCACCCCGTTCGAGCTGCAGCGTCGCGTGATGAATGCCGAAGCGGGCGTCGAGTTCGGCCGCAACCGCATGCAGGAAGGCGTCATTCCCGGCATCGTCCGGCCTCACCAGGTGGGCGGTCAACGCCACCCGTGTCGTGCTCAGGGGCCAGATGTGCAGGTCGTGAACAGCGGCGACCCCTGGCAGCCCGGCAAGGTAGTCCTCGACGGCACCCGCATCGATGGCGGCCGGCACCGCGTCGAGGGCAAGCCGCGTCGATTCGGCGAGCAGGCCCCAGGTGCCGGCGGTGATGACGAACGCGATGAGCAGGCTGAGCGCCGGGTCGATCCACAACCAGCCGGTTGCCCCCATCAGCAGCGCCCCGGCAACGACGGCGAGCGAAACTCCCGCATCGGCGGCCATGTGCAGGAAGGCGCCGCGAATGTTCAGATCGGTCCTGCGGCCGGCCATGAACAACGCCGCCGTCGCGCCGTTGATGACGACGCCCACCGCAGCGACGGCGATGACGACGGTGCCGTCAACCGGTTGCGGATCGGCCACGCGGCGCACCGCTTCCAAAGTGATGGCGCCGACCGCGATCAGCAGCAGCACGGCATTGGCGAGGGCGGCGAGAATCGACGATCGGCCATAGCCGTAGGTCCAGCGCCTGTTGGGCCGCCGCCGTCCGGCCCACAGCGCCGTCCATGCCAAGACCAAGCTGAGCACATCACTCAAGTTGTGGCCGGCGTCCGCAAGCAGGGCGAGGGAGTCGGCGAGGAAGCCGGCAACCGCCTCGACGGCGACAAAGCCGATGTTGAGGGCAACGCCGAGGGCGAACGCCCGGTCGGTGGCTGTTGCCGCCAGCGGCTCGCCATGGCTGCTGCCGGCTCCACGCTCGAGCGGCCGATGGTGGGAGGGACGATCAGCCGTCATCGGTCCCCTCGGTGGTCCTGCCGATATCGAGCCGCGCCCAGCGCGGGCACGTCGTCGGCATGTGCGGCATAGCTGTCGGCGCACCCGCATTGCGACATGGGAGTTACCTTACCCGATTTCCTCGCCGGCGATGGAAGCGACGTTCGCCGCCGCCGGTGTTCCCGGTCCGCCCGGCGGTTGCCGGCAAGCGCGGCAACCGCTAGAACGACGTCCATCCCCTCCTCCTCGCCAGTCCGGGAGCCGCCATGGCCGCCTACCAATACATCTACGTGATGAAAGGGCTGACGAAAATCTTCCCCGGTGGCCGCGAGGTGTTCAAGGGGATCACCCTGTCGTTCTACCCCGGCGCCAAGATCGGCGTCCTCGGCGTCAACGGTTCGGGCAAGTCGACGCTGCTGAAGATCATGGCCGGCCTCGATGCCGATTTCGGCGGCGAGGCGTGGCCGGCGGAGGGCGTGCGTGTCGGCTACCTGCCGCAGGAACCGCAACTCGATCCGGAAAAATCCGTCCTCGGCAACATCATGGAAGCGGTGGCGCCGACCAAGGCCCTGCTCGACCGCTTCAACGAGATCGCCGCCCGCTTCGCCGAACCCATGGACGACGACGAGATGGCAAAGCTGCTGGAAGAGCAGGGCGAACTACAGGAGAAGATCGATGCCGCCGGCGCCTGGGAGCTGGAGCGCACCATCGAGATCGCCATGGATGCGTTGCGCTGCCCGCCCGGCGATGCCGACGTCACGACGCTGTCGGGCGGCGAGCGCCGCCGCGTCGCCCTGTGCCGGCTGCTGCTGGAACACCCCGACATGCTGCTGCTGGACGAGCCGACCAACCACCTGGATGCCGAGTCCGTCGCCTGGCTAGAGCGCTTTCTCAAGGATTACACCGGCACGGTCATGGTGGTCACACACGACCGCTACTTCCTCGACAACGTCACCGGGTGGATCCTCGAACTCGACCGCGGCCGCGGCATTCCCTACGAGGGCAACTATTCCAACTGGCTGGAACAAAAGCAAAAGCGCCTCGAAATCGAGGAAAAGCAGGAGGCGGCACGACAGCGCACGCTGGCCCATGAGCTTGAGTGGATCCGCGCCAGCCCGCGCGCCCGCCAAGCGAAATCGAAGGCGCGCATCACCGCCTATGAATCGCTGCTGGCGGCGGCGGCAGACGCGCAGAGCGGCATGGCGCAGATCGTCATTCCGCCGGGCCCACGGCTCGGTTCCCTTGTCATCGAGGCCGAACAGGTGGTGAAGGGGTATGGCGAGCGGCTGCTCATCGACGATTTGTCATTCAAGCTACCGCCCGGCGGCATCATCGGCGTCATCGGTCCCAACGGTGCCGGTAAGACGACCCTG
>JALOTH010000146.1 GCA_025458035.1 Rhodospirillales bacterium
TCTCGGTCAGAAGTCCGGCGATCCCCGCGGTGAGTTTGGCGGCTGGTTCTGCCCCTGCCACGGTTCGCATTACGACACCTCCGGTCGCATCCGCAAGGGTCCGGCACCGCTCAACCTGCTGGTGCCGCCTTATGAATTCATCGACGACACCACCGTCAAGATCGGCTGAGGGCTTCTGGGAATGGCTGGCAAAGGCACGACGTACGAATGGCAGAATGGAGCGGTTGCATGGTTCGACCGCCGGCTGCCGATCTTCTCGATGATGCGGACGGAACTGGTTGATTACCCGACGCCCCGCAATCTCAACTACTGGTGGAACTTCGGCTCGCTCGCCGGGATCATCCGGGTGATCAAGATCGGCACCGGCGTGATGCTGGCCATGCATTACACGCCACACGCCGATCACGCCTTCGATAGCGTCGAGCGCATCATGCGCGACGTCAACTACGGCTGGCTGCTGCGCTACATGCACATGAACGGGGCGTCGATGTTCTTCGTCGTCGTCTACATCCACATGTTCCGCGGGCTGTATTACGGATCCTACAAGTCGCCGCGCGAAGTACTGTGGGGTCTCGGCGTCATCATTCTGTTGTTGATGATGGCGACCGCGTTCATGGGCTACGTGCTGCCGTGGGGGCAGATGAGCTTCTGGGGCGCCACCGTCATCACCAATCTGTTCTCGGCGATCCCACTCGTCGGTGAATCGATCGTGCAGTGGCTGTGGGGTGGCTTCACCGTCGACAATCCGACCTTGAACCGCTTCTTCTCCCTGCACTATCTGCTGCCGTTCCTGATCTTCGGCGTGGTCTTCCTGCACCTGTGGGCGCTGCACATTTCGAAGTCAAACAACCCGCTGGGTATCGATATCAAAGGCCCGCAGGACACTCTGCCGTTCACCCCATACTTCACGATAAAGGACCTGTTCGGGCTGGGTGTCTTCCTGATCATCTACCTCTTCTTCGTGTTTTTTGCGCCCAACTTCTTCGGCGAGCCGGACAACTACATCAAGGCGAACCCGCTGGTCACCCCGCCGCACATCGTGCCCGAGTGGTACTTCCTGCCGTTCTATGCGATCTTGCGGGCGATCACTTTCGACATCTGGTTTTTGTCGGCGAAGCTGCTCGGCGTCATCGCCATGTTTGCGGCGGTGCTGATCTTGTTTTTCCTGCCGTGGCTCGACCGCTCGCCGGTTCGCAGTGGCCGCTTCCGGCCTCTGTTCAAGCCGTTCTTCTGGCTGTTCGCCGCCAACTGCATCCTCCTCGGCGTCGTCGGCGCGAAGCCGCCGGAGGGCAACTGGATCTGGATCGGCCAGTTGGCCACCGCCTACTACTTCGCCTACTTCCTCATCATCCTGCCGTTGCTGAGCATCATCGAACGGCCGCTGCCGCTGCCGTCCAGCATCAGCACGGCGGTCACCGCGATGGGGATCGGCGTGCCGGCGCGAGGAGTTGCAGAATGACACGGTTGCGGACGATTGCGCGCGGGATGGCCGCCACGCTGGCCGTCATCCTCCTGGCCAACCCGGCGCTGGCCGCCGGTGGCGTCGAAGCCCCCAGACAGCAGTGGGGCTTCAACGGCATCTTCGGCACCTTCGACCGCGGGGCGTTGCAGCGCGGATGGCAGGTTTACCGGGAGGTCTGCGCCTCCTGCCACTCGCTGGAATTCATTGCCTTCCGCAACCTCGAAGGCATCGGCCTGACCCCCGAACAGGTGGCGGCGATCGCCGGCGAGTTCGAGGTGCAGGCGGGGCCGAACGACGAGGGCGAGATGTACATGCGCAGGGCGATACCGCCTGATCGCCTGCCGAAACCATTCCCCAACGCCGCGGCGGCCCGCGTCGCCAACAACGGCGCCCTGCCGCCCGACCTGTCTCTGATCGTCGAGGCACGGCCTTTCGGCATGGAAAGCTTCTACAAACCGACCGGCGCCGATTATGTCTACGCATTGCTGACCGGCTACCACGAGCCGCCCGAGGGGTTCGTCCTCGGTGCCGGGATGTACTACAATGAGTACTTTCCGGGGCATCAGATTGCCATGCCGCCGATCCTCAATGACGGCGGCGTGACCTACGTGGATGGCACCGAGGCGACGCAGTCGCAGCAGGCACGCGACGTGGTCACCTTCCTGACCTGGGCGGCCGAGCCCAACCTGGAAGAACGGCGGCAGATGGGGGTCGGCGTCACGCTGTTCCTCATCGTGCTGACGGCCTTCCTCTACGCGACAAAACGCAAGATCTGGGCCGACGCCCACTGAATGCGGACGGGTCGCCGACGGCGACACCCGCAGCCACACAAAACGGCGCCCCGGCTAATTGAAGCCGGGGCGTTTTGCGTTTTCGGCCTTGCCGGCAACGGGCTGTTCGAGCGGGAACAGATCGTTGGGGGCGGTGCGTCAGTTGTTGTTTGCGCCCTGCTTGACCCAGTCGTGGATGATCTGCTGCTGCGCCTTCAGCAACGGCCGTTGGTTGTGCGGCATGCGAATCGCCATCGCTGCCCGGCCCTCAATGAGGACGTTGAGGTTGGAGGTGAGCGGATCGCCGGGCACGACGATGGCACCGTGCTGGGTGCCCTTCATCAGTCCATCGTACGTGGACAGGTCAAGGCCGGACTTCTGATAGCCCTCGCCGCCGGGCTTGTGGCACGCCACGCAGCGGCTATCCAGGATCGGGAAGACATCGAGGCGGTAGCTGACGATCTCGGCCGCGGCGCTGGCTTGGCTGGCGGCAAACGTCAGCATGGCGGCGGCGAGAAACAGCGCGGGTTGCATCCGTGACATCGTCGGAGGTCCCTTCTTATCAAGGTTATCAACCTGATCGACGCGGTCTGCCGTCATTTGAAGACGGATCGGCCGCGGGCAGGCGCTCTTCCCACTCTAGCACCCTCAGCCCTCAACCCCAATTCCGTTATGGCCTTGTGGCGGCCGCGCGCGGGGCAGAAGGCTAGCGCACCGCCGCCGCGATGTTGCCGCCATCGACAGTCAGGATCGCCCCCGTCGTCTTTGGCGACAGGGCGAGGTGGACGAAAGCGCGGGCCACGTCATCGGCCGTCACCTCGCGGCCGAGCAGGTTGCCGGCGAGATACTCCGCTTCGCTGACGCCGCGGGCGCGCGCCCGCTGCGCCACCATCTCGTCGGTGAGCAGGCCGGAGCGGATGCGATCGGCGTTGACCGCGTTGGTGCGGATGCCGTGGCGACCGTAGTCGAGGGCGTACTGGCGCATGAGAGCGAGCAGCGCCGCTTTCGGAATGCCGTAGGGGCCGAAATCCGGACCGGGGTTGAGTGCCTGCTTGGAGGCGTTGAACAACAGGCAGCCGCCGGTGCCCTGGCGGACCATGATCGCCACCGCCGCCTGCGCCACCTTCTGGTGCGCCCAGAAGTTCAACTCGAAGGATTGGCGCAGCACCGCTTCGTCGACCTCGCCGATGCGCCCCTGGGGTGCCGTGCCGGCGTTGGAGACAACGATGTCAACACCGCCGAAGGCCTCGGCGACGCGCTCGAACGCCGCCTTCACCGCTTCGCTGCGGGTCACATCGCAGCCGATGGCAAGGGCCCCCGCCGGCTTGGCGACGGCCTCCGCCCGGGCCAGGTCCAGATCGAAAACGGCGACCTCGGCGCCTTCGGCCCGCAGCGCCTTGACCGCTGCCGCACCAATTCCGGAGGCGCCGCCGGTGACGATGGCGACGTGCCGCGCCAGCCGCCGCTCCGCCGCCTTGCCGAGCTTGGCCTGTTCCAGCGACCAGTACTCGATGTCGAAGATGTCCGCTTCGTCGATGACCTCAAAGCGGCCGATCGTCTCGGCAGCGGTAATGACCTCGACATTGGTTTCGGCAAGATCGGCGGCGATGCGCGCCTCCGCTTTCGAGGCGCCCGCGCCGAACAGGCCGACGCCGGGCACCAGCACCACCCTGGGACTGCTGTCCAGTGGCTTCTTGCGCCCCTGATGGCGGGCATTATGGCGCTCGAAATAGGCCTGGTAATCGCTGCGATAGGCCGCCAGCACCGTCCGCACCCCGGCGGCGAATGCATCGAGGTCGTCGGCATCGGGACACGGCAGCAGCAGTGGCTTCGGCTTGGTGCGGATGACATGATCGGGCGTCGCGGTGCCACGGGTGGCGTAGCGGGCGATCTCGGCGCCGTTGACGAAGTCGAGGACCTCCGCACCGCCACGAAAGTCGAGCACGAACCGCCTGGGATCGGTGGCGCCGCCGTCGATGGCGAGCAGGCCGCGGATGATCGGGGCGACGGCCGCCGCGCTCGCCGGTGGATGCGCCACCTTGATCGGCTGAAAGCTCTTTGGGCGGGCGTGGCCCATGGCCTTCGGCAGGTGGACGCCGGCAAGGGTCACCCGCCCTGCCTCGGCGATTTTCGCCTCGGCCCGGCTGACCCAGAAGATCATCCGCTCATAGGCTTCCCTGGCGGTGTCACCAAAGGTGAAAATGCCGTGTTTGAGCAGGATCAAGCCCTCGGCCGCGGAATTGTCCTTGAACACCGCCAGCGCCCGCTTCGCCAGCGCAAAGCCAGGCATGATGTAGGGGACGAGGGCAAGACGGGCACCGAAGACCTCATGACAGACGATGTCCCCATCCGGCTGGTCGGTCAGCGCCAGCACGGCGTTGGCGTGGGTATGGTTGATGAACTTCTGCGGCAGGAAAGCGTGCAGCAGCGTTTCCACCGACGGGTTGGGGGAGTCCGCATCGAGCAGAGCGCCACGCTGCGCGTTCACCATCTGCTCGTCGGACAGGCTGTCGAGGGCGGCGAGCCGGCGCAACGGCGCGAGGCGGACCGCCGGCAGCCCGGCCGGCTCGATGCTCGCCATGTCCCAGCCGGACCCCTTCACACAAATGACGTCGACAAGTTCGCCATCGAGTTCCGGCAGCTTCGTCTTTACCGACGTGTTGCCGCCACCGTGGATGACGAGGCGCTTATCGCTGCCAAGGAGGCGGGTGGCATAGGTGCACAGGGCCACGTCCAGATTGGTGCCGCGCTTCGTATAGCGCTCGACGGCAGCTTCCGCCTCGGTGTCCGACCAACGGCTTTGCATGACCCTCGCATCCCTTCACCGGTTGGCACACGCATCCAGGTTCTACCCAATTGGAGTCTCCCGCCGATGGCGCTGCGGCTCAAGCCCTAATCGGCGGTACCGGGCGGCGTGGGCAGCGGCTTCGATAAGCTCCATGCATCGGGCGAAGGGACACGAAGTTCGCGCCGTCGCTGTCATCGCCTGCGACGGCGCGGTGTTGCCGCCGCAAGAGCGGATCGAAAGCTTGACGGACGGGTCCAACCTCGAAGAGTTTCATAGCACCGAACGCCACCTCCTCTAAGTCGCCAGCACCCGCGCGGGACCAGCTTCTCGTCACCCGCGCGGAGCCAGGATCGGAGTTCATTGATGATCTCAAGCCGCACCGGCGGTGAAACCCCGGATTGGCCGCTGGTTGCCGGCTCTCAGTCTGTGCGGCAGTGCCGGTATCCAACAGGGCTTCGAATCGTCCCTGATCCGGATTAGAGATGGCTCTCCATGAAAGGGCGGGCGGCGACATGGGCGGGCGAAAAAGGGATACCAAGAGCGAGCGGGAACCGTCTGTTCCGGCGGCGATGCGGGATCGGTTCGCGGCGCTGTCGGCGCTGACCGACCACGTTTGCAAAGAGCATCTCGATGGCCAGTATGCCGATCTGGCGCGGAAAGCGCTTGCCGCCCTCAGCCGCAAGCGCCCCAGCCCGCTGGCCCGGGGGCGGGCCGATGTGTGGGCCTGCGCCGTCGTCTACGCGCTGGGGCAGATCAATTTCCTGTCGGACCGCGGCCAGAAGCCGCACATGGCCGCGGACGAACTCTGCCGGCTGTTCGGCGTCGCCCCCAGCACGGCGATGAACAAGGCCAAACAGGTGCGTGAGATGCTCGGCATGGGCACCTTCGATCACCGCTGGATGCTGCCGGACCGCTTGGAGACCTTTGCCCCGGCCTGGATGGTTTCGGTCAACGGCCTCATGGCCGATATCCGCGCCATGCCGCGCGCCATGCAGGAAGATGCGTTTCGGCGCGGCATGATCCCCTGGGTTCCCGATGACCGCAAGCCGCCGCACCCGCGCCAGACGGAGCGGGACAGCCTCTATGCGGCGTACGACCGGTTGCGCAGGATCAACACCGAACATCAGTCGGAGGCCGCCGCGCAATTGTTCGCGGACGGCGTGATCGATCCCATCGCCAAACGCATCGGGCTCATGGACGCCGACGGCAAGGTGTTCGTGGAGAACGACGATGACGATGTCATC
>JALOTH010000043.1 GCA_025458035.1 Rhodospirillales bacterium
GCGCAGCTTTGCCGGCACCATCGCCTTAATCAGATAGGGATATCCACCGTAGGTTAAGCCAAGATACAGATAGCCGACCACCGTGATGGGCACAAAGATATCGCGCGCCAGCACCAGCGAGGCGAACAGAACCATCGGCCCGTCGGCGCCACCAATCGTCGATGTGGCGGCGGCCTGCGCCAGAGTCAGATTGGGCAAACCAATCCAACCGCCGAGCACCGTACCCAGTGGAAAGGTAACGAGCGTGCCGAGCTCCGCACAGACGGCAAGGAACATGCTGCGGAACGGCCGCGCCATGACAAAGCCGACGTCGAGCAGGCTGCCGATGCCGAGAAAGACGAGAACGGCGATGAGACCATTGGAGAAGGTGAACGTGTAGATCGGCTGTAGAAAGTCGATCTGCAGGATCGTCATCACCTCGTCCGTAGTCGATGCGAGCGGTTCGAGGAACAGCGTGCCTTGACGATTTCCTTCAAAGAACAGCACGCCCGCATTGACGATGGCCATGCCGAAGCCCATCGGGATCATCAGCAGCGCTTCGAGAACGCCCTTGTAGCCCAGGTACATCAGCAACAGGCCGAGCAGGATCAGGAACACCCGGCCGATCGCGATCTGCGGTTCCGACGCAAACAGCGTGGCGACACCCTGAAAAATCTGTAGAAAGTCGATCTCGGTCATGATCCCGAGCCCCCGCCTACTCGATCGATACGAGCGGCTGGCCGGCCTCGACCGCATCACCGACCTTGATGTGGACGGCGGCGACCTTGCCGTCCTTGTGGGCGGAGACGACGGTCTTCATCTTCATCGCTTCGATCACCGCCACCTTGTCGCCGGCCTTGACCATATCCCCAACCTTGACGACGACCTCAAGAATGACGCCGCCCAACGGGGCGAGCTTGTCGTTCGCGCCGCCCGACGCGGCGACGGGGGGCGCCGCGACCGCCGCCGGCGCTGGTGCCGCCGCTGCCGGCGCCGCTACGCGCGCCGCCTGCGCCATGGAGCCCGGCGCGGGATAGAGCGTGCCACCGGCATCTTCGGTCACGTCCTCGACAACGACGTCATAGGGCTTGCCGTCGACGGTGATGCGCAGGTGCTTAAGCATGGGCGGTGTCCTCAACAGGGCTAAGGGATCAACGGCGCTCAAGGCGCGGGGTGTGCGATGTATGAAGGCGACTGCGGATCTCGCCGGTCCAGGAGAACGCCGGCTTGGCCTCGCCGATGTAGACCAAGCGGTGGGCGCCGAGGACCGTGTAGACGGCGGCGGCGATCGCCGCGGCGATCTCGGCATTCTCGTCGCGCAGCGGCGTTACCGAGACGACCACCGGCGTCGGTGCCGCCGCCTTGGCCTTCTCCGCCGTCCGGTCCTGAATCATCGCGAGGCCAACCACAATCCCGCGAATGACGAGGGCGACGACGGCGGCGATGATGATGAGCAGCACGTACGCGAATAAAGCGCCCTGTAGTGCCTGGTTGAACAGCGTCTCGTTCATGGCCGGGGTTCCTTTGCCGCAGGCGGATAGGGGATCTCAGAGCGGGATCAACCCGTGTTTCTTCGGCGGCCGGACCTCACGCTTCGTCAGCAGCTTGCGCAGCGACATCGACACCACCGATCGGGTGGTCTCCGGTTCAATGATGTCGGTGATGTAACCCTTCGATGCGGCGAGGTAGGGCGAGGCGAATTCGCTGCGGTATTCCTCGACGAACTGCTTGCGCTTTTCCTGCTTTTCCTTCGGATCAGCGATATCCTTCAGTTCTTTGCCGTAGAGGATGTTCACGGCACCGTCGGCGCCCATCACCGCGATTTCGGCGGTCGGCCAGGCGTAAACCACATCCGCGCCCATCTCCTGACTGCACATCGCGAGATAGGAGCCGCCGTAGGCCTTGCGGCAGACGATGGTGATCTTCGGCACGGTCGCACTGGCGTAGGAGAACAGCATCTTCGCGCCGTGACGGATGATGCCGCCGCGCTCCTGCTCGATCCCGGGAAGGAAGCCGGGAACGTCGACCAGCGTGACGATGGGAATATTGAAGGCGTTGCAGAAGCGGATAAACCGGGCGCCCTTGTCGGAGGAGTCAATGTCCAGGCAGCCGGCGCGCTCCATCGAGTTGTTGGCGAGCACGCCGACGACGATGCCCTGCACGCGGCCAAAGCCGATGATCAGGTTGCGGGCGAAGTTGGCGTGGATCTCGAGAAAATCCCCTGCGTCGACGACGCGGCGGACGATTGCGTGCATATCCATCGGCTCGCCGGGATCGGACTGGACGAGGGCGTTCATGCCTTCGTCTTCGCCCATCTCGATCTCCGGATGGGGATCGTGCGGCGGATCTTCGGAGTTGTTGTTGGGCAGGAAGCTCAGCAGCTTCTTGACGATCTCCAGCGCATGGCGGTCGTCTTCGGCGACGAAGTGGACATTGCCGCTGACCGACGCGTGCATGTTCGCGCCGCCCACCTCGTCCATGCCGACGTCGCGGCCGGAGACCGCCTTGATCACCTGCGGGCCGGTGATGAACATCTGCGCGTTTTCGCGCGTCATGATGATGAAGTCCATCAGCGCCGGCGAATAGGAGGCGCCACCGGCGCAGGGACCGGCGATGACGGCGATCTGCGGCACCACGCCCGAAAGCTGAACGTTGCGATAGAACACGTCGCCGTAGCCCGAGAGCGCGTCCACCGCTTCCTGGATGCGGGCACCGCCGGAGTCCTTGAAGCCGACGATCGGCGTGCCGTTCTTCAGCGCATACTCCAGCGCCCAGCAGATCTTCCGCGCGTGCATCTTGCCGAGCGTGCCCGCGACGACGGTGAAATCCTGGCTGAAACCCGAAACCTGACGGCCGCCGACGAAACCGGTGCCGACGATCACCGCGTCCTCCGGGATGTCCTTGTCGGCCATGCCAAACGCGGTGCCGGTATGTTTGATATGCGCGCCGTATTCCTGAAAGGTATCGGGCTGAAACAGCATGGTCAGCCGTTCGCGCGCCGAGAGCAGCCCTTTTTCGTGGCGCTCCTTGATTTTCTTCTCACCGCCGCCGGCCAAGATCGTCTTGCGGCGCTGATGCAGACGATCGCGAAACTTGGCATCGAGCGTCATCTATTGTCTCTCCCAACAGCCAGAAGCGCGCGTGAAGGAACCATTCGAACGCCCCGCTCGCGGCCAATCCGGGCAGCCACGTAGCTTCGATCGCGGCCGTTTTCGCGCCGCACTTGCCGGGCAAGCCCTGAATGCGAGCTCTCCCAATGCTTGGTTAACGTCCGAATATGACCCTTCCCTGTCGGACGGGACGATAAGAGTCGCCCTTACGCATTGTCAAAGCAAAATCCCCGTCGCCGCCCGCCGCTGCTCCCTTTGTTGCGAGGCTGTCGCACCGAGCCCAGCCGTCCGTTTTGCCGGCCCGCATCGTCGCAAGCCCGCCAAGCGCCCCCGCAGCGCCGCGAACGCGATCAAATCATTGCCGATTGCCAGCCATAAAAAAAATACGTGTTTTTGTCTTGACATCGATCGGCGATGCTGTCCGAACTATGGAATGGGCTTATTTGCGGGTGCATCCGCCGGTTCGCCGCCGCGTCGCGGCGATTCCCTAGGCTGCAAACGGCAAGGGCCCTGCGGAGCGATGGCAATCGGGAGACGGCCGCCGCCTTCGCCATGACGACTGGTAACACTCATTCAGGTGCTTCAATGACAATAGGGACGGTGAAGTGGTTCAACACCACAAAAGGCTATGGCTTCATAAAGCCCGATGACAGCGATAAAGATGCGTTTGTCCATGTCACCGAGGTTGAGCGGTCCGGCATGGGCCGGCTGACCGAGGGTCAGCGCATTCGCTTCCAGGTCCGACAGGAGGCGCGCGGATTGAAGGCGGTCAATCTGGCGCCCGGCGACTGAACGCCCCCACACGCGTGACGCGTCAGTGATGGCGGCCGGTGACGCCACCGGCCGCCGTCCGGGGCCGCCCTCGCCGGTCACGCCGGCGGCGGCGTCAGGTTCAAGATGACCTCGACGACGCCCGGATCATCGGCCGACGACCGGCGCTCGAAACCGAACAGGTCGCACACCCGCAGCATCGGCGTGTTCTCGCGCAGCACCTCGCCGAAGAGTTGGCGGATGCCCGCTGCCCGGCTGTAGTCGATGATGCGCCGCATCAGCATCGGCCCCAGGCCGAGGCCGACCAGATCGCGCCGCAACAGGATGGCAAACTCGGCCCGCTCGCCGTTCGCATCGGCGGAGGCATGGACCGCGCCGAACACCTCGCCCTGCCCCGGCGGATCGGGCGTCGCGAGCACCAGGGCCATTTCCCGGTCGTAGTCGATTTGCGTCAGCCGCGCGGCGAACGGATGCGTCAGCGCCTTCTTCGGTGCGAAGAAGCGCAGGCGGACATCATCGGCGCTGAGCGTCAGGAACAGGCGCTGAAAGGCCGGCTCGTCCTCCGGCAGCACTGGCCGCAGGGCAAACATCCGGCCGTCCGGCAGCGTCAACGCCTCCTCCAGCTCTTTCGGATAGGGCCGTATCGCCAAGCGCTTCGCCGGCGGCTCGTCGCGGCGAACGACGCGGATGCGGGCGTCGAGAGCGACGATGCCAAACTCGTCCGCAAGCAGCGGATTGATGTCGAGTTCGACAACCTCGGCGAAGTCGATGATCAGTTGCGAGACTTGGATCAGCGACAGCGCCAGATCATCGATCGCCACTGGCGGCCGGCCGAGCCCGCCGGCCAGCGAATCGAAGATCCGCGTCCGGGTCATCACTTCCCGCGCGAGGTGCATGTTGAGCGGAGGCAAGGCCAACGCGGCATCGTTGATGGTCTCGGCAGCGATGCCGCCCTGGCCAAAGAGGATGACCGGGCCAAACTGCGGATCCTCCCGGACACCGAGCCGCAGTTCGAAGGCTCCCGGCCGCGACACCATCGGCTGTATGGCAAAGCCGTGAAGGCGTGCCTCCGGCAGCTGCTCGCGGACACGGCGCGCCATGGCCTCCGCCGCGTCCCGCACCAGGGCGGGCGAACGCAGATCCAGGGCAACGCCGCCGACGCGGCTTTTTTCCGCAATGTCCGGCGAAACGATCTTCAAGACAACCGGCCCGCCCTGGGCGGCCGCCAGCGCCGCAGCTTCCTTCGCGTTGGCGGCAATGCGGGTCGGAACCGTCGGCAGGTGATAGGCGGCGAGCACCGCCTTGGCATGCGGCTCGCTCAACCAGTCCTGCCCGGCGGCAAGGGCCTCATCGAGTATCCGCCGCACGGCGGCCTGGCCGGGAACGAACGCTTCCGGTATGGAAGGCGGGGTCTGGGTCAGCGCATCCTGGTTGCGGCGATACTCGACGAGGTGCAGAAAGGCGCGCACCGCCCGTTCCGGCGTGCCGTAGCTGGCGATCCGATGTCCGGCAAACCGCCGCCGCGCCGCGCTCGCGGCATCCGCTCCGAGCCAACAGGCAAGAACGGGCCGTTTTTTGCCGCGAGCCGCCGCGACGACCGCATCGGCGGCGTCGATGGCGCTGGCGATTGCCGTGGGGCAGTACAGCACCAACACCGCGTCGGCGGCCTCGTCGGCCAGCGCGATCTCGACGGCGCGACCATAACGCTCGCCCGGCGCATCGTCGCCGATATCCACCGGGTTGCGCCGCGACGACGATGCTGCCGCCAGCTCCTTCAGCGCATCGAGGGTTGCCGGCGACAGGACAGCCAGACGCCCGCCGCCTTCGATGACCGCATCCGCCGCGATGCGGCCGACGCTTCCACCGTTGGTGACGATGGCCAGCCGATCGCCGCCCACCGATAATCCCATGCCGAGCGTTTCGACCGCACCAAAGAGATCGTCGAGTTGCAGAACCCGCAGCATGCCGGCACGGCGGAAGGCCGCGTCATAGACCGCATCGCTGCGGCAGGCGGCGCCGTCCGGCGATGGCACGGCAGCCTCCGCCGCCTGGAACCGGCCGCCCTTGACGACGATCACCGGTTTCAGTCGCGACGCCGCGCGAGCAGCCGACATGAACTTCCGAGCGTTTGTAACCCTCTCTATATAAAGGAGAATGCCGCGAACCTCGCCCGCTTGCGCGAGATAGTCCAGCATATCGGCGAAATCGACGTCGGCGATGCCGCCAAGGGCCACCAGATGGGAAAAGCCGATGCCGCGCGCCGTTGCCCAGTCAAGCACGGCGCTGACGATGGCGCCCGATTGCGCGACAAACGCGAGTTCCCCCGCCTTGGGCGTGCAATGCGCCCAACTGGCGTTAAGACCCACGCGCGGCGCCATTACGCCGAGGGAGTCCGGTCCGATGATCCGCAGGTTGCACAGGCGAGCACAGGCCAGCATGTCTTCAACGGCCCGGTTGTCACCGTGCGCCGTCCCGCCGGAACCGACAGCGCCGAGACCGGCGGCGAGATCGGGAATGACGATGGCCGCCCTGCTGCCGCGTGCGGCGAAGTCGGCGATCAGGCCGGGCACCGTCGCCGGCGGCGTGGCGATGATGACCAGTTCCGGCACCACCGGCAGATCATCGGCCTTGGCGTAGCACAAGACGCCTTCCACCGCCCGATAGCGGGGATCGACCGGCATGATCGGTCCCTCAAACCCGGCGTTGAACAGATTGTGGGCGAGACGCGCGCCGACGACGCCGGTCGCCTTGCTGGCGCCGACCAGCGCGATGGAACGGGGCTTGAACACGCACTCCAGATTCCGGATGCTCATGATGACAGAGTCCCCATCGAGCCGATGGCCGGCCCCGCGCAGCCGATGCTAAGCCCATCGCCACGGCGAGAGGTAGTGACATGACGGTGGGCCAGCTTGCCATCGCCAACGGCGACGACGCATCCATTTCCGCTCTCGCGCTCGACCGCTGGCTCGCCGCCGGCGCCGGCGAGCGGGTCGCCCTGACCTTCGTCGGCCCGGACTTGCGGACAGACCCGTGGACCTGGCACCGCCTCGCCGCCGAGGCCGAACGCTTTGCCTCGATGTTCGCGGCCGCCGGGATCGGCAAGGGCGACGGCATTTTTACCCTGCTTGGCCGTGTCCCCGCCCTTTACCTGACCGCCCTTGCTGCTTGGCGCCGCCGCGCCGTGTTCTCCTCCCTGTTTGCAAGCTTTGGCCCGCAACCGATCGCGACGCGCCTGCACCGCGGCCATGCCTGCGCCCTGGTGACCACGGCTGACCTCTATCGCCGAAAGATCGCCGCGATTCGTGACTCCTTGCCGGCGCTGCGAGATGTCTTCCTGATCGACGGCGAAGCGGCGGGATGCCAGTCGCTGGCGTCGGCGCTGGCGGCCGTGGAGGGTGCGCCCCCTGCCGTCGCTGCTGCCGCCGATGCCGAGACGCCCGCCTTCGTCCATTTCACCAGTGGCACGACCGGCGCACCCAAGGGGGCCGTGCACGTGCACGGTGCGGCAACGGCGATGGCCGAGAGCGCCCGCCTCGTCCTCGGCTACGCTCCCGCAGCGAAGGTGTGGTGCACCGCCGACCCGGGATGGATCACTGGCGTTGCTTACGGCCTCATCGCCCCGCTGGTCACCGGCGCGTCGGCGATCATTGACGAAGGGGACTTCGAAATCGGGCGATGGTACCAGCTGATCGCCCGTCATCGCGTGGAAAGCTGGTATACTTCGCCGACAGCACTGCGCATGCTGATGCGCGGCGGCGTCGAGCTGCCGCGCCAATACGATCTTTCGTCCCTGCGCATCGTTGCCAGTGTCGGCGAACCGTTGAACCCGGAGGTCGTGCGCTGGGGCGAGGCCGCTTTCGGCCTGTCCATACGCGATACCTGGTGGCAGACCGAAACCGGCTCGATCCTGATTGCGAACGGCTGGAACGAAACCGTCGTGCCGGGCGCCCTCGGCTATCCCCTGCCGGGTATTGACGCGGCGATCGTCGAACGATTGCCATCGGGGGCGGTGGCGGAGATCGTGGCGCCCACCGACATCGGCGAACTGGCGATCCGGCGTCCGTGGCCCGGAATGTTTCGCGGCTTCCTCGACGATCCGGAGCGCACGGCACAGGCGTTTGCGGGAGATTGGTACCTGACGGGCGATCTCGCCCGCCGGGACGCCGCCGGCCGCTTTCGCTTCGTTGGCCGCGCCGACGACATCATCTCGTCGGCCGGTCACCGCATCGGCCCCTTCGAGGTTGAAAGCGCGCTGATGGAACATCCGTCGGTCGCCGAGGCGGGGGTTGTTGGCGTTCCCGATCCGCTGATTGGCGAGCGGGTGAAAGCGTTCGTCGTGCTGAAACCCGGTTACGAGGGCACGCCGGAGCTCGAACGGGGCCTCCTCGCCCTTGCCCGGCGCCGGCTGGGGCCGACGTTGGCGCCGCGCGAGATCACCTTCATGCCGGCCTTGCCAAAGACGCGCAGCGGCAAGATTTTGCGGCGTGTGTTGAAATGCCGCGAGCTTGGGCTGCCGGAGGGCGATCTATCGACGCTCGAAACGGCGGAGCCGGGCTGATCGGCAAGGGCCGCCGGCAACCGCCCCGGCCCCTGACACTATGGTAGTGCGGGCAGAGAAAGCGGCGGCGATGACTGCGACCGATGACCGATTGCGTTCCGTTATCCTCGATACGCTGAAAGCCGTCGCGCCCGACGGCGACGTTGAGAACCTCGACCCCGGGCGCAGCTTTCACGATCAGCTGGACATCGATTCGGTGGATTTCCTGAATTTCGCGATGGCGCTGGAACGGCGCTTGGGGGTCCGCGTCGCCGAGGTTGACTACCCGAGACTCTCATCCCTCGACGGCTGCCTCGCCTATCTGACGCCACGGATCACCGCGATCGACGGTCCGCCGCCGGCGAACTAGGCCGTTTTCAACAGCTTGGCGACGTGCGGCGGAGCGGCGATGGCCGGTTTCGACACGACGTCCGGCGAGTTCCGTCGGCAGCCCCCGCCCGTCTCGCCCGCGCATCGCGGAGCAGCCTTCAGGATATTGAAACCGCTCACCGGTCATGTTTATATCCCGCTTCCATTGTTAAGGGCATCGCATTGAAACAGAGTATCATTGCATCGTGCGTCCTGGGTTTTGCCGTCCTCGCATGGCCCGCCGCCGGGATCGCCAGCCCGATGGGTGGTGAAACCATGGCGGGACTGAAGGCCGAGCGCATCCTGGTAAAGAAGAGCGAACGGCGCATGTATTTGTTAGCCGCCGAACACGTCATAAAAGAATTTTCCATTTCCCTGGGCCCCAATCCCGAAGGTCATAAGTTTTTCTCGGGAGACGGCCGCACCCCGGAAGGTACCTACTATATCGAGTACAAGAACCCTTCGAGCCGCTTTTACCGTTCTCTGAAAATATCCTATCCGAACGCGGCCGACCTCGAGACTTCGCGAGGCTACGGACTGCCCGCCGGCGGCATGATCATGATCCACGGCCTGCCGACCGACCCGATTACCGGCCACGTGCGCTGGCGCAACGCCGACTGGACCGAAGGGTGCATTGCCGTCACCAACAGCGAGATGGACGAAATCTGGGCGGCGGTGGAGCCGGGAACGGTCATCGAAATTCAACCCTAGCCGCTGTGCCGACACCGCCATCGGCCGATCGCAAGGGCGGGCTTGATTTTACCGGCTCCCGCCAGCTAGAGGGTTTGAAGGACACGGTGATGCGGCCATCGCGAGGTCGGTCGCCCTGGTTTTGGAGAGCGGAGATGCGGACATCCTCAAGGCGCCTTCTGGCCTTGCCGATGCTGGTAGGGCTGGGTCTGTCCGCCGCCGGCTGTGCAAGCACGGCGGACGTGGAGAGCCTGCAGGCAACCATCGGCCGTTTGCAGCAAGAGGTGAAGACCGCGCGACAGCAATCCGAGGCCTCGGCAAAGGCGGCGGCAGAAGCGCAAAAGCAAGCACAGTCCGCCGAACAACAGGCATCGGTCGCGGCGAAAGCAGCGACATCAGCAGCCGAGCGCGCGGACCGGGTATACCAGCAGTTTCTCGAACGCCGCTGATACCAATCAGCGGGCTTCGCGTGTTCATCGGGACACACCGTTTGCGCCGCCGATGAAAAATGCGACAGATTGCGGCTTGCATTTCCCACTTCAACGTTCGATGTTGCGGGGGGTTGGCTCGCCACTCTTGATTTCCGACTGCGGATAGCTAAAAAACAGCGGTCCCGGCGCGGGGCGAGCCGCGTCACACCTCGATTACGCTGATCGTTTCATCGGAGGGAGTAGAGATGAAGATGGCTTTCGCGAAAGCCCTGCCCGTTCTGGTCGTTGCCGGCACGCTCGCGGCTGCTGGTTGCTCAACGGTCGACCGTGCGGAATTCGACCAACTGAAGTCTGAGGTCGCGGCCCTGAAGAGCGAAACCGCGGCAGCTCGGCAGGAGTCGGCGCGCGCCGCCCAGTCGGCCCAGGCCGCCGCTGCGGAGGCGAAGCGGGCCGCCGACGCCGCCACCGCCGCCGCGGCGAAGATGGATCGCATGCACTCCTCGGGTCTGCGCAAGTAACCCGTCTCCGCCCGAAATTCGCAGCGCCGCCGGTGGTCGTCATCCACCGGCGGCGTTTGCCATTGCGGCCCCGGGCTGGCGCTGGGTCACCCAGCCTGTTCGGCGCCTCCCTTGGCGAGGCGAGCGGTACCGGCATCGCGCGGCGCTTCGATCGGCGGTAACGCCGCGCCGGGCAATCGATGGTCGCGGTCCCAGCACCCTTTCCTCCGGTTTCATCGCGCGTGGGTGGATCGCACCCGGGCGGCCCGCCTCGACGAGGACCGTTCAAGCGGACTTTCCCGGCTTGCGGCTAAGCTGGCTTGGTGACGGCCTTCACCCAATAGGGGGGCGGGAATGCGCGTGCTCTTCGTTCACCAGAACTTTCCCGGCCAGTACAAGCACCTGGCGCCGGCCCTCGCCAGCCGCCCCGGCACCGTCGTCAAGGCGCTTGCCATCAACAAGAACCCGGCGCCTGCGGGGGTCGCCGTCCACCATTACCTGCCGCAGCGCGGCACGACCAAGGACATCCATCCCTGGGTCTCGGACTTTGAAACCAAGGTCATCCGCGGCGAGGCCGCGGCGCAGGCCGCGCAGCGCCTGAAAGGCGAAGGCTTCGAGCCCGATGTGATCTGTGCCCACCCCGGCTGGGGTGAAGCCCTGTTCCTGAAGGATGTCTTCCCCGGCGCGCGGCTGTTGTCCTTCATCGAGTTTCATTATCAGGCGTGCGGCGCCGATTACGGTTTCGACCCGGAGTTTTCGGCCGTCGACTTCGAAGGCCTGTGCCGGCTTCGCATGAAAAACGTCAACAGCCTGCTCAACCTTGAGGCATGCGACTGGGCGATCACCCCGACCGACTGGCAGAAGAGCACCATCCCGGAAACCTACCGGCATAAGGTCTCGGTCATTTTCGATGGCATTGACACCGACCGGGTCCAGCCCGACGCCGACGCGATGATCAGCCTGAACAAGGCCGGCGTGACACTCAAGCCCGGTGATGACATCATCACCTTCGTCAACCGCAACATGGAGCCCTACCGCGGTTTCCACATCTTCATGCGGGCCTTGCCGGAAATTCAGCGCCGCCATCCCGAGGCGTGGACGATCATCGTCGGCGGCGATGAGGTCAGTTACGGCCGGCAGCTTGAAGCCGGCCAGACATACCGGAAGATCCTGCTGGACGAAGTGGGTGATCGCCTCAACCTCGATCGCATCCGTTTCGTCGGCCGTGTTCCCTATGATGACTTCATCCGCATGCTGCAGGTCTCGGCCGTCCACGTTTACCTGACCTATCCCTTCGTGCTGTCGTGGTCGATGCTGGAGGCAATGGCCGCCGGCTGTCTCGTCGTCGGCTCGGCGACGCCACCGGTGCAAGAGGTCATTCGCGACGGCGAGAACGGCCTCCTCGTTGATTTCTTCTCCACCAAGGGCATTGCCGACGCCATCGACCGGGTCCTGGGCCATTCCGACCGCATGCAGTCGCTGCGCATCAAAGCGCGCCAGACGATCGTCGAGCGTTACGATCTGCGGCGCATTTGTCTGCCGCGCCACATCGCCCTCGTCGACGCCTTGGCCGCCGGCAACATCCCGCCGGCGATCGACGCCATGCCGATGTCGACGGCGGCGGCGATGCGGCGTGCGCTCGCCGCCAAGCAGGCAGCGCGCCACGGCGCGGCAAAAGGCTCCCGGCGCGGCTGATTTCACCCTCGCACTGACGGGAACGACACATCATACTCTACAGCAGCGAGTGTGCGGCGGACGCACCGCCGTTGGTCACGGGCAACTGTTGAGTATGATGGCCATGCGAAACGCAGCCGGATGGGCGTTGGTGCTGATCATGCTGGCATCGCTGATGGCCGTGACCGCTTGCGGACGAAAAAATTCGCCGGAACCGCCGCCGGGTTCCGAGTTCCCACGAACCTATCCCTCCCGCTAGGGCGAGCTGCCGGCCCGTGGATCACTTTCTCTATCGCGACGGCTGCCTGTGCGCCGAGGATGTGCCGATCGAGCGGATCGCCGCCGCCGCCGGCACCCCCGTCTACGTCTATTCCACCGCGACCTTGGAGCGCCATTACCGGGTTTTCACGGCGGCGTTTCGGGGCCTCGACGCGCAGGTGTGCTACGCCGTGAAAGCCAACGGCAACCTCGCCGTCGTCGCCACCTTGGCCGGCCTCGGCGCCGGCGCCGACGTGGTCTCCTTGGGCGAACTGGAAATCGCCCTGGCGGCAGGCGTGCCGGCGGCGCGCATCGTCTTTTCCGGCGTCGGCAAAAGCGAGGCCGAAATGGCCGCGGCGCTGAAAGCCGGCATTCTGCAGATCAACGTCGAAAGCGAACCGGAACTCCGGCAACTGTCCCGCGTCGCCACATCGCTGGGCGTCGTCGCGCCGGCGGCCCTTCGCATCAACCCCGATGTCGACGCATTGACCCATGAAAAGATTTCCACCGGCCGCAAGGAGAACAAGTTCGGCATCGAGTGGACGGCGGCCCATCGCGTATTCGGCGAGGCGGCGCAACTGGCCAACATTCGCCTTGCCGGCATTGCCGTTCACATCGGCTCCCAGCTCACCCGCATTGAACCGTTTCTCGCCGCCTTCCGCCGGCTGCGCGACCTGGTGGTGATGCTCCGCACGGATGGTCACACCATCACCACCCTCGACCTCGGCGGCGGCCTCGGCGTGCCCTACGGCGATCAGAGCCTGCCTGAATTGCCATCCCCCGACGCCTACGCCGCAGCCGTTCGCCATACCGTCGGCGATCTGGGATGCCGCCTGATCCTCGAACCCGGCCGGCTGCTCGTCGCCAACGCTGGCATCCTGGTGACGCGCGTGCTCTACGTCAAAGAGGGAGCGACCCGCACCTTCGTCATCGTCGATGCCGGCATGAACGACCTGTTGCGGCCCGCACTCTATGATGCCTACCATGCCATCGTGCCATTGATCGAACCAGCGCCGGACGGCGAGCAGTGCGAAATGGACGTGGTCGGGCCGGTTTGCGAAACCTCCGATACCTTCGGCATTGGTCGCCTGCTGCCGCCGGTGGCGGCGGGCGACGGGCTCGCCTTGCGCACCGCCGGCGCCTACGGTGCAGCGATGGCATCCAGCTACAACGCACGGCCACTGCCGGCGGAGGTACTGGTCAATGGCGACCGATTCGCCATCGTCAGTGCCCGGCCGAGCCTTGCCGAGATGATGGCTCGCCAGCGACTGCCGGACTGGCTTGCCAACGCCATGCCGCCGGCGCCCGCCGAGGTCGGGCCATGACCGGCTCGCCGTGGCGGCTGCGCATCCTGCTGGCGCTGGCCGGCGCCGCCGTCCTCTGGGAACGGCTCTGGCCGCGGCTCTGGCCGGTCACCGCCATCCTCGGCGCGTTCACCGCCATTGCCCTGCTCGACGTGCTGCCGCGGCTGCCGTCGTGGCTGCACGCCGGCGTCCTGGTGATGACGGCGCTCGCCCTCGCCAGCGCCTTATGGTCGGCGCGGGGTGCGCTGCGCCGGGTCGGGCCCGCGGCCGCGCGGCGTCGCCTGGAGCAAGATTCGGGGCTTGCCGACCGCCCGCTGCGGGCGTGCGATGACCGGCTGGCCGGCGGCGTCGATGATTCGCTGGCGGAAGCGCTTTGGCAGCGCCATCGCCAGCAGATGGCCGCCCAGCTGCGCCGGCTCCGCCTCCACTGGCCGCGATCCGACATCGATCGCGCCGAGCCGTGGGGCTTTCGTGCCGGCACCCTGCTGTTGCTGGTGGTTGGCCTCGCCGCCGGCTGGCACGAGCCGATGGAGCGCCTTGCCCGCGCCGTCGATCCTGGTCTGAGGATTGCCGCGGGTCCGGCCCCGGTGATCGAGGTTTGGATCTCGCCGCCGCCGTATACACGCGCCGCGCCGGTGTTCCTGAGCGGTGAGGCCGGCGCCGGCCCCGCCGACGGCGAGATCATGGTACCGCGGGGCAGCACGGTTCTCGCCCGCGTTACGGGAGTTGCCCGCGAGCCGGAGTTGAAGCTGGGCGTCACCCACGCGCCGTTCACCGCCCTTGACGATCAGGGAATCCGAGGGCGCACCTTTGGCGCCGAGGTGGAAGCCCAGAGCGGCGATCAGCTGGCTGTCCTTAGCGGACGGCAGGTGTTGGCCGCCTGGCCGATCCGCGTCCTTGGCGATCAACCGCCGCGGATCGCCCTGACGGCCCCGCCGGCGGAAAGCGGCAACGGCGGCGTCGCGCTCGCCTACGAGACATCCGACGACTATGGCGTGCGCAGCGCCCTCGCCGTGCTGCGACGGACCGAGACGAACGGCGCCGGCGGCGAGATTCGCATCGAACTGCCATTGACCACGTCGGACCCGACGGTGTTCAGCGGTGAAAGCCGCGAGGATCTGTCCGCCCACCGCTGGGCGGGCGAGAACGTCGAGATGGAACTCCTCGCCGAGGACGACATGGGCCAGACCGGCAGCAGCGGGGTCGTTTCGTTCATCCTCCCGGAACGCCGGTTCGAGCATGCGGTGGCACGCGCCATCGTCGCCGCTCGCAAGCGCCTTCTTACCGACGATGCGGTGACCCGTCACATCGTTGCCGGCGAACTGCGAACGATTGCTGCCCACCCCGACGCCTTCGCCGGTGACACCGTCGTCTCTTTGGCGCTCGCCGTCGCCGACAAGCGTCTTCTGCTCGACCGTGACGAGAGTGCCGTCGACAGCGTTCGCGACCTCCTGTGGGCGACCGCCTTGCGCATCGACGCGGGCGAGGTACCGGCTGCTGAACGCGCTCTCACGGAAGCGCGGCAGCGGCTGCGGGAAGCGCTCGACAACAACGAGCCCGCGTCGGAAATCGAGCGCCGCATGGACGAGCTGCAAGCCGCGATGGATCGCTATCTGCAGGCTCTCGCGGCCGAGATGGCGCGGCAAGGCGAAGCAAACCCGGCGTTTGATCCGAGGCTGATGCCAGCCCCCGCCACCGATCTGAACGAAATGCTGGAGACAGCGCGGCAACTGCTGCGGACGGGCGCCCGTGACAGCGCCGAACAGATGCTCGCGCAGTTGCAGCGCATGCTGGACCAGCTGCGGGCCGGCATGCCGATGGCCGGGCCATCGCCGGCGATGAAGGAGGCGAGTGAATTGCTGGATGCGCTCGGCCAAATGCGCGATCGCCAGCAATCCCTGCTGGACGAGACCTTTCAGCGCCTGCGCACCCAGCGGGATCGACCGGAGTCCGGCGGTCGCGGCCAACCGAGAGCCAACGAAAAGTCCGGCGACGGCGCCGAGGCGCAGCAGCAACTTCGGCGCGAGTTGACCGAACTGATGGCGCGGGCACAGCGCATGCTGGGCTCCGCACCGGGCGCGCTGCCGGGCGAACTGCCAGACGCTGAGCAGGCGATGCGCTCGGCCGGCCGGGCCCTCGAGCAAAACCGCCTCGGTGAAGGCGCCAACCGGCAGGGTCAGGCCGTCGACGCCCTCGATCGGGCCATCGACGCGATGGCGGAGGCGTTGGGAAAGGCCCTCGGCATGGGGAACGCCGTGTTTTTTGGCCCCGGTGCCCAGCCGGGCGGCGCCCAGGGCGACGCTTTCGGTCGCAACCCACCGGGTGGCCAACGCGGCGCCGCCATTGGCGGTGCGCCCATCCCCGATGCGGCATCGTTACGGCGGGCGCAGCAAATTCTGGAAGAGTTGCGGCGGCGTGCCGGCGATCAAGGTCGCCCGACGGTGGAACGCGATTACATCGAGCGGATGCTTCGCCGCTATTGATCGGCGCTTGCCGGATCGCCGCGCCTCAGGAACCCGCGGCCGGGTCGAAGGTAATCTTGATTCGCTGGGCCGCTTCCTGCGGGGCGACAATCCGCGCGCGGAACACCGTACTCTCCCCGGCGAGCAGCACTTTGCCGGCCGCGGGGACGGTGACCGATTGCAGAGCCTCGTCGGCGGCGCCGTAGAGCGCTACCTTGAGCGGCGGCACCGGCAAGGGGCCCGGTGTCGTATTGGTGATGTGGCCGACGACGATGAGCGCCTCCTGTTCGTCCGACCATTCCCGCGACGACGTCACATCGGCAATATCAAGGCCGACGCCGACGGCGTCGACGGTCATTCCGAACATCCGATAGACGCCAGCCGATCCTGGCACCGCATCGAGGATGACGCTTCGGCTCAGCAGAAGGACAATCACCAGCACGACGACGGTTGCGGCGGCAGCACTCAGGGCGACGACCCACCGTGGCGCACGGGGTAGCGACGGCGGCGGCGCGCGCTCGGGTTCCACCGGCGGTGCCGGCAGGTCGTCCGAGCCCAGCTCGATCTCAAAGTCTTCGGGCTCGCCTGCCACCACCGCGGCCGAGTTTGCCGGCGCCGCCGGGGCATCAGTTCGGGCGGCTTCATTGCCTCTGTCCGCAGCTGCCGGTGCCGGCGCCCCGCCGTCGACGCTTTCCGGCTTCGCGGCATGGGCGATCGCCTGCTGGGCGGCCGCCATGGCTTCACCGAAGGACAGATCGGCGATCTCGGAGTGGGCATCGCCGGGCGGCGGTTGCACGCTTGCCGGCGCTGGCGCATCCGCCCGTCGCGGCAGATGCAACCATTCCCACGCGCAGTGGCCGCACTTCACGGTCCGCGGCGCGTCCCCAAACGCCAAGGCATCCACTTCGTAGCGGGAATCGCAGTGTGGGCAGGCGACGATCATCGGCGGGTGGTTGTGCAGAGTCGATGAGCCTTATAGGCTTGCGATCGAACCCTGACAAGGTTGCCACGACCGGTTGCCGGTTTGCCGCGGCGCCGGCGCCGCCCGGGAGATGGGAAGAAGCATGCCGCTGGCGTCGGCCAGTCGATCCGCCACCGTGCGAACGCCATCACGGAGCCAGCAAGGGCGCCGGCAGCGTCGGCACGTCATGGATGTGGCGGCGGCCCTGTTCATCGCCTGCGCTGTCGCCTGGGCGGTGGGACTGATCGTCTTCATGCGCGCCATCCCCGAGGCGGTCGAGGATAGCGAAAGCCGCACCGATGCGATCGTCGTGCTGACCGGCGGGGCTGAGCGTCTCGCCACCGGCTTAAAGCTGCTGGAAGCCGATAAGGCCAGCGCCGTCCTCGTATCCGGGGTCAACCCGCAGGTCGGCGTTCGGGACGTGCTCCGGGCCGCCGGCACTGGCAAGGCCGATGCGCTGCTCGCCCGCGTGGCAGCGGGGCATGGCGCCCGCGACACGGCGGGCAATGCGGCGGAGGCCGCGCAATGGATGCGGCACCATGGGTTTCGCTCCCTACGGCTGGTGACCGCCAGCTATCACATGCCGCGCAGCCGCTTCGAGTTCGCGAGGCTTCGAGTTCGCGAGGGCCTTGCCAGACGTTCGCGTCATCCCTCATCCGGTGTTCCCGCTGCCGGCGACAAAGCACTTGTGGTGGCGCGACCCGAAGATCCTCGGACTGATCGTTGGTGAGTATAATAAATTTCTAATGAGCGGGCTGATCTCTGCCGTGGCTTATCTCCATACTCTCGGCAAAGGCTTGGCGTGATCTGGTTGCGCTCCGTGCTGTTCGCGGCTCTGGCGCTGGCTTGGTCGGCGATCCTGGGGCTGCTCTACCTGCCGCTGCTGGCGTTGCCGCGACGCCATATGCAGGCGGCGGCGCGCTTTTGGATCCGCGGCATCCTGTTGCTGCTGGCGGTCGTTTGCCGCTTGCGCCACCGGGTCCTCGGCGCCGAGAACCTGCCGGCAGGTCCGTCGCTGGTTGCCGCCAAGCATCAGTCCGCGTGGGATACGCTTATTTTCCACCTGCTTTGCCGTGATCCCGTCTATGTCATGAAAAAGGAATTGCTGGCGGTACCGGTATTTGGCTGGTACCTGGCGGCAGCCGGCAATATCGCCGTCGACCGCCGAGGTGGCTTTCGCGCGATCAAGGCGTTGACCCCCGCGGTCGAACGCCGGCTCGCCGAGGGCGCGCAGATCATCATTTTCCCTGAGGGCACGCGCACGTCGCCGGGCGAGCGCCGCCCCTACCATCCGGGAATCGCCGCGCTGGCGTCCCATGCTGCCGCGCCGGTCGTGCCCGTCGCCCTGAACTCGGGCCTGTTCTGGGGGCGCAAGCATCTGCGCAAGCTACCGGGCACGATCACGGTGCAGATCCTGCCGCCGTTGAAAGCCGGCCTTGACCGCCGGGTACTGATGGCTGAGTTGACCGCCCACATCGACACGGCCAGCGCGGAACTGTGCGCGGCGGCCGGCGGCGGGCATGACGGAAGCGAGATGGCGGCGACCCGATTGCGCCGCGATGCCCCGCTGTGCTAGGAACATAACGAAAACACGAAAGGGGCTTGCGACAGACGCAGTTCGCACCGCCGAGAGCGGTGGCGCACCCCGAGGGCCGAGAGACTCGCTGACGATGAACATTTCCCCGGTCTCCCAGCAGGTCTGGGACATGAAGTACCGCTTGAAGAGCAGCGATGGTCAGGTCGTCGACGGCACCATCGCCGATACTTGGCGGCGGGTCGCACGCCATCTGGCGGCGGCCGAGGCCGAGCCCGATCGCTTCGAGACGCGTTTTTTTGAAGCCATGGAGGACTTTCGCTTCCTGCCGGCGGGACGCATCCTTTCGGGCGCCGGCTCGGGACGGCGGGTGACGCTGTTCAACTGTTTCGTCATGGGCACGATCCCCGACGACATGAGTGGCATTTTCGAGCACCTAAAGCAGGCCGCGCTCACCATGCAGCAGGGTGGTGGCATCGGTTACGATTTCTCGACGCTGCGGCCCAAGGGAGCGCCGGTCAAAGGGGTGGGCGCCGATGCGTCGGGCCCGCTGTCATTCATGGACGTCTGGGATGCCATGTGCCGGACGATCATGAGCGCCGGTTCGCGGCGGGGAGCGATGATGGCGGTGATGCGCTGCGATCATCCGGATATCGAGGCCCTCATCGACGCCAAGCGCGAACCCGGCCGGCTACGCATGTTCAACCTGTCCGTCCTCGTCACCGACGCCTTCATGCGCGCGGTCAAGGAGGACGCGGCGTGGGAACTGACCTTCGGCGGCGTCGTCTACAAAAGCATCAAGGCGCGCGAACTGTGGGACAAGATCATGCGCGCGACCTACGCCTACGCCGAGCCGGGGGTGATCTTCATCGACCGAATCAACCAGCGTAACAACCTGTGGTACTGTGAGACGATACACGCCACTAATCCATGTGGCGAGCAGCCCTTGCCGGCCTACGGCACCTGCCTGCTGGGTTCCGTTAACCTCGCCCGCCTGATCAAGCGGCCCTTCGCCGACGATGCCGTGCTTGACGAGGACCGGCTCGCCGAACTCACGGCGACGGCGGTGCGGATGATGGACAACGTGATCGAGGTCTCCCGCTATCCGCTGCCCGAACAGGAGGCGGAAGCGCGGGCCAAGCGGCGCATCGGCCTTGGCATCACCGGGCTTGCCGATGCGCTGATCCTGTGCGGTGCCCGCTACGGCGGCCGCGAGGCGGTGGCACTGACGGAGCGCTGGCTGGCGACGTTGCGCCGCGCGGCTTACCTCGCCTCCGCTGAGTTGGCCGCGGAGAAGGGTGCGTTCCCGCTGTTCGATGCGGACAGTTACTTGGCCGGGGAGACGGTGCGCGAACTGGACGAGGATGTGCGGGCGGCGATCACCCGCCACGGCATCCGCAACGCCCTCCTCACTTCGGTGGCGCCGACGGGGACGATCTCGCTGTTCGCCGATAACGTTTCCTCCGGCCTCGAACCGGTGTTCAGCTTCCGCTATGTCCGCCACATGCTGATGCCGGACGGCTCGCGCCGTGAGGAGGAGGTCTGCGACTACGCCTATCGCCTGTACCGGCGGCTGAAGGGCGAGGATGCACCGCTGACCGACGCCTTCGTCGATGCGCAGGAACTGCGGCCGTTGGATCACCTGGTGATGCAGGCGGCGGTGCAGAAGTACATCGACAGTTCCATCTCGAAAACCATCAACTGCCCGGAAAGCATCACCTTCGACGACTTCAAGGACATCTACGCGCAAGCCTATGAGCTCGGCTGCAAGGGCTGCACCACCTACCGGCCCAACGACGTCACCGGCGCCGTCCTTGAGGTCAAGGACGATGGCAGACCAACGCCGGCGGCGCAGCAGCAGGGCGAACTGCCCTTCACGCCGCCGCGTACGGCGGAGGCAAAACCGCGCGACCTCGGTGATTCCGGCGCCATCGTGCAGATGTTCCGGCCCCTCGATCGGCCGGAGGCGCTACCCGGGCAGACGTACAAGGTGCGCTGGCCGGAGAGCGACCATGCCCTCTACATCACCTTGAACGATATCATCCAGGACGGGCGGCGGCGGCCGTTCGAGGTATTCATCAACTCGAAGAACATGGAGCACTACGCCTGGACGGTGGCGCTGACGCGGATGATTTCGGCGGTGTTCCGGCGCGGTGGCGACGTCTCGTTCGTCGTCGATGAGCTGAAGGCCGTGTTCGATCCGCGCGGCGGCCAGTGGGTCGGCGGCCGCTATGTGCCGAGCCTGCTTGCCGCCATCGGCGAGGTGATCGAAAAGCACATGATCGCTATCGGGTTCATCGCCGAGAAGGGCAGCGGCGCGATGCCGGTCCCGGGCGATCCCTCGCGCAAGGTGGTGACGATGGGCGGCGATGCGCGCTTTCGCCAGTGCCCGAAGTGCGGCTCGCTGGCGCTGATCCGGCAAGAGGGTTGCGATACCTGCACCAGCTGCGATTATTCGAAATGCGGCTAGGGGGCGCTGTCGGCGATGGGCAATCACCTCTACTACGGCGATAACCTTGAGGTGCTGCAGCGATCGATCGCCGCCGAGAGCGTCGACCTGATCTATCTCGACCCGCCGTTCAACAGCAACGCCACCTACAACGTGCTGTTCAAGGCGCCGGGCGGCCAGCAGTCACAAGCACAGATCGAGGCGTTCGAGGACACCTGGCACTGGAACGAGACGGCGGAGCAGGCCTTCGACGAAGTGATGGCGAGCGGAAATTCCGATGCGGCGGAGATGCTGCGGGCGCTGCGCGCCTTCCTCGGCATCAACGACATGATGGCCTACCTGACGATGATGGCGGTGCGGCTGATCGAACTGCACCGGGTGCTCAAACCGACGGGCAGCCTTTATCTGCACTGCGATCCCACCGCCAGCCATTACCTCAAAATTGTCCTGGATGCAGTGTTCGGTGTCCGTAACTTCCTCAACGAAATCATCTGGCAGCGGACGAGTGCGCACTCCAGCGCGCATCGCTACGGGCCGATTCACGACGTGATATTCTATTACGCGAAATCAGATGATTATTGTTGGACGGGGGCAACGCAGCCCTACAACCAGGATTACATCGAGGCGTTCTTCGTTCACCAGGACGCTGACGGCCGTCGCTGGCAGCGGGCCGATCTGACCGGCGCCGGGGTTCGAAAGGGGGATTCGGGCAAGCCGTGGCGCGGCATCGACGTGACGGCGAAGAAGCGGCATTGGGCGGTTCCCCATGACGAGCTTGATCGGCTGGACGCCCTCGGCCGGCTACACTGGCCGGCGCGGGAAGGCGGCGTTCCTCAAAGAAAACGATACATCGACGAACTGCCCGGAATGCCTTTGCAGGACGTGATCACCGACATCAAACCGATCCATAACATCTCCAGAGAGCGCCTTGGCTATCCGACGCAGAAGCCGGTGGCGCTGTTGGAGCGGATCGTTGCCGCGTCGAGCAGCCCGGGCGATGTCGTCCTCGATCCCTTCTGCGGCTGCGGCACCACCATCCACGCGGCGGAAAAGCTCGGCCGCCGCTGGATCGGCATCGACGTCACCCACCTTGCCATCTCGCTGATCGAAAACCGCCTCAACGACGCCTTCCCCGGCATCGAATACGAGGTGCACGGCACGCCGAAAGACCTCGACGGCGCCCGCGCGCTGGCGGCGCGCGATAAGTATCAGTTTCAGTGGTGGGCGGTCTCGCTGGTCAAGGCGGTGCCCTACCGTGGTCAGAAGAAGGGCGCGGACGGCGGCGTCGATGGCCTGATCTGCTTCAAGCCCGACGGCAGGACGACGGAAAGGGCGATCGTCTCGGTGAAGGGCGGTGCCGGCGTCGGCGTCGCCGTGATCCGCGAACTGATGTCCGTCGTCGAACAGCAGAACGCGAAAATCGGCCTCCTCATCTCGCTGGCCGAACCGACGCCGGCGATGCGCAGCGAAGCCGCCGCGGCGGGAGCCTATACGACTGATTTCGGCAGCTATCCGAAGATCCAGATATTGACGATCGGCGAGCTGCTTGCGGGTTTCAGGCCGCAGATCCCGCTGGTTGACACGGCGGCTTTCCGTAAGGCGCTGCGGGAGGAGGGCGTACAATTCCAGATGAACCTTTAGCTTGCGGCAATCAGGCTTCGCCGCCGCTCCTCCTGCTGACCCGCGCCTTGCATTTTGCCGCCCGCAAGCACGTCGACCAACGGCGCAAAGGCGCGCGCGCCGAGCCCTATCTCAATCACCTCGCTGAGGTCGCTGGGCTGCTCGCCGAGGCAACGGCAGGCGCCGATCCCGAACTCATCGTTGCCGGCATCCTGCACGACGCGATCGAGGATACCGACGCCACAAAAGAGGAGATCGCCAGGCAGTTCGGCGATGGTGTCGCCGCCCTCGTTGCCGAGGTGACCGACGACAAGCGTCTGCCGAAAGCCGAACGCAAACGCCGGCAAGTCGAACGAGCACCGCTCGCCACGGCGCGCGCCAAGCAGCTCAAGCTGGCCGACAAGATTTCGAACCTCGAAGCGCTCCGCCTCAGCCCGCCCGCCGATTGGGCGCCCGACCGCTGCCGGGACTACGTGCGCTGGGCGGTCGACGTGGCCGCCGGCTGCGTCGGCGTCGATCCGTGGCTGGATGCCCGCTTCGAGACGGCGCGCATGGCCGCCGAGGCTGCGGTCGCCGCCCCCGGCCGTGGCGAGGGCATGATTTTGCGCTGGCATTCGGCGGCGCGCCCGGGTAATCCCGCCGTCATGAACGAAGATCGGCTAAAGTCCCGCGCGGAGTGGCTGGAGCAGGCGCGCGTCCTCGTCGAGGCCCTGCCCTATATGCGCCGATACTCCGGTGCGACGTTCGTCATCAAGTACGGCGGCCACGCCATGGGCGACGGTGAGCGCGCTCGCGAGTTCGCCCGCGATATCGTGCTGCTGCGGCAGGTTGGCGTGAACCCGGTGGTGGTCCATGGCGGCGGGCCGCAGATTGGCCGCATGCTGGAGCGGCTGAAGATCAAGAGCGAGTTCGTCGACGGCCTGCGTGTCACCGACAAGGACACCGTCGACGTCGTCGAGATGGTGCTCGCCGGCTCGATCAATAAGGAGATCGTCGCCGCCATCAATGCCGCCGGCGGCTTTGCCGTCGGCCTGTCGGGCAAGGATGGCAACCTGATGCGGGCGCAGCGGCTGCGGCGGACCAAGCGTGACCCTGGCTCCAACATCGAGCGGATCCTCGACCTTGGCCTCGTCGGCGAGCCTTCGGAGATCAACCCGCACATCCTCGACTTCTATGAACGCTCCGACATTACGCCGGTCATCGCGCCGATCGGCGTCGGCCCCGCCGGGGAAACGCTCAACGTCAACGCCGACACGGCGGCAGGCGCCATCGCCGCGGCGATCGGCGCGCAGCGGTTGATCCTGCTCACCGATGTCGACGGGGTGCTCGACGCCAAGGGAGAGCTGGTCGCCGAAATGACCGCCGCCGATGCCCGCCGCCTGATCGCCGAAGGGGTCATCACCGGCGGCATGATCCCGAAGATCGAAACCTGCCTCGAAGCGGTCGACCGCGGCGTCGAGGGTGCGGTTATCGTCGATGGCCGCGTGCCGCATGTGCTGCTGCTGGAGTTGTTCACCGAGCATGGCGCGGGAACACTGGTCAAAGCCAGCTGAACCGCGCGTGGGCAACCCGTTGATGCCCCACAGGCTGCCGCGCCTCATGGATGCCGAGGTCTGGCTGTTCGATCTCGACAACACGCTCTATCCGCCGCACGTCAACATGTTCGCCGAGATCGACGATCGCATGCGCGGCTTCATCGCCGAGTATCTGGGTCTGCCGCCGGATGAGGCATTCGCCCTGCAAAAACGCTATTTCCGCGAATTCGGCACCAGCCTGCGCGGTCTGATGGAGCACCACGGGGTCGATCCGGCATCGTTTCTGGCTCATGTTCATGACATCGACGTCACGCTGCTCGACGCCGATCCCCTGCTCGAAGCCGCGCTGGCGCGGCTGCCGGGCCGCAAGATCGTGTTCACCAACGCCTCGACCCGCCATGCCGAGCGGGTGATCGAGCGTCTCGGCATCGGCCACCACTTCGAAGCGATTTTCGATATCGTCGATGCCGGCTACCGGCCCAAGCCCGAACCGGATGCTTATCACCAGATCGTTGCCCGCCATCGTGTCAAACCGGCCGCCACCGTCATGGTGGAGGACATGGCGCGCAACCTGAAGCCGGCGGCAGCGCTGGGGATGACGACCGTATGGATCCGCAACGCCACCGAACACGGCCTCGTCGATGCGGACGGTGATCACATCCATCACGCCATCGACGAGCTGGTCGTCTGGCTTGAAAGTATCATCGCCGACGCGTCGTAACCCGCCGACGGGCACGCACGTCCCGTTGACAGGGGAGCGCGGCTCGCCCATCGTCCCGCCGCCATCGCCACCGGAACCACAACCGAGCACACCGCCGCCATGACCGACGACCTCAAAGCCGCCATCGATGCCGCCTGGGAGGCGCGCGAGAGCCTGACCTTCGCCACGCGCGGACCCGCCCGCGAGGCGGTGGAAGCCGCGCTCGCGCTCCTCGACGCCGGTGACGCCCGCGTTGCCGAAAAGATTGACGGCGTTTGGCGCGTCCACCAGTGGCTGAAAAAGGCGGTCCTGCTGTCTTTCAGGTTGAACGACTCCGTCCCCATCGGCGGCGCCCCGGGCGGCGCCACTTGGTTCGACAAGGTCCGTCCGAAGTTCGAGGGCTGGGACGAAGCGCGCTTCCGCGCCGCCGGCTTTCGCGCCGTGCCCGGCTGCGTCGTTCGCCGCTCCGCCTATGTTGCGCCGGGGGTGGTACTGATGCCGTGCTTCCTCAACGTCGGCGCCCGCGTCGAGGCCGGCTCGATGATCGACACCTGGGCGACAGTTGGCTCATGCGCACAGATTGGCCGCAACTGCCACATCTCCGGTGGTACCGGCATCGGTGGCGTGCTCGAACCCCTGCAGGCCGGCCCCGTGATCATCGAGGACAATTGCTTCATTGGCGCCCGCGCAGAGGTCGCCGAAGGCGTGCGCGTCGGCGAGGGCTCGGTGCTGTCCATGGGCGTCTATGTTGGCGCATCGACCCGCATCATCGACCGCGCCACCGGCGAAACCTTTTACGGCGAGGTGCCACCCTATTCCGTCGTCGTCTCCGGCACCCTCCCCGGCAAGCCGTTGCCGGACGGCAGCCCTGGGCCGGGGCTGTACTGCGCCGTCATCGTCAAGCGCGTCGACGAAAAGACGCGGGCGAAGACGTCAATCAACGAATTGCTGCGGGACTGACGGCCGCGACGATGTCGGCCGCGCTCGACCCGCTTGCCCTGGCTCAGGCGCTCATCCGCTGCCCGAGCGTGACGCCAGAAGACGCCGGCGCCCTCGACGTGCTCGAACATGCCCTGAAGCCGCTGGGGTTCGTCTGCCACCGGCTCCGTTTCGAGTCTCCCGGCACGCCGCCGGTCAGCAACCTTTATGCGCGCCTGGGGGCAGGAGGCGCCAACTTCTGCTTCGCCGGGCACACCGATGTCGTCCCCGTCGGCGATGCGGCGTCCTGGACCTGCGACCCGTTCGGCGGCGAGGTACACAACGGCAAGCTGTGGGGGCGCGGTGCGTCGGACATGAAGGCGGCGATCGCCTGCTTTGTGGCAGCGGTCGCCCGCCGCATCGCTGCCGGCGGCATCACGCCAGGTTCGGTAAGCCTGCTGATCACCGGCGATGAGGAGGGGCCGGCGATCAACGGCACCGCAAAGATGCTTCAGTGGCTCAGTGGCAACGGCGAACGCCTCAGCGCCTGCCTCGTTGGCGAGCCGACCAACCCGACCCGTATCGGTGAGATGATCAAGATCGGCCGGCGCGGCAGCCTCAATGCGAAAATCACCGCATTCGGCGTCCAGGGGCACGCCGCCTACCCGGAGGTCACCGACAACCCCGTGCCACGGCTCGTCCGGCTGCTCGCAGCCATCGATGCCGAAGCCCTCGACACCGGCAGCGCGCATTTTCAGCCGTCGGCGGTGGCGATCACCTCGATCGACGTGGGCAATCCCGCGACCAACGTCATTCCAGCGCGGGCGGAAGCGCGCCTCAACATTCGCTTCAATGACCACCACAGCGGCACCAGCCTTAGCCGCTGGCTCGAGCGGCACATCGCCGCCGTCGGCGGGCGCTTCGCACTCGACGTTGAGGTTTCCGGTGAAGCGTTTGTCACGCCCCCTGGCGCGCTCAGCACCATCGTCGCTGACGCGGTAACGGCGATAACCGGGCGCACGCCGCAGTTGACCACCGGCGGCGGAACCTCCGATGCGCGCTTCATCAAGGACTTCTGCCCAGTCGTTGAGTTCGGTATGGCGGGAGATACCGCCCATAAGGTGGACGAGAGCATTGACGTCGCCGACGTCGAGACGCTGACGGCGATTTACGGCGCCATCCTCGATCGGATCGCCGCCGGCGACTGATGGCGCCGTTGATTGAAATCGCGCGCGCGCTGTTCGGCGTCTGGCGCATCGTTCACTTCGATCGCCGCGCCCTCGGCTTTTTTGACCTGTCGACGGCGGGTGCGCTGCGTTCGTTCACGGCGGCGGTGCTGGTGGCACCGATCTTTGCCACCCTGACCGCGCTGCGCTTCGACAGCACGGCGACCACCGCATCACCCGGCCGCTACACGCTGGTGGAGGCCATCTCATACGTCATTGCCTGGACGATGTATCCGGTGATCATGGAAAGCCTGACCCGCAGCCTTGGCTGCCGCGCCCGGTTTCCCGCCTACCTCTGTGTTTATAACTGGACGATGGTTCTGCAGAACACGGTGGTGATGGTTCTGGCGCTGTTGGGAACCTTGCGACTGCTGCCCGCCGATGCTGTTGCCATCCTCGGCTTCGCCGTCCTTGCCATCACCGCGGGTTTGTTATGGTTCATTGCCCGGCTGACGCTGGGTGTCCCGTCCTGGACCGCCGTCGGCTTCGTCTTCCTTGACCTGCTCGTCAGCGTCCTTATCAGCAGCACTTCTGACATGCTGCAATGACGGCCCATCCCCGGGATAATGGATGCCCGCCAGATAAAGCCCCTCGGCCGGCGCGGTCGGGCCGCCGCACCGGCGGTCGCGGGCCGCAAGCGCCGCTGCGACGTCAGTTGCCGACCAGCGGCCTTCGCCGACCCATTTCACGGTGCCGACGAGGATCCGCACCTGGTTGTGCAGAAACGAGCGGGCCTCGGCGCGAACGCGGATCTCCGCTCCCTCGGTGGTGACGGTTAGAGCGTCGAGCGTTTTCACCGGCGATCGGGCTTGGCAGGCACTCGACCGGAACGATGAAAAGTCATGATGGCCGACAAGCCGGCGGGCGGCCGCCGCCATCGCCGGGACGTCCAAGGGCTGCGACAGCCACCAGACGCGCCCCCGGTCCAGCGTTGGCGCCGCCCGACGGTTGAGGATGCGATAGAGGTAGCGTCGGCGAATGGCGGAATAGCGGGCGTGAAACGTGTCGGCGACGACGGCGGCGTCGAGGATCGCGACGGGTTGCGGCCGCAAATGAAAGTTGACGGCGTCCCGCACCGTGGTCGGCTCATACAGCCTTGGCAAATCGACGTGCGCAACCTGGCCCAGCGCGTGCACGCCGGCATCGGTGCGACCCGCGCCAACGGCGCTGCAGTGTTGCCCGCAAAACCGCACCACCGCCTCTTCGAGGGCCTGCTGGACCGACGGGCCGTTATCCTGACGCTGCCAGCCGACGAACGGCGATCCGTCATACTCGATGGTCAAGCGATAGCGGGGCATCGGCGACAACCTCGTTTGCCGCGCGCTCACCACCGCCCCCGATCGGGGTGCGCACGTTAACCAATATTTGGCACCCCCGGCCCTATCAAGGGTGCAGCTTGCGGCTGGCGATCCGCCATCGCGGGCCGGAACGATGAGGGACGGCGATGATGTCCGATGACGCCCTGGAAATTCCCGATGTTGACCGGGACTCCCTGCATATTCTGCCTCTGGCGATCATCCCGATGCAAACGCCGGCGCTGCGGCGCGCCCGGCTGATCAAGAACGTTCGTCTGGAAAGCGTCATCGAGTTGTTCGAGTGCGCCCGCAACGGCAGCGGGCAGATGGATATCGAAGGGGTGCCGCGTGTCCTCGACTGGCCGGAAATTCCCATCCATCCTGATTTGAAGATTCTTCGCAAGTTGGCGAAGCTGAGCAGCTTCGATGTCTACAGCCTGCGCGTCCTGTTGCGCGAGCAGGGCATTCCCGTCAATTCGACCGACGCGTTGAAGCTGTCGCCGACGAAGAACGCCGAGCTGATGAGCTACATGAAGATGTTCACGCGGCCATTGATTGAGCAGATCTATGGCAGCGATGATCTGAGCATGCAAAGTTTTGAAGATCTTATCGGCTTATTCCGGCAACCAGATGTAAAAAAAGCCGTTGACAAACTACGAATGATGGCGAAAAAACTTGAGATAAAAACCGAAGATGTGCCAAAATTCCTGGAAGATTACGGTGATATATTCCTTTCATTATCATACTTTCGATCCTGCCTTGAGCATATAACGCCAATAGTCAGTGATTTTTTTGAATGGCTCGATGAATTGATGAAAAACCGGCAAGTCCGCCAGGATGCCATGCTGTCGAAAACCTGTCACATCATTCAAGCTACCATGAACGAAAGCATGGCGGCGGTGACCGGACGCCTTGAAGACTTTGACAACTCGACGAAAAATTTGTGGGAAAACGTTTCGGCCGCGCGCTTTCGCCAGGTCGAGGAACTGATCCGCAGCTACCACACGGCCATCGGCAGCGTACTTTGCGCTTTAACCGTAAAGATCGAGGCGTGGGCCAAGCTCTTTCCCCACAAGAACTCGGGCGGACCGCAAAAGCGCGCCGAGTTCATCATGGCGGACCTTCGCCAAGGCATGGAAAAGATCCAGCAGATTCAGAGTGCGACACCAATGCGCGCCTCGCTGCGCTGACCGACTCACCGCAGCCGCGTACCGCGGGGCAGCGGAAAGCCACGCAGAAACGCCTCCGTCGGCATCACCGCGCGACCACTGCGTTGTACCATTAGTGGCCGCAGCGCACCCTCGCCGCAGGCAATGGTCAATCGATCATCGATGACGAGGCCGGGTTCGCCCCTCGACGGCATCACCTCCGCCGCCATCACCTTCAGCCGTTCGCCAGACGCCTCGAACCACGTGCCCGGCCATGGGTTCAGCGCACGCACGGCACGGGCCAGCACTACCGCTGAGAGCCGGAAATCGAGCCCTCCTTCGTCCCGATTGAGCTTGGTTGCGTAGGTTGCCCCTTCAGCCGGTTGCGGGCGCGGCGACAGCGTGCCGGCCGCGAGGCGATCCAGGGCCTGTTGCATCAACTGCGCACCCAGCGTCGCCAACTGCTCGTGCAGGTCCCTCGCCGTCGTCTCTTCACCGATGGGGACCGCTGATTGCAGGAGGATCGGCCCGGTGTCGAGGCCCGCGTCCATCTGCATGATGGTGATCCCGGTTTCACGGTCGCCCGCCAGGATCGCCCGCTGGATCGGTGCGGCACCACGCCAGCGCGGCAGCAGCGAGCCGTGCACGTTGAGACAGCCGAAGCGCGGCGCCGCCAGGATGGGCGGCGGCAAGATCAGCCCATAGGCGGCGACAACCGCGGCATCGAGGGCGAGCGAGGCGAATGCCGACTGAGCATCCGCCGTGCGCAGGGTTGCCGGCGTAAAGATCGGCAGGTCGTAGTGCCGCGCCAGCGCCTCGACGACGGACATCCGTGGCCGCTGACCCCGGTTAGCGGGCTTCGGTGGCTGCGTGAACACGCCCGCCAGGGTGTGCCCGGCCTCGATCAGGGCGCGCAGGGTGGGCAGGGAAAAATCGGCACTGCCCATGAAGGCTAAGCGCACGGGGGATGCTCTCGCCGGAGGGTGGCGATCAGACCGTCGCCATCTGCCGTTTCTGCTTCGCCAGCTTGCGCAGGATGATACCGCGTTTCAGCGAGGTGAGGTGATCGACGAACAGCACGCCATCGAGGTGATCGATTTCATGCTGAATGCATTTGGCCAGCAGACCACTCGCCTCCAACTCTCGCATCTCGTTCTGATGGTCGAGGTAGCGCACGCAAACGCGCGACGGCCGCACCACCTCCGCATACTGCTCGGGCAGCGACAGGCACCCCTCCTCGCCGGCCACGGCGTCATCGCTCGACCACACGATTTCCGGGTTGGCCATTCGCCATGGCTGCGGCGACTCCTCCGGCCGTGCCACGTCAACAACGATGATCCGCTTCAAAACGCCGACCTGCGGAGCGGCGAGGCCGATGCCATTGGCACCGTGCATCGTCTCCAGCATATCGTCCATCAGTCGCCGAACTTCGCCGTCGACTTGCTCAACGGGCAACGCCCGGCGTTTCAACTGGACATCAGGGGCAAAGAGGATGGACAGGCGCGCCATGACGGATTCACTCTCTCAAGAACTCCTTTCGTCAAATAGGAGGCGGCAGCACGACCCGTCAAGCATGGTGCCAGAAGCGTGGCAGCCTCTCCCTCGCTAGTCTTCGTCGGCGGCGACGCCAGCACGCCAGTGCTTGCGGTCGCTCCGGCTGCGTTTTGCCGCCAGCCGGCGCTCGCGAGAAGCGATCGTTGGTTTCGTGGGATGGCGCCTCGCCGGGGATACGGTTGCCGCCGCGATCAGTTGGATAAGGCGGTCCAGCGCATCGCGGCGGTTGCGCTCGCGTGTCCGGTACTGCTGCGCCGTGATGATGACGAGGCCATCGTGGGTCAATCGGCGGCCGGCAAGGCGCTTCAGCCGCGCCCGCACCTCCTCCGGCAGCGACACTGAACGCGCCGCATCGAAACGCAATCTGACCGCCGTGGAAACCTTGTTGACATTCTGTCCACCGGGGCCCGATGCGCGGATGAACTCCTCCTCGATCTCGTCCTCGGCGATGGCAAGGCTGCTGGTAATCCGTATCATTACTCATCCTGCCGCCGCGATGTCGGCGCCCCGGTGGTGGTTTCTGGCCCTCGCAGTCTAACGCCTCCCAGCGATCGCGACGAGACGCCGTCGCCGGCCCATTTCCGGCCTTCGGTTTCGCCGTGCGGCCGGATATTCTCCGCCGCCGCCGGATAAAGAGCTCACTCTTGAGAGGGAGAAAGCCCATGCGCCGCAAGGGGCCCGCCACGCACCAGCTCGATCCCATCGAGACGGCCAGCCGCGACGAGATCGCCGCCTTGCAACTCGCCCGGCTCAAATGGTCGCTGCGCCACGCCTACGATAACGTCCGTCACTACCGGCGCGCCTTCGAGCATGCCGCGGTCCACCCCGACGATCTGAAGACCCTCGACGACCTTGCCAAGTTTCCGTTCACGACAAAGGAGGATCTGCGCGCCAACTACCCCTTCCGCCTGTTTGCGGTGCCGCGCGATGAGGTGGTGCGCGTCCACGCCTCCAGCGGCACCACCGGTCAACCCACGGTCGTTGGCTACACCCGACGCGACATCGACACCTGGGCGGATCTGATGGCGCGCTGCATCCGCGCCGCGGGCGGCCGCAAGGGAGATATCGTTCACGTCGCCTACGGCTATGGCTTGTTCACCGGCGGACTCGGCGCCCACTACGGAGCGGAACGTCTCGGCTGCGTGGTCGTGCCGGTCTCGGGCGGACAAACGGCGCGACAGGTCCAGCTGATCTGCGACTTCCGCCCTGACATCATCATGGTCACACCCTCCTACATGCTGGTCATTGCCGATGAATTCGAACGGCAAGGCCTCAATCCCCGGGAGACGTCACTGTGCGTCGGCCTGCACGGCGCGGAACCGTGGACCAACGCGATGCGCCGGGAAATCGAGCAGCGCTTCGATATGGATGCCCTCGACCTTTACGGGCTATCGGAGATCATCGGCCCAGGCGTCGCTTCGGAATGCATCGAGACCAAGGACGGACTACACCTGTGGGAGGATCACTTCTATCCAGAGATCATCGATCCGGCGACGGGAACGCCGCTTGCTGACGGCGAGATCGGCGAACTGGTGCTGACGTCGCTGACCAAAGAGGCGTTGCCGATGATCCGCTATCGAACGCGGGACCTCACGCGGCTCCTGCCGGGTACCGCGCGCAGTATGCGGCGGATGGAGAAGGTGACCGGTCGGACCGACGACATGCTGATCATCCGCGGCGTCAACGTCTTCCCAAGCCAGATTGAAGAGTTAATCCTGAAGGACAAACACCTGTCACCCCATTACCTCCTTGAGGTCTACCGGCTTGATCACCTGGATCAACTGGACGTGATCGTGGAACCGCGGGGCGACGTTGGTCCCTATGATGAAGCGACGCAGCGCGCCTGCGCCAGCAACCTCGCCCATGCGGTGAAATCTTATCTCGGCATTTCCGTCAACGTGCGCATGGTCAACCTCGGCGAGATCGAGCGTTCCATGGGCAAGGCCAAACGCATCATCGACATGCGCCCGAACGTGTAGCCCACCGGGTGGCGCCCGTCCTCCGTCACGTGAGCGGCCCCGGGCCGGCGACGATGCCCTCGTCATAGAGGTGCCCGACCTCGGCCTCACTCATGCCAAGCAGATCGAGGAGGATTTCCTCGGTGTGCTCGCCAAGACGCGGGGCGCGCCTGACCGGCATCCGGTCGACGGCAGCAAAGTCCAGCGGCGATCCCGGCATCAGATAGCTGCCGATCCCCGGCTGCTCGACCATTTCGAACATCGGGTTCTTGGCGGAACAATCGACGTCGTGCTCGATGGTCTCGCGGACGGTTCGGTACTGCGACCAAGTCACCCCGTGCTGATCGAAAGTCCGGCGGATTTCCTGCAGCATGCGGGTGGCGAACCACGGCTCGAAGATCCGGGCGATCTCGCGCCGAGCCCGAAAGCGGTCACCTTCCTTCTCGAAATTGAGGCGAAGGCGCGCCGCCAACAGATCCAGTTCCGATTGCAGCCCCGTCGCCTCGACCAGGGACCGCCACTGCCCGTGCGTGAGGCCGACGATCATCAGCCGTTTGCCATCAAGGGTGCCGAAATCCCGCCCGAACGCGCCATAAAGGTAGTTACCATCCTTCGGCCGGTCGCTGTCGTTGACCATGACTTCCGCGATCTTGCCGAGATTGCCGAGCATGGCGAGCGCAACGTCTTTGAGCGCCAGACGAACGAACTGCCCCTCCCCGGTCAACCGGCGGTGCCGCTCTGCAGCCAGCAAGCCAACCATCGCCATCTGTCCGGTGATGCAGTCCCAGGCCGGCAGCAGGTGGTTGACCGGCCGCGGGAACGCCGTCGGGCCGGTAACGAACGGCAACCCGGTCTGCGGATTGACCGTGTAGTCGACTTCCGATCCGCCGTCACGGCGCCCGACCAAGTTGACCATGATCAGATCGTGCCGATGGCTGCGCAGCTTTTCATAATCGAGCCAGCCGCGCGCCGGAAAATTGGTAACGAACAGTCCCGCATTCTCCCCGGGGGCGGTGATGAGCCGGGTCAGAACCTCCTGCCCCTTCGGCTTGCGAAAATCCACGGCAATCGAACGCTTGCCCTTGTTGAAACCCGCCCAGAACAGACTGTGCTGGCCGTCAAGGGTGACCGGCCATCGGGTGTAATCGAGTCCACCGCCAATCGGATCGAACCGAATGACGTCAGCGCCAAGCTGGGCCATGGTCATGCCACCGACGGGCATGGCAACGAAGGCCGAACCCTCCACGATCCGCATACCGGAAAGAATGCCACCGCTCATCGTTGCCTACCCACCTGTCCTATCATCGTGAATCCCATTTACCGGACACTCGCCGCGCCCCGATCGGGCCGACAGCAGCCGCGGGGGCCGCGGGCCGGTGGCGCATACATTCGCCGACGGCGGCGTCCATACGCCACGAACTACTCTGCCCAGCCATCAACGGGGAACGCTGCTGCGAGCCTCCTTCCTATTCCTTCCAACGCAGCCATGCAAATGCTTCTCTCTGCGTCCACCATCGATTCATCCCGCCATTCCCCTTGCCACGGTCCGGGACGACGATGCTAGAGTAGGCGCCGGGAGGTTGGCCGCGGGCGGATCCCTCGCCAACCCGGTCAGGTCCGGAAGGAAGCAGCCGTAACGAGTTTCGGTCCGGGTCGCCGGTCCAATCTCCCACCCTCTGTGATGGTGATGCCGGGCCCCCCGGCGGATCGAAGGACCGGACCCGCGACCGGCGATGACCGATGCCGAGGCCCTTTCCGCTTTGAAGAGTGACGGTCGCGCGCCCTACCGAGTGCTCGCGCGCAAGTACCGTCCGGCCACCTTCGCCGAGTTGGTGGGCCAAGACGCGTTGGTGCGGACGCTAACCAACGCTCTGCGTTCGGGCCGGCTCGCCCAAGCCTACATGCTGTCGGGCGTTCGCGGCGTCGGCAAGACCACCACCGCCCGCATCCTCGCTCGCGCCCTCAACTGTGTGGGGGCGGACGGCAAGGGCGGCCTGACCGCCGAGCCGTGCGGCGTCTGCGAGCATTGTCGCGCCATCGCCGACGACCGCCACCTCGATGTCATCGAAATGGACGGCGCCACTCATACCGGCAAGGACGAGATCCGCGAGTTGCTCGACGGCGTGCGCTATCGGCCGACGACGGGCCGCTACAAAGTCTATATCATCGACGAAGTGCACATGTTGTCGGAAAAGGCGTTTAACGCCCTCCTCAAGACGTTGGAGGAGCCGCCACCGCACGTGCGGTTCGTTTTCGCCACGACGGAAATCCGCAAGGTGCCGGTGACCGTGCTGTCGCGGTGTCAGCGGTTCGATCTGCGCCGCGTCGACGGCAGCCGCATCGCCGGCCATCTCGCCGACATCGCTGGCCGCGAAGGAGCTTGCGTCAGCCCGCAAGCGCTGCGGCTGATCGCTCGCGCCGCCGATGGCAGCATTCGCGATGGCTTGTCGCTGCTCGATCAGGCCTTGGCGCTGGCGGCGGGGCGAGCCGTTGACGCGGCGATGGTGCAAGAGATGTTGGGCCTTGCCGATCGCACACAGATCTTCGAGCTTGTCGAAGCGCTGTTCGCCGGCGATGCCGGCGCCGCCTTGACCCTGTTTTCGGCCATGTACGATGCGGGCGCCGATCCGCTGCTGCTGCTCGAAGACCTGCTTGAGGCAGTCCACTGGCTGACGCGCATAAAAATCACCCCGACGGTCGTCGACAGCCCCGATATCGCCGAGGCCGAGCGGGTGCGCGGCGGCCAGCTGGCTGAGCGTCTCGACGTCGCTGAGATCAGCCGTGCGTGGCAGATCCTGCTAAAAGGCCTCGGCGAGGTCCGCTACGCCCCGCAACCCTTGGCAGCGGCGGAGATGGCGCTCATCCGCATGTGCTATGCGGCAACCTTGCCGACGCCGGCCAAAGCGCTGCAACGGCTGAGCGCCGCGGCGCCGGACACGGAGCCGGCGCGCTCGGCGAACGAGCGGGCGGTGGCACCTCCCGCCAGACCGGAGGCGCCTTCGCGTCCTGCCGCGGCAAGCCTGGTACCGGCACCACCGGCTTCGCCGGCGTTCGATCGCCGGGGCTCGACGCTGCCCGTCGCCAAGCCGGCGGCGACAACGCCGCTGACGGTCCCGACGACGGACGCGTCGGCATCAACGCCGGACGGCGGTAAACGCCCGCCCCCACGATGCTTCGAGGATATCGTCGACCTGCTGGCCGAGCAGCGGGAGATGATTCTCCACGGCCACGTCCTCGGCAACGTCCGGCTGGTCAGTTTTCAGCGCGGCCGCATTGAGTTGCGTCTGGAGGAGGCAGCCCCGCCCGATTTGCCGCAGCGGCTGAGCCGCTTCCTTGCCGAGCACACCGGTGAACGCTGGCTGGTGTCCGTTTCCGACGCGCCGGGTGGAGCGACGATCACCGAGCAGCGAAACGCCGCCAGCGCTTCGCGCCTTGCCCGTGCCGCCGCTCATCCTTTGGTCAAGGCGGTGCTGGCGACGTTTCCCGGCGCCCGTCTCGATGGCGTGCGCACCGCCGGTCGGGCATCGGACGTGACTGTCGGCGACAGCGGGGGTGGAGACGGCGGGGGTGAAGACCGCGAAACTGAAGAGGATGGGGTAATGGCGCCGATCCGTGCGGACGGCGATGCCGAGGACATGACGGACGACAGCGCAGATGGGGATCGAGATTGAACGAAAGTTTCTCGTCAGTGGTGACGGCTGGCGGTTCGGCTCACACGGCCTCGTCATCCGTCAGGGCTATATTTGTTCGCGTCAGGACACCGTGGTGCGCGTGCGCACGCTTGGCAGCGACGGCTTTCTCACCATCAAGGGTGACAACAGCGGCATCGCTCGCGCCGAATTCGAGTACCCGATACCGGCCGCCGACGCCGGCGCGATGCTGGACCGGCTGTGCCAGCGCCCGCTCATCGAGAAAACTCGCTATGCGGTCGAGTATGAAGGGACCGGCTGGGTCGTCGACGAATTCATCGGCGACAATGCGGGGCTGATCGTCGCCGAGGTCGAGTTGGACCGCGTGGATCAGGCGGTGACGTTGCCGCCCTGGGTCGGCCGCGAAGTGACCCTGGATCCCCGGTTTTTCAACGTCAATCTGGCGTCGCGACCCTTCACCCGTTGGCCTGCCGCTGAGCGGGCAGCAATCGTTTCATAAGCTTCCCATCTCATCCCCTGCAACGAACCGGGCGCCAGGAAAGGAGGGCCGCATGGCGGCGGACTTCAGCATCGCCGGTCTGCTGGCGGCCTTGGCTGAACGGGCCAGCCATCCCGCCATTGTCGCCGTGAAAGGAACGGCGACGACACCGCTCAGCTACGGCGAGGTTGCCCAATTGACGGCCCAACTGGCTGCCGGTCTGCGCACCAAGGGGCTTGCCGCCGGCGAGACGGTGGGGCTCTGGGGGCCCAACAGCGCCGACGGGATCATCGTTTCACTCGCCATCGTCGCAGCAGGCGGGGTGATTGTCCCGATCGATGACCAGGCCGCGGATGCGGAAGCCCTCGCTTTCCTCCGCGACAGTGGCGCAACCCGGACCTTCGCCGCGACAACGCATCTCCTCGCCTTCACGGCGGAGAACACGCACCGCGACGAGGCCCTGTTCCGCCTCGACGATGTGCCGCCGGATGGGTACGCCGCAGCGGTGCCGCACTGGCGGTCCCTGCTGACGACGGCGGCGGACGCAGCCCCCCTGGTCCCCGACCGAGACCCCGATCGGCCGTTGGCGCTGTTCTACACGTCCGGCACCACGGGGACTCCGAAATCCTTTTTTCTCAGCGAGCGCAATGTGGCGGCCAATGTCGATGGCATCCGCGCGACCGGGGCGGTCCGTGGTGATGACCGGCTGCTGCTGCCGCTGCCGCTGCACCACGCCTACCCCTGGATCGTCGGCGTCCTGACGTCGGTGGCCATCGGTATGACCATCGTGCTACCAGAGGGGGTCAGTGGGCCGCAACTGGTCACCGCGCTGCGCGCCGCCGACGTCACCGTGCTGGCGGGGGTGCCGCGCCTCTATGCGGCGCTGACAGCGGGCATCGCGGCGCGGGCAAACGAGCGGGGCCGTCTCGCCGCCATCCTGTTCCGGGCACTGACCGGCGTTTCGCGGATGACGGCACAGAAGTTCGACTGGAACTCCGGGCGCGTGTTGCTGGCGCCGATCCGCCAGCAGGTCGGCCCGCGACTGCGCCTTCTCGTTTCCGGTGGTGCCAAGCTGGACGCCGACGTGATCTGGCAGCTGCG
>JALOTH010000147.1 GCA_025458035.1 Rhodospirillales bacterium
CGAGGCGAGAAGCGTGGAATACGGTCAGCAGCGACCGCTGTCGAGGCGAACGAGCAGCCGTTCCACCGTCGCCGTCAGCCGCGCCAAGTCCGCTGCTTCCGACAGGCGGTGCCCGGCGCCTTTGATCAGCGCCACCTCACAATCGACCGATTGCAAGCGTTCCGCCAGCCGCACCGACGTCCGCCACGGCACGTCCCGATCCTCAAGGCCGTGAATCAGCCGCACCGGACAGGTGAGCGGAATCTCCCCGCGCAGCACCAGGTGCTTGCGCCCGTCCTCGATGAGCGCCTTCGTCACCGGCGTCGGCGCCTCGCCATGGGGGTTGGCGAGATGGACGACGCCTTCCGTGTCCAATCGCCCGCGCTCCGACGGCGAAAGTTCCGGCCAGATCAGGTCTTCGGTGAAATCGGGGGCGGCGGCGACGCCGATGAGCCCGGCGATGCGGGTACGCCGGCGCAGCGCCGCCAGCACCATAATCCAGCCGCCGAGCGAAGAGCCGACGAGCACCTGCGGACCGGCCGTCAACCGGTCGAGCACCAGCACCGCATCCTCGCACCAGCGGCCGATGGTGCCGTCGGTGAAGGCGCCGGAAGATTGGCCGTGGCCGAGATAATCAAAGCGGACGAAGGCATGGCCGTGGGTCCGGCAGAACGCCTCGAGGGCAACCGCCTTCTGCCCGGTCATGTCGGACTGATAGCCGGTAAGAAAGACGATACCGGGCGATCGGCCCTGCGTCCGATGGTAAGCCAGCGCATGCCCGTCAGGCACCTTCAACAGGTCAGCCGCCGCCGGCACATCACCCATGTGACCGATCTCCCTGGGGCGTCACGGCGAGCAGCCGGGCGCCATCTCCGAGATTTCGCAGCGCAACAATGCCGGCGAGCGGCGCGGTTGCCAAGGGCTGGCGCGATCCGTAGAGTGCGAGACCGTCGGGGGCTGGCACGGCGGCAACAGTGATGGTATTGCCACGGTGAATGATCAAAACGTGAACGATAGCGCGGCCGCACAGGCCGCTGGCGGCGTGGCTTTGGCAGGCGGCGTGCGCCTCATTCTGTCCGACGGCAGCGAGCGCGCCTATTCCGGCGCCGTGACCGGCTACGAGGTCGCCGCCGATATCAGCCGCTCCCTCGCCAAGGCGGCACTGGCGGTGCGCGTCGATGGCGAACTGCGTGACTTGAAACGGCCGATCGAGGCGGATGCCCGCGTCGAGATCGTCACCCGTGACGACCCCGCGGCCCTTGAACTGCTGCGCCACGATTGCGCCCACGTCATGGCGGAAGCCGTGCAGGAGCTGTATCCCGGCACGCAGGTCACCATCGGCCCCGCCATCGAGAACGGCTTTTATTACGACTTCGCCCGCGACGAGCCGTTCACGCCGGAGGACCTGCCGCGGATCGAGGCGCGCATGCGCGAGATCGTCGATCGCGACGAGACGATCAGCCGCGAGGTCTGGGAACGCGGCGCCGCCATCGCCTACTTCGAGTCCATCGGTGAGCACTACAAGGCCGAGATCATCGCCGACTTGCCGGTGGGCGAGACGATCACCGTCTACCGCCAGGGTAACTGGCTCGACCTCTGCCTCGGTCCGCACCTGCCGTCCACCGGCAAGCTTGGGAAGGCATTCAAACTGATGAAGATCGCCGGCGCCTACTGGCGGGGCGACAGCCGCAATGCCATGCTGCAGCGAATTTACGGTACCTGCTGGGCGACCGAGGCGCAGCTTGCCCAGCACCTGAAAATGCTGGAGGAGGCGGAACGGCGCGACCATCGCCGGCTCGGCCGGGAACTGGACCTTTACCACTTTCAGGACGAGGCGGCCGGCAGCGTCTTCTGGCACCCCCTCGGCTGGACGCTCTACCGGACGATCCAGGACTACATGCGCCACCGCCTCGACGCTGCGGGCTACGTCGAGGTGCGCACGCCGCAGTTGATCGACCGTTCATTGTGGGAACGTTCCGGCCACTGGGAGAAGTTCCGCGAACACATGTTCACCGCCGAGTCCGAGGACAAGGTGCTGGCGTTGAAGCCGATGAACTGTCCCGGCCATGTGCAGATCTACCGTCAGGGCATCAAGAGTTACCGCGATCTACCGCTGCGCATGGCGGAATTCGGCTCCTGCCACCGCAATGAACCGTCGGGGGCGCTGCACGGGTTGATGCGGGTGCGTGCCTTCACCCAGGACGATGCCCACATCTTCTGCACCGAGGAGCAGATCGTCAGCGAGACGATCGCGTTTTGCGACCTGCTGAAAAGCATCTATCGCGACTTCGGCTTTGATGCGCCGGCGGTGAAGTTCTCCGACCGTCCGGCCAAGCGGGCCGGCGAGGATGCGATCTGGGACCGCGCCGAAGCCGCCCTGCGCGAGGCGACGGCGGCGGCAGGGCTGGCGACCACGCTCAACCCCGGCGAGGGGGCGTTCTACGGGCCGAAGCTGGAGTTCGTGCTGCGCGACGCCATCGGCCGCGACTGGCAACTCGGGACGCTGCAGGTGGACTTCGTTCTGCCGGAGCGGCTCGACGCTACCTACGTCGGCGTCGACGGGGAGAAGCATCGGCCGGTGATGCTGCACCGCGCCGTGCTCGGCTCGTTCGAACGCTTCATTGGCATCCTGATCGAGCATTACGCCGGCAAGCTGCCGTTGTGGTTGGCGCCGGTGCAGATCGTCGTCGCCACCATTACCAACGAGGCGGACGCCTACGCGGCGCGGGTGGAGGCGGCATTCGCTGCTGCCGGCCTGCGCGTCCGCCTCGATCGGCGCAACGAGAAAATCGGCTTCAAGGTCCGCGAGCACACGCTGGCCAAGGTGCCGGTTCTCGTCGTCGTCGGTGCCCGCGAGGCCGAGGATGGCTCCGTCGCGATCCGCACCGAGGGGGGAAAAGCGCAAGAAATCCTTGCCCTTGACGCGGCGATTGCTAAATTGGCGATGGAGGCTTCCGGGCCGTTGGCACAGCAGGCGCGCTCTGCTTGGCGGAGTTGAACGCAGCGTGGGTCGGCGGCCCACGGCAGTCTCGCTGCTGCCGGCGAACGGGGTCTGCGCAGGGCGAGCCGGAGGGGCGGAGGCCGACGGAGCGGGGCGCTAACCGATGACGCCCGCCGAAAACGTCGGTGGTGACGGCCGCCGCCGTGCCGTCGCCTCCCGGAATTCCGTTTCGCTCGTTGGCAGGCCATCAAAACCGCAGCGGCGAGGGGCGTCGCTTGGCGGCGTGACGGCTTCGCCGCCGCCGGCGCCGCAGGCTGGCATGGCCTTCAAGCTCAGTCCCGGCGTCGGGAGCGGGGGGGGGTCCGCGATCGGCTGCCACAGTTGACACATGTTTGCGCAATGGAGGTGAAGTATCGCCACGCGTCCATCCCTGACACCGCCACCGGCCCGCGAGGGCCCGCGGGTCAACGCTGAGATCCGGGTCCCACAGGTCCGTCTCATCGACAGTAAAGGCAATCAGGTCGGCGTCGTGCCAACCCGCGAAGCCATGCAGATGGCCTATGAGGCCGGGCTCGATCTGGTCGAGGTGGCGCCGCTGGCGGAACCGCCCGTGTGCAAGATCCTCGATATCGGGAAGTTCAAATACGAAGAGCAGAAAAAGAAGAACGAAGCTCGCAAGAAGCAACGGGTTATCGAGGTTAAAGAAATCAAGATGCGCCCGAGCATTGATGAGCATGATTACCAGGTCAAGATCAAGGCTATGCGCCGCTTTCTCGAAGAGGGCGATAAGGTCAAGGTGACCATCCGCTTTCGCGGGCGGGAGATGGTGCACCAGGATCTCGGGCTGAAGGTGCTTGACCGTGTCCGCGAGGAACTCGAGCCGATCTCCAAGCAGGAGCAGTTCCCCAAGCTGGAGGGCCGGCAGATGGTGATGGTGATCGCCCCGCGCTGACGCGGTGAGTGTTGAAGGAGGGAAAGCAGGTAATGTCCATGAGCCGCCGCGATGAGGCGCGTTTCCTCGACGGCAGCGAACGCGAGCTCGTCGATCAGACGCGGACGGCGGCGGTGCGGCAGCTCAGCGACGATGCCCTTGCCGGCCTGATCCGCCTGGTGCGGGAACGGCGGCAGCGGGCACGCGATATCGCCCGCCGTCAGCGCCGCGAAATGCGGGGCAAAAGTGATCCCGCCGGCAAGGCGGCGGCGCGGGAGAACGCCGGGTCGGCGCGCAAGGCCGAGGCGTTATCCGCGGCGCTGAAGCGCCTCAACAGCGAAAAGGCACGCCGCACCGCCGCCGTCTCCGTACCCGATCAGGTCCGGATTGCGCAGAAGGCGCTGCGCTTGAGACGGATGGCGTCGCCGCGGCAAGCGCCGCCGAGCGGTGGCCGCACTGCCGGCAGCGGTATGAGCAACATCGCCTCGAAAAAGGCTCCGTCGTTAACGCGGCCGATGGAGGTGGGCCGCGTCTCGCAGTTCGTGAAGGCCGCGCAGGCGAGGAAGGATAGCCGCGGCAGCTGACCCCCTTCCGGGGAAAGCTGGCCGCTTTCATCGGTTCCTCGCGCGACATCGCTCAGTCCTTCCGCCGATACCCGAGCCAGGCGAGGCCGGCCATCGCCGTGGCGAACAGCGGGAGCGCTGCCGGCAGCGGGACCGGCGTGACCTCGTACTCGACGAGATAGCCCTTGCGGTTCAGGTGAGAGAGCCCTGAGCCGACAGAGTAGCCGAAGTAGCCCTGTTCCCGCGCGTCGTTCCAGCGGCCCTGGTGCGGCGTTGTGCCGTCAGATCGCCAGACGAACTGCGCATAGTCCTCGCCATTGGCTCCCCCAAAATCGACACCGGTATTGTTGTCCGGCTGGCCGCCGCCCCAGTTCGCACAGCTGAACGCTTCGCCAGTGACCCACTGGAACGTGCCTTCGGTGGCGGCATCGCTGAGGCCGATCCAGTAGGAGCCGTAGCCGGAGTCGACAGCAAAAAACGAACTCACGATGAAGCCTTGCTCCCCGGCGCTGGTAATGGTTGCCAGATAGCCGCCCTTGGCGATCGCCGCGCCGCGCGCTGCCGTCCAGCCCTTCGTGTCGTCCAGCACCAACTCGTACCAATGATTGTTGGCGCCCGTTCCCGTCGTCCATTGAGCGAAGAAGGCCTGTGCCGGCATCGCCATGGCGATGGCGGCGCAAAAAGCCGTGACGGCTATCGCCCGCTCCACCCCGATGCGTGTTCCCAACATGCAGCTCACCTATCCTGGCGGCCGCGCTCTCCGGCGCGATCCGATTGCGTCTAAATCAAAAGTAGCAAAACGCTACACCGGATTAAATTCCCCAAGCGGGGGCGCAAGCTGCTCACCCCACCCCCGCAAGGAATGGGCTGGCGGGCCATGGCGACGGTGGTTGCGGGTCACCGGCGCCGCATCCCCGCAAGCTTCGCCATCCGCCTGCTAGGGCTTAAATCCAGCTGTCTGGCGGAACTGTCATAAATGTATCACGGACCGCTGCTATAGGAGTGCGCCGGCGTGGCGCCGCGCTGTCGCTGCCGGTGCGACGGCGAAGAATGAGAGCCGATGGCCGACCCGGCCGTTTCGGCAACGGGATAACGGCGAACGGCCATCGGCCGCGCGCCACTTTAGGGACGGAGGACTTATCATGTCAGGCAAACGTCGACTGCTCCCACCCATGGCAACGGTGGGGCTGGCGCTCAGCCTCGCCGCATCGACCGCGATCGGCATCGCCGAGGCGGCCGGCCGTGGCGGCACGCCGCAGTTTGAGCGCGTCTCCACCTTCGAGGTGCTGAAGAATGATCCGGCGGCGGTGCGCACCAACACGCGGGTCGCCGAAATCCTCGCGGCCAGCGGGGACGGCATGACGCTCATTTACGTCGACAGCGTCGGCGAACAGATCGGCTTTCTTGACATCACCGATCCCACCAACCCGGTGGGTGCGGGTGTCATCCCCGTCGACGGCGAGCCGACGTCGGTGGCGGTTGTCGGCCCCTACGTTCTGGTCGCGTTGAATACCTCGCCCAGTTTCGTGAGCCCGTCGGGCAGCCTTCTCGTCTTCGACATCGCCAGCCGCAGCCTGATCAGAACACTCGATCTGGGTGGCCAGCCGGACTCGGTCGCAGTCAGTCCCGATAAACGCTATGCCGCCGTCGTCATCGAGAACGAGCGCAACGAAGGCCTGAACAATCCTGGCCTGACGCCGCCGCAAGGGGGCCTGCCGCAACTGCCGGCCGGTTTCCTCGTCATCATTGAGCTGAACGGCGGCGGGCCCGCCGCG
>JALOTH010000148.1 GCA_025458035.1 Rhodospirillales bacterium
CTGACGCCCGCCAGCGGCTGCTCGCCGACATGGCGGCCAACGGCGTCCGTCTCATCCGGCTGTCGCTGACCGCGCCCTTCCCGAACAGTCTCGACGCCGTCCGCGTCGCCAGCGGCCACGGGATGCGCATCCTGTTGGAAATCCCCCTCGGCACGCCCGCCTTCTATCGGCCTAAGGTGACGAAACGTCCCGGCCATGGCCGGGTCTGGGACATGTATCGGCTATCGGACATCGACCTCGATGCCTTCCGCACGGCCTTTGCCGCAGCCCTGCACGACATCGACCGGCAAGGCATCGTGCTGGCGGCGATCCAGCCCGGCAACGAGCTGAATTGGGCGGGCTATAACGGCGATCTGCACGTCTACCCCGATGCGCACCGCCGCACCGCCCGCACCGTGACGGAACTGCGAAATCCGTCCGCCTTTGCGGCGGGGCTCGACCGCTACGTGGAGATCGTCAGGGTGATTCGCGAGGAACTGTCGATGACCCGCGCCAACCGCGGCGCACAGATCATCACCGCCGGCGCCGCCGATACCCCCATTGAGGTTGCCGATGCCCGGGCGATGGAGCGGGTGGACGCGCACGCCTTTATCGCCATGCTGCGGGCGCGTGGCATCGACCGGCACATCGACGCCTATGGCATCCACGTTTATCCCGGAACGACGGTGGCGCCGATCGTCCGCCGCCGGCATATCGACGCCATGCTCGCGTCCTGCGCCGCACCCGGCCAGGGAATCCCGTGCTGGATTACCGAATGGGGCCTCGCCAACGCGTCGCCGAGCTGTCCGCTCGAGGACGATGAGCGCGCACGCACCGTTCGCGAGGTGCGGCAGGGGCTCGAAGAGGAGATCGCCAGCAGGCGCGTCGGCAACGCCTTCTATTTCGACTGGGATAGCCGGACGCCCTACAGCGTCTGGCGCTGTGGGGAGTTGACCCCGTCCGGACGGGCGGCGATCGCGCCGTCGCCAGCGCCGGAATGACCGGCGGCTGTGGCCGTATCGGCGCATCGCGGCCCCTTCACGGCGGACCGGCGAGCGGTTACGCTGACGCGGTCATGCTCTCATCACAGCCCGCGAACGGTAACGGCGACCTGGCGACATTGGCGGCGCGCGTCCTCGCCTTCTGGTTCGGCGCGCCGGCCGCCGACGGTAGCTGGCGGGTGCGCCCGGAGTGGTTCCTCGCCGATCCGGAGTTCGACGCCGCCTGCGCCAACCACTTTGCCGACGCCTGCCGTGAAGCGCTGGACGGCCGCCTGCACCGCCTTGCCGAGACGGCGGAGGGAGCCCTCGCCCTCGTGCTGCTGCTCGATCAGTTGCCGCGCAACATCTTCCGCGGCACCCGCGCCGCCTTCGCCGGCGACGCCGCCGCCCGCGAGATCGCCCGCGCCGCCATCGCCCGCCGTTTCGACGAGGGGATGGCGGCGGTGTTCAAGCTGTTCCTCTATCTGCCGTTCGAACATGCCGAAAGCCTTGTGGAACAGAACCGCGCCTGTGCGCTGATCGGCGAGCTGGGCAACGCCGAATGGCTCGCCTATGCCGAACGGCACCGCGAGGTCATCGCCCGCTTCGGTCGCTTCCCCCATCGCAACCGCATTCTCGGCCGCACCTCGACGCCGGCGGAACTGGCCTTCCTGGACGAGCCGGGATCGGCGTTCTGAGCGGCGGCGTTCAGCGGCCGCAGACGGCGAGGTAAAGCGGGTTGTCGCGGCGCAGCACCGCCCACGCATCGGCCGCCGGCGGCGCACCGGCGAGAAACGCTTCATCGGACGTGACATCGGCACGCCGGCCGCCGTTGCAGTCGATGACCTGGACGACGCGCCGTGTCGGCATCATCCGTTCGAAAAGCAGAACGTCGACGAGCACGGCGCCGGGCAGTGCCTCATTGCGCCGCAGGTTCGCCGCATCGATGCCGATCAGACGGTTGACGCGGGGGACGATCAACGTCCACGGCTGCCAGAAGGCGCGGTACGGCAGCTTCTCGATGATGACGATATCCGCCGGCAACGCTTCGATCGTCCGGTTCGCCCAGGAATACTCGTTCCACACCGTATAGCCGAGGATGCCGCCGCCGATGACGACGGGAATCAGGAACGGCGGTGGCCGGCGCCGGCGCGCGCGAAACAGGATCCAAGTAAAGCCGCCGGCAAAGCAGCCGACGAACAGGGCGGTAATCAGGTCAAAGGGCATGGGGGGATCTGCGGCTCGGGTTGCGGAACGGCGGGCGCTAGCGGCGGATCTGATAGGTGCTGGCGAGGCTCGCCTGCATCCGCTGGACGATGAGAAAGGCGTCGCGCAGGTGCTTGCGCTCGATGCGCGAGAGCTCGGCGGGCGAGACTTGGTTGTCCGGCCGCTGGCCGCGCCGGATCGCCTGCGACTGGTGCTTGAGGCGGACCATGCTCAGGAATTCCAGGGCATCAAGAAGGTCGCGCATGCCACGCTCGCTGAGCACGCCGGCGGTGTGGGCGCGCAGCAGGCGGTCGTGGGTGTTGGTTTCGGTCACTCCGCCGCGCAGCGCGTGAATGCGGGCAATATCGATGATCGGTACGGTGCCGCGAATCTTCAGGTCCACGGCCTCGCTGCTTTCGCCGCCGAAGTTCAGCACCGAATTGCGAAAGAAGCCGAGGGGCGGCGTGTGCGACAGCGCATTGGAGACCATGAACACGATGAACAGGCTGTTGTTCTTCGCCTTGGTGAAAATCTCGTCCTGCAAATCATCGAACAGCCGCGTTTCGCCGCGGATCGGCCGGAAATCGAACTGCACGCTGGCCAGCATCTGCGCCATCGGCTCCGGTTCCTCGATCCACGAATGGAAGTAGCGCTTCCATTGGGCGAGCGGCTGGCGCCACTTCGGCGTCACCGCCATCATCTCGCCGGGGCAGTAGACATAGCCGCAGGCGTTGAGACCGTCGCAAACGAAGCGGGCAAGCTGCTCGAAATACGGGCCGTGCGCCCGCTCATCGAAGGCATCGTCGATGATCATGCAGTTGTCCTGATCCGATAGCCCGGTCTGCTCCTGGCGGGCCTGCGAGCCGCTGCACATCCACAGGTAAGGGACCGGCGGCGGGCCGAAGCGCTCCTCCGCCAGTTGCAGCAGCCGGTAGGTGGTGATGTCGGCGATGCTGGTGACGGTCAAGCCGACCTGACGCGCGCTGGCACCGGTTTCCACCATGGCGACGAGCAGCAGCGGCACCTGCGCCACCACTTCGGCAAGGCTGGCGGGCGTCTGCCGGCGCAGGATGTTGCCGCTCAGGTAGCCGGGGTGGTGGATCTGACGGCGATAGACGTCGGTGTTGGTGACAATGCCGACAAGGCGTCCGCCATCCACCACCGGCAGATGGCGAACCGGCCGCTGCTGCATGGCGAGCAGCGCATCGTAGGCGAGGCTTCTCGGCGTCAACGTGATCGGGTCCCGTGTCATCACCGCCCCGACCGGGGTATCGGGCGGCACGCCGTTGGCGACGACGCGGTCGCGCAGGTCGACATTGGTCAGAATGCCGACCAGGCTTCCGCCTTCGGTCACCGGCAGGCAGGAGATGCGGTGTTCGCGCATCCGCTCCGCCGCCTCGCGCACCGGCCGCCCAGCCTCCACCGTCAGCGGGCTCGGCGTCATCAGGTCGCGGATGCGCAAGGCGATCAGATTGGACTGATCCTCGCGGCTGAGGCCTTCGCCGGCGTGGGCGAGGTGTTGGCTGGCGCCGCCGAGGGGCGTGAAGAAGCGGTCGAACTCCAGGTGCTCCAGCTTGAGGCGGGCGAAAAGGCCGTCGGGGATCAGCAGCAGCGTCGAGTCCTCCAGCGCCATCGCCTGGAATGACGAACGGCCATCGTCCAGCAGCGAACGCACGCCAAAGGTCTCACCCTCGTTGCGATGCGCCCACACCTCGCCGCTGGCACCGCGGATTTCGATCCGCCCGGAGCGAACCATGTACAGTGCCCCCACATACTGGTGCAGCTTGAGCACCACCGTACCTTCGGGCACATGCAGCACCTCGACCTGCGGCGTCAGCGCGTCGAGAACTGCGGCGGGCAGCAGGTCAAAAGGCGGGTGGACGGCCAGGAATTGGCGGATATCGGTGGCTTCGGCGTCCATCTGGGGACCCTCCCAAACGGTCGGCTCTCAAAAAAACGGGACCCCGCACGGGGCGGGGTCCCTTACTTAGCGGTCGAAAACGGCCGTTGCCAGCCCTTGCGGACGGCAGACGGTCAGTGGCCGGTGGCCGCGCCAGCTCCGCGCGGGACGCGGATGTCCTCGACGAGGTGCTGGATGTGCTCCGGCGGCGCCGCCGTCACCCGCGAGACGGCGATGGCGACGATGAAGTTGAGCATCGCACCCACCGCACCGAAGGCTTCTGGGGAGATCCCAAGGAGCCAATTCGCCGGAACGTTGGCGGCCATCGCCGTGCCGGGGATGAAGAACCATCCCTTGAACCAGAAGATATAAAGGATGGTCACGGTGATCCCGGACAGCATGCCGCAGATGGCGCCGATGTCGTTGGTCCGCTTGTCGAAGATCCCGAGCATGATCGCCGGGAAGATCGACGAGGCGGCGAGACCGAAGGCGAGCGCCACCACCTCGGCGGCAAACCCGGGCGGGTTGAGCCCGAAGTAGCCGGCAAGGGCGATGGCAAACGCCATGGCGATACGGGCGGCAAGCAACTCCCCTTTCTCGGAGATGTCCTTCATGAACACGCTTTTCAGCAGGTCATGGGAGATCGCCGAGGAGATGGCGAGCAGCAGCCCCGCCGCCGTCGACAACGCGGCGGCAAGCGCACCGGCACCGACGAGGGCGATGACCCAGTTCGGCAATCCGGCGATCTGCGGGTTGGCGAGCACCATGATGTCGCGGTCGAGGGTGACCAGCTCATTGCCCTTCCAGCCCCATGCCGCGGCCTTTTCGGCAAACGCCTTGTTGGCATCGTTGTAGTACTGAACGCGGCCGTCGTTGTTCTTGTCCTGCCACTTCAGCAGGCCGGTCTTTTCCCAGTCGGCGAACCACGAGGGCCGTTCGGCGTAAACGAGGCTGCCCGCCGGATCGCCGACCTTGCCGGGCTGCAACGTGTCGACGAGGTTGAGACGGGCCATCGAGCCCACCGCCGGCGCCGTGGTGTAGAGGAGGGCGATGAACACCAGCGCCCAGCCCGCGGACGAGCGGGCATCGGAAACCTTCGGCACCGTGAAGAAGCGGATGATGACGTGCGGCAGCCCGGCGGTGCCGATCATCAGCGACAGGGTGTAGAGGAACATGTTGAGCGTCGACGTCTTCTGCGCCGTATAGGCCGGGAAGCCGAGATCGATGATCGTCTGGTCCAGTTTCACCAGCAGCGGCGTGCCGGACGCCGTATCGCCGAACAGTCCCATCTGCGGGATGACGTTGCCGGTGAGCGCCAGCGAGATGAAGATCGCCGGAATCGTGTAGGCGATGATCAGCACGACATATTGGGCGATCTGCGTGTAGGTGATCCCCTTCATGCCGCCCCACACCGCATAGACGAAAACGATGCCCATGCCGATGAACAGCCCGACGTCGTAGGACACGCCGAGGAAGCGAGAGAAGGTGACGCCGACACCCTTCATCTGGCCAATGACGTAGGTGACCGACATGATGATCAGGCAGATGACGGCGACGATGCGCGCGGCCTGCGAATAGAAGCGATCGCCGATGAACTGTGGGACCGTATATTTGCCGAATTTGCGCAGGTATGGCGCCAGCAGCAGCGCCAGCATGACGTAACCGCCGGTCCAGCCCATGAGGAACAGCGAGCCGTCATAGCCCATGAAGGCGATCAGCCCGGCCATGGAGATGAAGGAGGCTGCCGACATCCAGTCCGCCGCCGTCGCCATGCCGTTGGCAACGGGGTGCACGCCGCGGCCGGCGGCGTAGAATTCGCCGGTGGTGCTCGCTTTCGCCCAGATCGCGATCCCGAAGTAGAGAGCAAACGTCGCGCCGACGATGATCCAGGTTAGTGTTGTTAAACTCATTGGTCGCGCTCCCCGTCACTCGTGCACGTCGAACTGGCGATCGAGCTTGTTCATTCGCCAGACGTAGATGAAGATCAGAGCGACGAAGGTGAACATCGAGCCCTGCTGCGCGAACCAGAAACCCAGTCCGACACCGCCGATGGGAATGGCATCCAATTGCGGACGAAGCAGGATGCCGAAGCCGTACGAGACAAGCGC
>JALOTH010000149.1 GCA_025458035.1 Rhodospirillales bacterium
GTCGCCATCCTGTGTGGTAACATCGCCGGCGTGCTGATCGGTCGGATCACCGAGTACTACACGGGCTCCAAGCCGGTGCTGCGGGTCGCCGCCGCTTCGAAAACCGGCGCCGCCACCAACGTCATCAGTGGCATCGCCGTCGGCTTCGAATCCTGCGCCGTACCATTGCTGCTGATCGCCGGCGCCACCCTCGTCGGCTTCAACGCCGCTGGCTTGTATGGCATTGCCATCGCCGCCGTCGGCATGCTGGCGACGGCGGGCATGACGATGACCCTGGACGCCAGCGGCCCGGTGTCCGACAACGCCGGTGGCATCGCCGAGATGGCGGAGTGCCCCGAGCACGTGCGCAAGATCACCGACGGCCTCGACGCCATCGGCAACACCACCGCGGCAACGGGCAAGGGCTTTGCCATCGGTTCGGCGGCGCTCACCGCCCTCGCCCTGTTCGTCGCCTTCAAGCAGGCGGTGGAGCTGGAGAGCGGCGGCGCCATCGTCATGGACATCACCGATCCGCGGGTCGTCGTCGGCGCGTTTCTCGGCGCCATCGTCGTCGTGCTGGCGGCGGCGATGACGATGAACTCGGTGGGCAAGGCGGCGATGGACATGGTCAATGAGATCCGCCGCCAGTTCCGCGAGATCCCGGGACTGCTGCAGGGCTTGGCGAAACCGGACACGGCACGCTGCGTGTCGATCTCGACGACGGCCGCCCTGCGGGAGATGGTCGCGCCCGGACTGATGGCGGTGTCGGCGCCGGTTGTGGTCGGGCTGTTCATTGGCCCGGTCGGCCTTGCCGGCATGCTGATGGGCGCCACCATCATCGGCGTCGTGTTGGCGCTGTTCATGGCCAATTCCGGCGGCGCCTGGGACAACGCCAAAAAATTCATCGAAGCCGGCAAGATCCCCGGTGAGGCCAAGGGCAGCGACGCCCACGCCGCGGCGGTGATCGGCGATACCATCGGCGATCCGTTCAAGGACACCTCCGGACCGGCGATGAACATCCTGATCAAGCTGCTGTCGATCGTCTCGCTGGTGATCGTGCCGATGATCGTCTGAGTGGCCGGCAACACCCGGCGCCGCACCTGTGCTGGCGGACCCGTTCGAGCGGGTCCGCCGGTCACCAGACGGCGGCGGCGGGTTCAGCGGGCGTGCGAGCGTGCGTCGCCGTAGGGGTCGGCTTCGTCGATCGCCGAGCGGTGCCGTCGCGGCGGGCGGTTGCCCCGCTTGCGTTTGATCGAGCCCTTCCGACGGGTGCGGCGGGCCTCCCCCATCGCCACTTGGGCCGGCGAAGCTCCGCGGCCCGTCATCACCACCCGCTGCGCCATCGCCGTGCCGAGACGCCGCAACAGCGCGGCGAGACCGGGCTCGGCGACCATTTGCGCCGCCGCTTCGGGCTCCAGCCACCGCTGTTGCCGCTCGGCCTTTTCCGGCCAGTCCTCCGCCTGCTGGTCAGCTTCGATGATGAAGACCTCGACCTCGCAGACGATCGTTTCCGTGGCGGACAGGCGCTTGAAGTAGCGATAGGTGCCAAATGGCCGCTTCGAAGCCTTGCCGATCAGCCCGGCTTCCTCGAACGCCTCGCGTGCCGCCATCGTCCGCGCGGCGGCGGCTTTTTTCAGCCAGCCCTTGGGGATAACCCAGCGGCCGGTTTCCCGCGAGGTGATCAGCAGGATCTCGATGGTGCCGTTACGGATGCGCAGGGGCAGCGCGGCGACCTGACGGCGGGCTTTCGCGGATGGCGAGGGCTCGGGCATGGCGTTCTCCTTGCCCCATTTGTGGCATGACTGCCCCACACAGGTGAAGCGTTAGTTCTGCCACACCCGCCCGCAGGCGAGGTGGAATGGCACGATGCGGCAAGCCCCGCCAAAAAGAAAGAAGGCCGGCCCGGCGGCCGGCCTTCCAATGGTTGTTGAAAGTCGGTCGCGGATTTAAGCGGCCGACGCGATACTCCACACCGCTGGCGCCTGTTCGGCGCGCTTCTCCAGCTTCTGGCGTTCCGTTTCCAGCGCCGCCGGCAACCGGTTGCCAAAGGTCGCGAAGTATTCCTTGATCTCCTTCGCTTCCGACATCGCGCCTTCGCGGCTGATGTCCATGATGTGCTGGTACTTGTCCTTGGAGAAGTCGAGACCGGCCCAAGTGATATCCTCGTAACGGGGCATCAGCCCGAGCGGGCTTTCGACCGCGCCCACCTTGCCGTTGACGCGGTCAACGATCCACTTCAACACCCGCATGTTCTGGCCATAGCCGGGCCAGATGAACTTGCCGTTCTCGTCCTTGCGGAACCAGTTGGTGCGGAAGATCGTTGGCAGCTTGACGCCCTTGTTCGCCATGCTCAGCCAGTGCGTCCAGTAGTCGGCCATGTTGTAGCCGGCGAACGGCAGCATGGCGAACGGATCGCGGCGGATGGCGGCCTGGCCGATGGCAGCGGCGGTCGCCTCCGAGCCCATGGTCGCCGCCATGAACACACCGTAGTTCCAGTCGAACGCCTCATAAACGAGTGGGAAGTTCTTCGACAGGCGGCCGCCGAAGATGAACGCCGAGATCGGCACGCCGGCGGGATCCTCCCACTTCGGATCGATCGTCGGACACTGCGCCGCGGGTGCGGTGAAGCGGGCATTGGGGTGGGCGCCGGGGGTCCCGGATTCGGGCGTCCAGTCGTTGCCCTTCCAGTCGATGCCGTGGGCCGGCGCCGGGCCCTTGCCCTCCCACCACACGTCACCATCGTCGGTGAGCACGACGTTGGTGTAGATGCTGTTGCCGGGCTTCAGCGTTTCCATCGCCATCGGGTTGGAGTCGTACGAGGTGCCCGGGGCGACGCCGAAGAAGCCGGCTTCCGGATTGATGGCGCGCAAAGTGCCGTCGGGCTGCGGCTTGATCCAGGCAATGTCATCGCCAACGGTCAGCGCCTTCCAGCCCTCGAAGCCGTTCGGCGGCACGATCATCGCGAGGTTGGTCTTGCCGCAGGCGCTGGGGAAGGCGGCGGCGACGTAGGTCTTTTCACCTTGCGGCGACTCGAGGCCCAAAATCAGCATGTGCTCGGCGAGCCAGCCTTCATCGCGGGCCATGCACGAGGCGATGCGCAGAGCGAGACACTTCTTGCCGAGCAGCGCGTTGCCGCCGTAGCCCGAGCCGTAGGACCAGATTTCGTACGTCTCCGGATAGTGGACGATGTACTTGTTGCTGATATCGGGCGCGCACGGCCATGGCACGTCCTGCTGACCCGGCGCCAGCGGCGCGCCGACCGAATGTACGCACGGGATAAAGAAGCCGTCGGCGCCGAGCACGTCGAGCACCGCCTGCCCCATGCGGGTCATGATCCGCATGTTGACGACAACGTAGGGGCTGTCGGTGATCTCGATGCCGATCTTGGCGATGGGCGAACCGAGCGGGCCCATGCTGAAGGGGATGACGTACATCGTCCGGCCACGCATACAGCCGTCAAAGACGCCCTTCATCACCTTGCGCATCTCGTCCGGCGCCATCCAGTTGTTGGTCGGCCCGGCCTCTTCCTTTGTTTTCGAGCAGATATAGGTCCGTTCCTCGACGCGGGCGACGTCACTCGGATGCGAGCGTGCCAGGTACGAATTGGGGTGCTTTTCCGGGTTGAGTCTGATGAACGTTCCGCCCTTGACCATCAACTCGCACAGCGCGTCGTTTTCAGCCTGCGAGCCGTCCACCCAGTGCACCTTGTCCGGCTTGCACAAGGCGACGATTTCGTCGACCCACGCGAGCAACTTCGCATTATTCGTTCGGTCACGTCCTGTCTGTGTCATGCTGTTTCCTCGCTATGCCAAAAACCGAAAAGGCCGCCGGCGCAACAGCGGACACCGCTGCCGGGCGGATGGAAAATGGGCGGTTATGGGATGTTCGTCGCGTCCCGTTAGCCCTTTGACCCGCACTCTAAGCGTTTTTGCCATGGGCGCAAGGGCGGCGCGACCGGTCATGACCACCCTAGGCGGGATATGGTGATGATCTCCAGGCCGCCTAGCCTTCCGCGGCGAATTATCCAGGGCGGCCATGTGGCATCTGTCATTATGCCCTTATAACGGGAGCGCCGGGTCACCGGCGAATACCATGCCGATCAACCTCCTGACTTGCGCCCGCACACTTAATTACCCAGAATGGGGTAAAAGGTGTGCGACTTTCGCGGGCATCCGCGACGTCCGCCGCTACGGAGACGCTTTGACAGTGCCGGTGTCCGCCGCCCGCGTGGCGTGCGTGCGCACATCGGCTGGGGTGGGGTGCAGAGAACACGACGATGGGCGACGTGACCGCCATGGCCAGCGCCGCCGGTCGGCCCCGCCGGCCCGCCGCCAAACGCACTCGCTGCGGGCACGCCCGGCGCCTTCTCCCCGTCCTCGGCACCATCGTGGCGGCGGTGGCATTGCTGGCGACGCCGGCGGCGGCGCAAACGTTCAAGTGGGCGGCGAAGAGCGACGCGCTCACCCTCGACCCGCACGGCGCCAATGAAGCGGTGACGCTCGGCCTGCTCGCCAACGTCTACGACGGGTTGACCCGCTACGATGAGCGGCTGGACCTGCAGCCGGCCCTCGCCACCTCGTGGCAGCGCACCGCCGCCACCGTGTGGACCTTCCACCTGCGGCGGGGCGTCCACTTCCACGACGGCAGCCCGTTCACCGCCGATGACGTGATCTTTTCCTGGCGGCGGGCGAGCGGCGACGCGTCCGAGGTTCGCACCTATGCCCGCAAGGTGCAGGCGATCCGCCGCCTCGACGATCACACCATTGAAATCGCAACGCCGGCCCCCAATCCGCTGCTGCCGCGCGACCTCGCCTTCCTCTACGTGATGAATGAAGCGTGGTCGCGCCGCCACCATGCGGAGGCGGCGGCGGGCATCGGCTCCGGCACGCTCTCCAACCACGCTGGCGTCAATACCAACGGCACCGGCCCGTTCCGCATCGTCGAGCGGCGGGGCGAGTTGTCAACGACGCTGCAACGGGTTCCCGGATCCTGGCGCCCCGTCACCGGCAACGCCGAAACGGCGGTGATGACGCCGATCGCGTTCGATGGCACCCGCGTCGCCGCCATCCTCTCCGGCAGCGTCGATGCCATCACCGACGTGCCGATCCAGGACTGGCGGCGCATCGACAACCAGCCGGGCATCGCACTGGCCACGGCGCGCGAGGCGCGAACCCTGTTCCTGGGGTTTGACCAGTCACGGGACGAACTCCTCTACGCGTCGGTTCAGGGCGCCAACCCGTTCAAGGACCGCCGGGTGCGCGCCGCCTTCGCCCACGCCATCGATGTGGATCGCATCAACGAAAAGGTGATGGGCGCGGCGGCATGGCCGGCCGGCCTGCTGGTGGCGCCGGAGATCGTTGGCTTTTCGGCGGCGCTCAACCAGCCGTACGCCCACGACCTTGAGCGGGCGCGGGCGCTGCTGGCGGAGGCTGGCTATGGCAGCGGCTTTTCGCTGACGCTCGATTGCCCCAACAACCGCTTCGTCAATGACGAACGCATCTGCCTCGCCGTCGCCGCGATGCTGGCGAAAATCGGCATCAGCGTCGAGGTGCGGGCGGTGCCGAAGGCCCGCTACTTCGCCAGGGTGCTGGCGGGCGGCGGCTTCCGCACCTCGTTCTTCCTGATGGGATGGGTGCCGACCTCGTTCGACAGCCATAACGTGCTGTTCAATCTCGCAGCCTGCCGCGATCTCGCCGCCGGCGTTGGCCAGTTCAACATCGGCGGCTACTGCAATCCGGAAGTCGACGAGTTGACGCGCCAGATCGAGGTGGAGATGGACGCTGACCGCCGGCAGCGGCTGATCGAGACGGCATTTGCCCGCATTCGTGAGGACGTCGGCTTTCTGCCGCTGTTCCAGCCGCCGGTGTCCCTTGCCGTCCGCCGCGGCATCACCGTCGTCGCCCGGCCGGACAACATCCTGGATCTCGGAACGGTGGTGATCCCCTGAGCCAGCCCGCTGACGCAGCATCGCGCCGATGATCGGCCTCGCCCTCCGCCGCCTGGCGCAAGGCGCCGTCACCGTCATCATCGCCACCCTCATCGCGTTCGTGCTGTTCCGCTTCGTCGGCGATCCGGTTCAGGCCTTCACCGCCCAGGATCTGTCATCCGCCGAGCGGCAGGCGGTGGCGAGCCGGCTCGGCCTC
>JALOTH010000044.1 GCA_025458035.1 Rhodospirillales bacterium
AGCTCAGGGCCAATAATCGCTGGCGCCGCCCCGTAACGACTGTGCCACAAAGCCTCACTCGCTGCCGACATTGCGCCGCGACGAACGCACGATACTTTCGCTCCGACTCGGAGCAGGCGATTTTGCCCTGATGAGTTTGCGATTTATTCGCTATAAAGGGATAACACACCCCCGTCAGGGTAGCAAACGCTTTTTCTCCCGCCGCCCCGCCACCACCAGCCGTGGACGCGGCGCAGTGGCCGTGCGCCCATCGCCGGGTCTATCATGGCGCGTCGGGGCAGCGGGTCAGGGGCAACGCGGTGGGACAGCGGACGGGCATCGGCGGCAGCGGCTGCGGGCGGACTGCGCCGAGGCCGGCATGACGGAAGCCGGCGGGGCGCCCGCGCACCGGGAGACGGTGCGCGCGGAGTGGGTCGATTACAACGGCCACATGAACGTCGCCTACTACGTTCTGATCTTCGATCACGCCACCGACATCGCGCTGGCGCGGATCGGCCTCGACGAAGCGTACCGGTCGGCGCGCGAGGCCTCGGTGTTCGTCGCCGAGGCGCACGTCACCTACGAGGAGGAGGTGCGCGCCGGCGAGACGGTGGCGGTGACCAGCCGCTTCCTCGACTGCGATGGGCGCCGGCTGATTCTCTATCACGAAATGCGCCGCGAGGCGGACGGGGCGCTCGCCGCCAGCAACGAGGTGATGTGCGTGCACGTCGATCTGCGCACGCGGCGGAGCCGGCCGATTCCCGCCGACGTGCACGCGCGCATCGCCGCCGAAATGCGTGGCGATGGCGACAGGCCGCATCCGGGGCGGGCGGGACGCGCCATCAGCCTCGCCGCGCGCCGCCCCCGCTGACCCCGTGGCGGGACTTCATCGTCCATTAACGGGAACACCGCTACCCTGCGGTCTGTCGCACGCAAGGTGGAGGCGGTCAGGACCATGGACTACGCGCACTCACGGGCCGAGGCGAGCGCGTACGCTGAGGCGGCGTTGTCGCTGATGCAGGAGCGGGGGGTCCCAGCCAACCCGAACAACTTCACGCTCTGGTACGGCTATTTCTCTGGCGATTTCCCCGACCTGAAGCAGGCGCTCGACATCCTGCTGTCATCCAGCGAGCCAATTTCGGAAGAGGTCAGCGCGCAGATCTTCCGCAAGTTCTGCGCCCATCCGCTGGAAGCGGTGCCGCTGCACCTGATTGCCGAGAAGATGGAAACGGAGGTGGCGACCGCCGTCGCCGCCCTCGAGCAGGCGTGCCGCAACGCCGCCACCTACAACCAGTCCCTCGAACTGGCCACCGGCCAGATGGCGCAGATCCCGAACATGTCGGGGCTGATCAACCTGATGACGGCGCTGCTGACGCAGACGCGGGCGATGTCGCACCAGAGCCGCGACGTCGAACGGCAGCTGCGGCAGTCGTGGTCGGAAGTCACCCACCTGCGCGAGCAGCTGGAAGGCGCCCGCCGCGAGGCGATGACCGACGCGCTGACCGGCCTCGCCAACCGCAAGATGTTCGATTTCGTGCTGCGCGAATCCGCCTCGGAAGCCATGGAATCGCACGAGCCGCTGTCGCTGCTGCTGCTCGATATCGATCATTTCAAGATGTTCAACGACACCTATGGCCACCACGTCGGCGATCAGGTGCTGAAACTGCTGGCCAGCGTCCTGCGCGAATCGCTGAAGGGCCAGGACACGGCGGCGCGCTACGGCGGCGAGGAATTCGCCGTGCTGCTGCCGCGCACGGAAATCGATGACGCCGTCAAGGTGGCGGAAAAGATCCGTCAGCGGGTCGCCGGCAAGGTGATCATCCATCGCAAGAGCCAGGAGCAGCTCGGCCGCGTCAACGTCTCCATCGGGGTTGCCATGTTCGCCTTCGGCGAGCCGCTGCGCCGCTTCGTCGAACGGGCCGATCGCGGCCTGTACCGGGCCAAGCGGGGCGGCCGCAATTGCGTCGTCAGCGAAATCTCCGATGAACAAAACCCGGTGGCGCTGAGCGGCTGATCCGGGCAAACTCGCGGCGAGAGCGGTCCTTGGCCGGCGGCGCTGCCGGCCGCAGCGCAGTGGCCGGACGGATGCCGATGTCGACGTTACGATCGTCGCCCAGCCGCGGGGTGTACCTGACCCTCGCACCGGCGGCGATTTTGCTGTTGACGCTTGCCGTGGTCGGCCTGATCGATGCCGCCGCCGCCGTCATCCTCGGGGCGACGATGGTGGCGGGCGCGGTCTGGCATTCGCGGCGGCACGCCGTGACGGCGCCGGCGGTGCCGGCTGCCGCCGAGCCGGCGCCCTTCGCGCTGCCGCGGGAGGTGCTGGAAGCCATTCGCGACCCGGTGCTCGTCCTCAACGGCGCCCGCGAGATCCTCGCCGTCAACGCGGCGGCGCGGGAGACGCTGGGGATCGGCGCCCTCGGCCGCGACCTCGCCGTTTCCCTCCGCCATCCCAGCGTGCTCGCCGCCGTCGAGACCCTGGCCGCCGGCGTCGTCACCCTGTCCGATGAAATCGTCCTGCCGCTGCCGGTGGCGCGGACGTTCACCATGCACGCGAGCCGGCTGCCGGTGACCGGCAATCCGGCCGGGCCGCGCTACGTGCTGCTGCTGCAGGATGAAACGCGCGCCAAGCGGGCCGAACAGACCCGCTCCGACTTCGTCGCCAATGCCAGCCACGAGCTGCGCTCGCCGCTGTCGTCGCTGATCGGCTTCATCGAAACGCTGAGCGGACCGGCGAGCGACGACGGCGCGGCGCGCGTGCGGTTTCTGGCGCTGATGCACGGCGAGGCGAAGCGGATGGCGCGGCTCGTCGACGATCTGATGTCGCTGACCCGCGTCGAGATCAATGAACACATTCCGCCGCGGGAACCGGTCGACGTGCTGGAAGCCCTCGATGTCGCCATCGAAACCCTGCTCCCCCGCGCCGAGGCCCGCCGCATGACGATCGGGCTGGAGGCGCCGCAACGGCTGCCCGCCGTTCTCGGTGACGCCGACGAGTTGATCCAGGTGTTCCACAACCTGCTCGACAACGCCATCAAGTACGCGCGGCCGTCGACGGCGGTGCGCGTCGTCGTGCGCGAACTGGACCGGTCATCGGCGGTGGCGGCGCCATCGCTGTCGGTGTCGGTGATCGACCAGGGCGACGGGATCGCCGCCATCCACCTGCCGCGGCTGACCGAGCGCTTCTATCGCGCCGACGAGGGCCGATCGCGGCGCATGGGCGGCACCGGCCTCGGCCTCGCCATCGTCAAGCACATCGTCAACCGCCACCGCGGGCGGCTGAGCATCGAAAGTCAGGAGGGCGTGGGCAGCACCTTTTCCGTGATTCTGCCGGCGATGGCGGCGGGCACGGAGAAGCGGCGCGACGATGGGCCGCTGCGGGCGGCATTGTAATAAAACCGTCACTTTTCTGTCATAATCGTTACGCCGTCCCTTTCTACAGTCCGGGCAACAGGCATGGCGCGCGGCCGCCTGCACCGCCGAGCGGCCGCCTGCGTGTCTCTGGGCGAAAGTTAGGGAGATTGCAATGATCAGGACAACTCTGGCGCTGGCCTTGATGGCCACCGTCGCGGCGGCCGGTTCGGCCGAGGCGCGGGATCAAATCCGCATCGTCGGGTCGTCGACGGTGTTCCCGTTCACGACGCGGGTCGCCGAGGAATTCGGCCGCACCACCAGCTTCAAGACGCCGATCATCGAAAGCACCGGCACCGGCGGCGGCTTCAAGCTGTTCTGTCAGGGTATCGGCGTCGACACCGCGGACATCTCCAACGCCTCGCGCGCGATCAAGAAGGCCGAGGTCGAGACCTGCAAGCAGAACGGCGTCGAAAAGATCACCGAGGTCAAGATCGGTTACGACGGCATCGTCCTGGCGAATTCCAAGGCGGCGCCGGAGCTGGACATCTCGCTGCGGGATCTGTTCCTGGCGCTGGCCAAGGACGTCCCCGACGGCAAGGGCGGCTTCATGCCGAACCCGCACAAGAACTGGTCCGACATCAATCCCGCGCTGCCCAACAAGCGGATCGAGGTGCTCGGCCCGCCGCCGACCTCCGGCACCCGCGATGCCTTCGTCGAGCTGGCGATGGAGGGCGGCTGCAACAAGATTCCCGAGATCGAGGCGCTGAAGAAGACCGACGAGAAGAAGCACAAGGCGATCTGCCACGGCATGCGTGAGGACGGCGCCTTCATCGAAGCCGGCGAGAACGACGTGCTCATCGTCCGCAAGCTGGAAGCCAACCCCAACGCCTTCGGCATCTTCGGCTTCAGCTTCCTCGATCAGAACCAGGACAAGATCCAGGGCAGCAAGATCAACGGCGTCGAGGACAACTACGAGAACATTGCGTCGGGCAAGTATCCGATCTCCCGGTCCATGTTCATCTACGTCAAGGGCCAGCATGTGGGCGTCATCCCCGGCATTCCCGAGTTCCTGAAGGAGTTCACCTCCGACAAGGCGTGGGGTCCGGACGGCTATCTCGCCGACAAGGGCCTGATCGCGATGCCGGAGGCGGAGCGCGCGAAATGGCGCAAGGACGCCCTCGACCTCGCGCAGAACGTCTCCATGTAACGGCGCCAATCACCATTGGTGCGGGGCGGAGTCGGGGCCACACCCAGGGGGCCCGGCTCCGCAGCCGCGCGAACGAGGGGGCGGTGGCCGGTGGCCGGCGGCGCCCGCCCCCAGCTAGCCAGCGAAGCCGGCTCAAGAAAACACGCCACAGACGGAGCGCTGCGGCATCTTCGGAGAGCGTTGGGGCATGTCCGTTACGACACTTCTGATCGTGCTGCTCGGATTGTCGGCGATCGGCTACTATCTCGGCCGCGCCCGCTCGGTGCGGACGGTCGCCGGCCGCACCGCTGAGCTGCACTCGCTGCCCTCCTATCACGGCTATTACGTCGCGGTATGGTGCGGGCTGCCGGCGCTGCTGCTGGTTCTCGCCTGGGTGGCGATCGAGCCGGACATCATCCGCTCGCTGCTCATCGCCAAGCTGGGCGACGCGGCGGCGGGAATGTCGCCGCAGGCTCTCGGCCTGATGATCAACGACGTGCGGAACCTGGCGGGGGGCAGTCTGGTCAGCCGCGAGCCCGACCCGGTGATGCAGGCGGCGGCGGATTACTACAACCACCTGCGCTTTCTCAGCCGCCTCGCCTTGACCGTGTTCGGCCTCGGCCTCGCCATGGCCGGGCTGACCTACGCGTGGAAATCCATTCACCCCCGGCTGCGCGCGCGCAACCGGGTGGAAAAGGTGGTCATCGTCGCGCTGATCATCTGCTCGACCATCGCCATCCTGACGACCATCGGCATCGTGCTGTCGCTGATCTTCGAGTCGGCGCGCTTCTTCACCAAGGTCTCCCCCCTTCACTTCCTGTTCGGCCTGGAATGGAGCCCGCAGATCGCATTGCGGGCGGGGCAGGTGGGCGGGACCGGCTTGTTCGGCGCGGTGCCGCTGTTCGTTGGCACGCTGCTCATCGCCTTCATCGCCATGTGCGTGGCGATGCCGCTCGGCCTGATGGCCGCCATCTACATGGCCGAGTATGCGGACCGGCGGGTGCGCGCCTTTGCCAAGCCGGCGCTGGAAATTCTCGCCGGCATCCCGACGGTGGTCTACGGCTTCTTCGCGGCGCTCACCGTCGCGCCGTTCGTCCGCGATACCGGCGCCTCGCTGGGGCTGCAGATCTCCTCGGAAAGCGCGCTCGCCGCCGGCTTCGTCATGGGGGTGATGATCATCCCCTTCGTTTCGTCGCTGTCGGACGATGTGATCACCGCGGTGCCGCAGTCGATGCGCGAGGGTTCCTACGGCCTTGGCGCCACCCGGTCGGAAACCATCCGCCGCGTCATCCTGCCGGCGGCGCTGCCGGGCATCGTCGGCGGGTTTCTGCTGGCGATTTCCCGGGCCATCGGCGAGACGATGATCGTCGTCATGGCGGCGGGCCTGTCGGCGAACCTGTCGGTCAACCCGCTGGAGGCGGTGACCACGGTCACCGTGCAGATCGCCACCTTGCTGGTCGGCGATCAGGAGTTCGACAGCCCGAAGACGCTGGCGGCCTTCGCCCTCGGGCTGGTGCTGTTCTGCGTCACCCTCGTCCTCAACATCATCGCCCTGCGCATCGTCACCAGGTACCGGGAACAATATGAGTAACGAACCCCTCGGCGGCCTCGCCACGGCGCCGCAGGCGGCGATCGGCCGGCCCATCGCCGACGTCGTCGCCGCCAGCCTGAAATCCCGCTATGCCTCCGAGCGGCGCTTCCGGCTGTACGGCTTGGCGGCGATCTCGTTCGCCGTGCTGTGCCTGGCGGTGATCTTGTTCACCATCATCCGCACGGCGATCCCGGCGTTCACGCAGACGATGATCAATCTCGACGTGACGCTCTACCCGCAGGAAATCGATCCGGAGGGCACGCGCGATCCGGAAACGCTGTCCCGCGCCGATTACCAGCGCCTGCTGCGCGACGCCATGGACGACCTGTTTCCGGAGGTCACCTCGCGAGCGGAACGCCGCGCCCTGTTCGCGATGCTGAGCCCGGGAGCGACCTATTTCGTGCGCCAACTCGTGATCGACGACCCGTCGCTGATCGGCCAGCGGGTGCGCGTGCAGGTGCCGCTGTCCGACGACTTCGACCAGCTGGCCAAGGGCCGCATCCGCGCCGATACTGCGGAGGCGGAACGCCGCGTCTCCGACAAGCAGATCGAATGGTTCGAACGGCTGCGGAGCCGCGGCATGATCGAGACGGCCTTCAACAGAACGCTGTTTTCCGCCGGCGACTCCCGCTCGCCGGAGCTGGCCGGGGTCTGGGGCTCGGTGGTCGGTTCGTTCTGGACGATGCTGATCACCATGGTGCTGGCGTTTCCGCTGGCCGTCGGTGCCGCCATCTACCTCGAGGAGTTCGCACCGAAGAACCGCTTCACCGAGATCATCGAGGTGAACATCAACAACCTGGCGGCGGTGCCGTCGATCGTCTTCGGCCTGCTCGGCCTCGCGGTGTTCATCAGCTTCTTCGGACTGCCGCGGTCGACGCCGCTGGTCGGCGGCCTCGTACTGGCGCTGATGACGCTGCCCACCATCATCATCGCCAGCCGCGCCGCCATCAAGGCGGTGCCGCCGTCGATCCGCGAGGCGGCGCTGGGGGTCGGCGCCTCGAAGGTGCAGTCGGTATTCCATTTCGTAACGCCGCTGGCGATGCCTGGCATGCTCACCGGCTCCATCATCGGCGCCGCACAGGCCCTCGGCGAGACGGCGCCGCTGCTGATGGTCGGCATGGTCGCCTTCATCGTCGATATTCCCGGCGGCCCGCTGGACCCGGCGACGGTGATGCCGGTGCAGATCTACATCTGGTCCGACGCGCCGGAGCGTGCCTTCATCGAACGCTCGTCGGCGGCGATCTGCATTCTGCTGGGCTTTCTGGTCTGCATGAACCTGATCGCGGTGGTGCTGCGTAGGCAGTTCGAGCGCAAGTGGTAGATGACGGTTGGACGCGTCGTCTTGACGGGAGTATGTGAACGATGAGCGCGATCGATGCGGAGACGGTGAGGGCGACGGCGATGCCGAAATCGGATGCGGCGACGGTGAACCGCAGCAATGTGCCGGCGTTTGTCGCGGAAGGCGTCAACGTCTATTACGGCAGCAAGCAGGCGCTGAAGGACGTCGCCATCGATATCAACCGGAATCAGGTCACGGCGCTGATCGGGCCGTCGGGCTGCGGCAAGTCCACCTTCCTGCGCTGCCTGAACCGGATGAACGACATCATCGACATCTGCCGCGTCACCGGGAACATCCTTCTCGACGGCCAGGACATCTACGACAAGCAGCTGGACGTGGTGCAGCTGCGGGCGCGGGTCGGCATGGTGTTCCAGAAGCCGAACCCGTTCCCCAAATCGATCTACGAGAACGTCGCCTACGGCCCGCGCATCCATGGCCTCGCCCGCAGCAAGGCGGAACTGGACGAGGTGGTGCAGACCAGCCTGGAGCGGGCCGGCTTGTGGAAGGAAGTGAGCGACCGGCTGAACCAGCCGGGAACCGGCCTGTCGGGCGGTCAGCAGCAGCGCCTGTGCATCGCCCGCGCCATCGCCGTGCAGCCGGAGGTGATCCTCATGGACGAGCCGTGCTCGGCGCTCGATCCCATCGCCACGGCGAAGATCGAGGAGCTGATCGACGAGTTGCGGCAGAACTTCACCATCGTCATCGTCACCCACTCCATGCAGCAGGCGGCGCGGGTCTCCCAGCGCACCGGCTTCTTTCACCTCGGCGTGCTGGTGGAAACCGGCGATACGGAGCAGATCTTCACCAACCCGCACGACAAGCGGACGCAGGATTACATCACCGGACGGTTCGGCTGAGCGCCATCGGCTCGCGTTGAGAAGGATTGCACGACATGCCCACCGAACACACGGTGAAGTCCTACGACGACGAACTCAAGCGCCTCGACAATCTCGTCGCCGAGATGGGCGGACTGGCGGAGTTGCAGCTGGTCTCGGCGATCGAGTCGCTGACCCGCCGCGATCCGGAGCGCGCCGCCGGGGTGGCGATGACCGACGCCCGCATCGACAGCCTGCAGGCGGAGATCGATCAGCAGGCGTTTACCATGCTGGCGCTGCGCCAGCCGATGGCACGGGACCTGCGGGAGATCATCAGCGCCCTGAAAACCGCCGGCATCCTCGAACGGGTGGGCGACTACGCGAAGAACGTCGCCAAGCGCACGGTCGCCATCTCCGAAAGTCCGGTCACCGTGTCGACGCAGACGGTGGCGCGCCTCGGCTATCTGGCGGCCGAACTGATCAAGGAGGTGATCGACGCCTACCTGTCGCGGGATGTCGAGCGGGCGGCGGTCATCCGCGGCCGTGATCGGGAGCTGGATGCGCTGTACACCAGCCTGTTCCGCGAACTGCTCACCTACATGATGGAGGATCCGCGCAGCATCACCACCTGCACCCACCTGCTGTTCGTCGCCAAGAACTTCGAGCGGGTCGGCGACTACGCAACGAACCTCGCCGAGATCGTGCAGTTCATGGTGGTGGGCGAGCGGCCGCCGGTGGAGCGGCCGAAGGACGACGTCACCAGCTACACCGTCATGGCCAACAACGGCGAGTTGGGATTGGCAAAAGAGGCGGGCAGTTAAGTGAAACCGCGTGTGTTGATCGTTGAGGACGAGGAAGCTCAGGCGGAGCTTCTTCGCTATAATTTCGACCGGGAGGGCTTCGACGTGCTCGTCGCCGGCGACGCCGACGAGGCGTTCGTCTACGTCGACGAACACCAGCCCGACCTTGTGCTTCTCGACTGGATGCTGCCCGGGGTATCGGGAATTTCCGTCTGCCAGCGGCTGCGGGCGCGTCCGGAAACCAAGGCGCTGCCGATCATCATGCTCACCGCGCGGGGCGAGGAGGGCGACCGCGTGCGCGGCCTCGAGAGCGGCGCCGATGACTACGTGGTCAAGCCGTTCCTGCCGAGCGAGCTGGTGGCCCGCGTGCGCGCCGTGCTGCGCCGGGCGCGGCCGGCGCTGAGCGAGGAGCGGCTGACCAGCGGCGACATCGTCATGGACCTCAGCACCCATCGGGTGACCCGCCGCGGCAAGCCGATCCATCTCGGGCCGACGGAATTCCGGCTGCTGCGGCTGTTCATGGAGCGGCCGGACCGGGTGTTCAGCCGCGAGCAGCTGCTGGACAAGGTGTGGGGGCGCGACATCCACGTCGAGCTGCGCACCGTCGATGTTCACATCCGACGATTGCGAAAGGCCCTGGGCACCCACGGCGATGACGATGTCATCCGCACCGTCCGCGGCACCGGCTACGCCCTCGACGCCATGCCGGTGAACTGAGCGCCGGCCGGCCGGCGCCGCGCCGCGCCACCGGCGAGTCGGCGCCTGCCGCCGGCGATGGCGCCGTGCTGACGCCGCGTGGCGCCGGAAATCCGGTTTATACACAATATCTTGATTTGCCGCCTCGGATGGAGCCGACGCCGGCGACGGCGCATGCTATATACTCCGCATGGAACGCGTCTCCGCCGCCCCGCTTCACCCCGCAGCCGTCGCCACCGGCGACGCGGCGCCCTATCTGGCTACCCTCAATCCGTCGCAGCGGGAAGCGGTGGAGGCGATCGACGGCCCGGTGCTGGTGCTTGCCGGCGCCGGCACCGGCAAGACGCGGGTGCTGACGACACGGCTCGCCCACATTCTCGCCTGCGGCCGCTGCCGCCCCTGGCAGGTGCTCGCCGTCACCTTCACCAACAAGGCGGCGCGGGAAATGCGCGACCGGGTGGCGGGACTGCTCGGCATTCCCGTCGACGGCTGGTGGGTCGGCACCTTTCACGCCACGGCGGCGCGCATGCTGCGCGCCCATGCGGAACGGATCGCCCTGAAACCCAATTTCTCGATCCTGGATACCGATGACCAGCTGCGGCTGGTCAAGCAGCTCCTGGACGCCCGCAACGCCGATCCGAAGCGCCATCCGCCGCGCTACCTGCTGTCGCTGATCGGCCGCTGGAAGGACCGCGGGCTGACGCCGGAGCGGGTGACGGCGGCGGAGGGGGCGGACGCCCTCGACGGCCTCGCGCTCGCCGTCTACCACGAGTACCAGGAGCGGCTGAAGGTGCTCAATGCCGCCGATTTCGGCGACCTGCTGCTGCACACGCTGACCCTGTTCCAGAACGAGCCGGAGGTGCTGGCCCGCTATCAGCAGCAGTTCCGCTACATCCTCGTCGACGAGTACCAGGATACCAACGTCGCCCAGTACCTGTGGCTGCGGGCGCTGGCGCAGGCGCACCAGAATCTCTGCTGCGTCGGCGACGACGATCAGTCGATCTATTCGTGGCGCGGCGCCGAGGTCGGCAACATCCTGCGCTTCGAGCACGACTTTCCCGGCGCCCGCATCGTCCGCCTGGAGCTGAACTACCGCTCGACGCCGCACATCCTCGCCGCCGCCTCGGGCCTGATTGCCCACAACCGCTCGCGGCTCGGCAAGACGCTGTGGACGGACGCGGGTGGCGGCGAGAAGGTGGTGGTGCGCGGCTGCTGGGACGGCGAGGACGAGGCGCGCACCCTCGTCGACGCGGTGGAGCGGCTGCGCGCGGCGGGGGAGGCGCTGCGCACGATGGCGGTGCTGGTGCGCGCCGGGTTTCAGACCCGCGAGTTCGAGGAACGGCTGATCACCGTCGGCATTCCCTACCGCATCCTCGGTGGCATGCGCTTTTACGAGCGCCAGGAAATCCGCGACGCCATCGCCTACTTCCGCATCGTCGTGCAGCCCGACGATGATCTGGCGTTCGAGCGGATCGTCAACGTGCCCAAGCGCGGCCTCGGCGTCGCCAGCCTGCGCGCCATCCACCAGGCCGCGCGCGGCGGCGGCACCTCGCTGCTGATCGCCGCCGCCCGGCTCGTCGGCACCGATGAGCTGAAGCCGCAGGCGCGCTCGACGCTGGCACGGCTGCTCGCCGACATCGCCCGCTGGCGCGGTCTGTTGACGGAGATGCCCCATGCCGACGCCGCCCGGCAGCTCCTCGATGAGTCCGGCTATACCCGGATGTGGCAGCAGGACCGCAGTCCCGAGGCGGCCGGCCGGCTGGAAAACCTGAAGGAACTGATCGCCGCGCTCGCCGAATTCGAAAGCCTGCCGGCGTTCCTTGAGCATGTCAGCCTGGTGATGGACAACGACGAGGCGGCCGCCGACGACAAGCTGACGGTGATGACCCTGCACGGCGCCAAGGGGCTCGAGTTCGACACCGTCTTCCTGCCCGGCTGGGAGGAGGGGATCTTCCCCAACCAGCGCTCGCTCGACGAAGGCGGCGCCGCCTCGCTGGAGGAGGAGCGCCGCCTCGCCTACGTCGGCCTGACCCGCGCCCGCCGCCGCGCGGTGATCCTGCACGCGGCCAGCCGCCGGGTTTACGGGATGTGGCAGAGCGCGCTGCCCTCCCGCTTCATCGGCGAGTTGCCGAAGGCGGATATCGAGGTGCTGGCGCCATCGGGCATCGGCGTGGCGGCGGATTTCGCCGCCCGCCGCTGGCGCGCCGACCCGGTGGATGGGGATGGCGCCGGTGCGGACGGGGATGGCGATCGCCTCCGGCGCGCCCTCGGCGGCCCGGCGGCCAGGGTGCAGCCGCGGCCGGCGCCGCGCCACGCCTTCCACTGCGGCCAGCGGGTGTTCCACCAGAAGTTCGGCTATGGCCGGATTGCGGCGGTGGACGGCGACAAGCTGGAGGTGGAGTTCGAAAAAACCGGCACCAAGACCATCATTCACAGCTTCGTCGAGGCGGCCTAGCCGCGGCGCCATGGCGCCCGCGCGACGGTGCGGCGCCGCCCCTTCCCGCTGGTGCCCGCGGGGGGACTCGAACCCCCACTCCCTGAAGGGAAACGGATTTTAAGTCCGTTGCGTCTGCCATTTCGCCACGCGGGCGGGCCGGGCCAGCCTAGGCGCAGCCGGCCGCCACTGGCAAGCTGGTCATCGCCGCCGCGCCCCTCTTCGTAACGCAATGGCCGCTTCGCTTCATGAGCAGCGAAGCTTCGGTAAGCGGGCTGGGTTATGGCGGCGGAATGGTGCCGACGGCGCGCAGTCCGCCATCCGCCTCGCGCCGGGCGACGACGATTTCGCCGGAGCGGGCAAAGACGCCGGTGGCGGCGGAGATGTTCACCTGGTGGGTGACCAGGATCAGGCTGCCGCCATCCGCCGGCTGGCTGGCGATCCACGCCTTGAGCTGCGCCGTCTGCGCGTCCGCCATACCGCGCCGCGCGAAGACCGAGTTGAGCAGCGGCTGCCGCGCAACCGGCGCCATCCCCATCAGCGCCGCCGTCTCCAGGCAGCGGCACCATTCGGAGGACCACACCCGCGCGGCGCGCACGCCGGCCGCCCGCAAGGCGGCGCCGATCGCCGCCGCTTCCGCGCGCCCCGCCGCCGAGAGGTTGCGCTGGCTGGCGCAGTCGTCGAGGCGGAAGCCGGCGGGATCGCCGACGCCCGGTGCCGTGGCGTGGCGGATCAGCAGCACCGCGCCGTCGGCGCGCGCCGCCGCCCACACGGCATCGCCCGCTGCGTCGGCCGCGGACGACGGCCGGGCGACGGCGCAGACCAGGGCGAGCAGGGCGCCAGCCATGGCGGCGCGGCGGGTGATCTCAGTTGCCATGACGCAGACATGGGACCGCCGCACCGGCGCCGACAAGACGGCTTGCGGACGGCGGGCGGTGCACTAGAGTGCGATCTCGTGAGCATCGCCGCCGAGCCCGTTTCCGTTCCGCCCCGCTTCGATGGCGACTTCCGCCGTCGGCTGGAGGATCTGTATCGCTGGCGGCGGGATGTCCGCCGCTTTCGCACCGAACCGCTGGAACCGGCGCTCGTCGACCGGCTGCTGGCGCTGGCGGTGCTCGCTCCCTCCGTCGGCAACTCCCAGCCCTGGCGCTTCGTGAAGGTCGATGATCCGTTGCGGCGCCAGGGGGTGCGCGAGGCGTTCGCCCGCGCCAACGCCGCCGCCCTCGCCACCTTCCATGGCGACCGGGCGGCGCTGTATGCGCGCCTCAAGCTGTCGGGGCTGGACCGGGCGCCGGTGCAGCTCGCCGCCTTCGTCGATGATGCGACCGGCGCGGGTCACGGTCTCGGCCGGCAGACGATGCCGGAAACGCTCGCCTACTCGGTGGTGGGCGCCGTTCATGCCCTGTGGCTGGCGGCGCGCGCCCACGGCGTCGGCGTCGGCTGGGTGTCGATCCTCGATCCGGACGCGGTCCACCGCATCCTCGAGGTGCCGGACAGCTGGCGCCTGATCGCCTACCTGTGTGTGGGCTATCCCGAGGAGGAACACCTCGACCCCGAGCTGGAGCGCCATGGCTGGCAGGCCCGGCTCGCCGGCAGCGGCTGGCTGTTGCAGCGCTGACCGCCGGCGGCGCCGTTCGCGTCAGTCCCGCTCTTCGCCCAGCTCCATCACCCCGATGGCGATGCCGATGGAGCCGAAGGTGATGAACAGCCCGAAAAACAGCAGCAGCAGGAACAGCGGGCGATCGGGCGAACTGGCGATCAGCGTGTTGAGGCCGGCGATGTCCAGCCACAGCAGCAGAAGGCCAAAGACCAGCCCGCTCGCCGTGCCGTAGCCGGCGTGCTTCAGCAGGAAGGTCAGGAAGCGGCGCTGATTGCGGTCCATGGGCGATGACGCGATCCGATTCCGGGACGACACGGGAGCCCGTCCTATTCCTGCATATGGCGCGGCGGCGGCGGCGGCGCCACGAGCGGGACCACGACCGGGGAGCCGCCGCTCACCCCGCAGCGTCCGCATCATCGACGATCGGCTCGATGCCCGCCTGCGCCAGCATCGCGGCGATCGCCCGCGCGGCGGCGGCGACCGCGTCCGCGTCCTCGCCGCGGGCGACGAGGCTGACGCCGAAGCGTCCGCCGCGCAGGAACGGATAGCTGCCGATCTCCACCGTCGGGTGCCGGTCCTGGACCTCGCGCAGCGGGCCGGCGATGCCGCTTTCGGTGGTGAAGGCGGAAACCTGGCGCGAGGCGATCGGCGGGCCGGCGCGCAACTGTCCCTCCAGCGCCTCGAACATCGCCCGCATGATCATCGGCACCCCCGGCAGGACGAAGACGTTGCCGACACGAAAGCCGGGAGCGGCGCTGACCGGATTGTCGAGCAGGGCGGCTCCCTCCGGCACGTCGGCCATGCGCAGCCGCGCCGGGTTCAGGCCGGCATCGCCGTAGTGCAGGCGCAAACGCCGCGCCGCCTCCTCGCTGCGATGCAGCGCAACGCCGAAGACGCGGGCGATGGCGGCGGCGGTGATGTCATCGTGGGTCGGGCCGATGCCGCCGGTGGTGAAGACGTAATCGCAGTGCCGGCGCAAGGCGTCGACGGCGGCGATGATATCCTCCTCGACATCGCGGACGATGCGCGCCTCGCGCAGGCGAATGCCCCGTAACGCCAGCCGCTGCGCCAGGAATTGCAGGTTTGCGTCCGGCGTCCGCCCGGACAGGACCTCGTTGCCGATGATGACGACGGCGGCCGTGGGCGGCTCGGAGGCCATGGGCAAACTCCCGGCGACAAGGTTGATCGGCGGGCGAGGGTAGCAGACGGCCGGCCGATGCAAAACCGCGACGACGCTGGCGCGCGCAGGCGGCAAGGCTTGTTCAACCGGCAAAATACCCCTAAACATGTTATGGCCGTGTGCAGTGCAGCGAAGCATCGGGCGGGGATCGGGGTGCTGACCGGCATGATCCGGGGGCGATGGCCGGATCAGCGCAGCTTGCCAGAGGTCCCGCCGCCTTTTGTCAGAAGGAGGCTGTCATGCGTGTCGCCATGTTGTCTTCGGAATCGCTGCATTCGATCGCCAGTGGCGGCCTTGGCGTGCACGTCACCGAACTGGCCGCCGGCCTGCAGCGCCGCGGCCACGAGATGCACGTGATCACCCGGCGCAAGGAAAACCAGAACCATTACGACGGGATCGACGGCGTCCACTATCACCGCGTCGATCATGGCCTCAACGAAAACTTCGTCGAGTGCATGGACTCCATGTGCAAGTCCATGGCCCACCGCTTCTACGAAGTCACCAAGATGATCGGCAAGTTCGAGCTGATCCATGCCCACGACTGGCTGGCGGCGAACTCCATGAAGTACGTGATGGATGGCTTCGGCACGCCGGGTGTAATCACCATGCACTCGACGGAGTACGGTCGCGACGGCAACGTCTTCTTCGAGGGATTTGCCCGCTGGGTGCGCGACGCCGAGGCCGCCGGCTGCCACAATGCCAAGGTGGTGATCGCCGTCAGCCACTTCCTCGCCGACGAGTTGCGGCGCATCTATCAGGTGCCGAACGAGAAGATTCACATCGTGCCCAACGGGGTGAACTACCACGCCTTCGATGGCTATCTGAACCCCGCCGAGGTCAAGGGCCGCTACGGCATCGGGCCGATGGCGCCCACCGTCTTCTGCCCGGGGCGGATGACGCTGCAGAAGGGCATGGACATCCTCGTCGAGGCGGTGCCGATGGTGCTCGCCTCCTATCCCGAAACGAAGTTCATCATCTCCGGCGACGGTCCGGAAAAGGACAACGTCGTCCGCCGCGCCTATGAGTGCGGCGCCGCCCACGCCGTCATCTTCCTCGACAACCTGCCGCGCTGGCAGTTCGTCGACCTGATCCGCTCCGTCGATATCGTCGCCGTGCCGAGCCGCAACGAGCCGTTCGGCATCATCGTCCTCGAAGCCTGGGCCGCCGGCAAGCCGGTGGTGGCGACGCTGGCCGGCGGTCCGCGCGAGTTCATCTGGCATGACGTCAACGGCTACCTGGTCAACACCGATCCCGGCGGCATGGCCCATGGCATCGGCTCGCTGCTGGCCGACCACGAGCACTGCCGGGCGCTCGGCGCCAACGGCCGGCGGGCGGTCGAGGACAAGTTCAACTGGGACAACGTCGCCGCCTACACCGAGGGCGTCTACCACGTCGCGCTCAGCTGAACGCCGGCGGCGGCGGCGCAGCGGACCGTCCATAGATCGGCCATCTTCGTCTGCGATCCGTTTCAGGGTGCCGGCGGTTCGGCAGGGCATGGGCCGGGCCCGGATCGGCCAGAGGATCGGCGAGAGTGCGCGGACTGCGGGCATGGTGCGGGATGGCGGCGATGGTTGTGCTGGTCGGCGGCTGCCGCACGCTGAACGGCGATCCGCCGCCGCCACCGTCCGCCGGCGGCTGCTGGAACGATCCCCTCTGCCTGTCCGGCGGTGTCCGCTCCGCCGGCTCGTTCGGCGACGCCTACGGCCCGGGCTACGGCGGCGGCCGGTACGTGCAGATCGACAGCGATACGGTTTGCGACTACGCCGCCAGGGCCTGCTACAAGTGGAGCGGCCAGCGCCAGCGCTACCGCCCCGACCTCAACAAGACCGAGGCGATCTTCGGTGAGCGGGCGGCGCGCGCCGCCGCCCGGCGCTGGGGATGGGATCCGCCCGAGCTGGCGCAGCCCGCCGCACGGCCGGCACCGCCGATCGCGTCGATGCCACCGCCGCCGACCACGGCCCCACCACCGCCGTCGGCCGCCCTCGCCCAGCCACCGACGCCGCCGACGCTGCCAACGCCGCGGGTTGCCCAGCCGCCGACGCCGCCGACGGGCGTTTCCGCGCCGCCGCCGCCGCCGCGCGCCGCCCGCGGTGATGCCGCCGAACGGCGCGACGAACTGCGCAAACGGCGGCAAGGACAACGGTCCGGCCAATCCTCGGCCAACCCGTCCTCGGCCGGCGATGCCGCCGCGGGTGAGCCGTAGCCGGTTCGCGCCCCCTTGCCTGCCGCCACCCTTCCTCGCCATGATGCCGCCGCCAACCGCCCCCGGCAGGGGCATTGCGGACGCATCACAAGGAGGTGGCGATGGCAGTATTCACCCGGTTTCTCAGCATCGACGTTCCGGCCTCGGTAACCTGCGAGCCGTCGGGCCGTAATCCCCAATTCGAAGTGGCGTTCAGCGCCGACGGCGAGATCCCGTTCCCGCAGGTCATCGTCCACACGCAAGCGGGCGCGCACGTCGTCAAGGGCGGCGCCATCAGCCAGGTCAAGGCGGGCGCGGGCGAGGTCGGCTACGTCGCCACCATCGCCGCCGGGCTGACCGGCGCCGGCCCGGTCAACGTCCAGGTGGAGGGCTGCCGCAAGGGCGAATGGGAGCAGGCGGGCGGCGGCGACTGGATCAAGGAATTCCGCGCGATGGCGATCGCCGCCGCGCCACGGCCGAAGGCGCGGGCGACGGCGGGCGGCGATGCGGCGGCGGTGCGCCTGTACTTCGGCATCCACAAGCACATGCACCAGCCCTATTACAACACCACCGACCTCACCTACTGGGACGGCGAGAAGGACGGCATCTTCGGCTCCCGCGGTGGCCCCTACACCGACTTCATCCCCGCCGCCGTGCATCAGTACGAGGGCGGCGGCCTGCCCCACGCCGGCCTGTCCACCAGCTGGTCCGGCTCGCTGATCGAACAGCTCAACCGCTGCGGCCGCGACGGCCTGTGCGGCGGCCGCTTCGGGGGGTGGAACGGCGGCCTCAAGGCGCTCGCCGGCCTGAAGACCGCCCGCGGCAATCCCCGCTGCGACTTCACCGCCTTCGGCTTCTATCACCCGCTGATGGCGCTGATCCCCCACCGCAACATCGTCAAGCAGATCCTCTGGCACCGGGCGATCATCAGCGACGCCTTCGGCATCGAGGCCTCGCGCATCCTGTTTCCGCCGGAGACCGCCTTTCACGTGCGGATGATCCCGGCGCTGATCGAGGCGGGCATCGACGCGGTGATCTACGATTCGATCCACCGCTTCCGCGCCTGCCAGGACTACCCCTACGCCGGCGTCACCGAGGGCATGCTGCCGCCGAACCGGGCGGAGCAGGAAAACCCCGCCGTCCACGACTGGCTGCAGCTGCACAACATCTGGGCCGGCTCGAAGATCGCGCCCTCGCTGCTGAAGCCCGAGTACGTGCAGTACGTCGACGCCGACGGCACCGCCCACAAGATCATCGCCGTGCCGGCGGAGCGCTACATCGGCAACGAGGACGCCCGCGGCGGCTTCGGCGCCCTGCAATACCCGAGCGTGCTGGGGCAGGTGCATGACGAGATCGTCGCCTCCGGCAGCTTCGATCCCAAGCACCCGCCCTTCTTCCTGCTGCACTCCGACGGCGACAACCACGGCGGCGGCGCCGACAGCTACTACCGCCACAACACCGGCGAGATGGTGCGCTGGCTGCAAGGGGACGACCGCTTCGAGCTGTCGTCCATCCGCGACTACCTGGAGCGCTTCCCGCCCGACCCGGCGAAGGCGGTGCACATCGAGCCCGGCTCGTGGAGCGGCGCCGACAACGGCGATCCGCAGTTCATGAAGTGGTTCAGCCGCTATGACCAGCCGTACTCGCCGGACCTCAACTCCTGGGCGGTGCTGACCGCCTTCCAGAACGCCGTGCACGCCCTCGAAGACGCCGAACCGGGCCACCCGCAGCTGGCCGAAGCGGTGCAGCTGATGCTCGTCGCCGAGACCAGCTGCTACTGGTACTGGACCGGCCAGCACGTCTGGGACAGCCAGGTCACCAACGCCGCCAACAAGGGCTATGGGGCGCTGAAGGGCGCCATCGACGGCCTGCTGGCGGCGCGCAAGGATCGCACCGGCCCCACCATCTTCGCCCCCTGGGTGACGCCGGAAAACCCCGGCGGCAAGCGCTGGGGGCAGGGGTGCCTGCTCGATGCGCCGCGGGAGGGCACGGTGCACACCTTCGTCTTCGACATCGCCGGGCTGAAGCGGGTCGAACTGGTGGTCCGCGCCGCCGGCAAGGAGAGCCGCAGCGCCATGCAGGACCGCGGCCCCTATCCGTCGCAGACGGGCGCCGCCATCGTCGCCCACTACCTGACCGGCGCGCTGCCGGTGGGCGGCGGCGACCTGCGCTACTTCATCGAGGCGGAGGACAACGCCGGCAACGTGTCCCGCAGCGCGCTGGAGCGCATCTACTGCGCGTAAGCGGCAGCGGCAGCGGCGGGCAATGTCGTCAGCGATGTCATCATCCTGTCGTCACCATGTCGTCACAACGGCCCGCCGCTGCCGTCACCGTGTCGTCAAAAGTCGTCATTCCGGGCCCTCGCCATGCCTGCAACCCATTGATATGAAAGGGTTACGATTCCGGCCCCGGTTCCGCTGTCGTCATCTGTCGTCATTTGTCGTCACCTGTCGTCATCTCGCGCGACCGCCGGCGGCGAGCCGCGGCGGGGCCAACCGCGACCGCGGATTATCGTCAGCGGCGCCAGCCGCCGGCAACCCGCCAACCTTTGGCGGTTGACGCCGTCGCCGCGTGCCGGCGCTGCCCCCTTGCCGCCGGCGCCGCCTAACCGATTTGTAACACCACGGCATCGCCACACTCGCGCTATAGGTATGGGTGCGGGCGCGGCGGCCACCTCTCGGCGCGTCCCCCAGGCCGACGCGGCGGGAACCCTCAAGGCGGCCCGCGCGGGTGTTTTGAAAAGGACCAAACCGATGATGACACTCTCGACGCTGATGAAGGCGGCCGGCGCCGCCGCCATAGCGACGGTGCTGACGGCGCCGGCGTGGGCGCAGGGACCCGGCGGCGGCATGATGGGACCGGGTGGCGGCCCCGGTGGCGGAATGATGGGTCCCGGCGG